>JAIXWS010000081.1 GCA_027491165.1 Sphingobacteriales bacterium | reverse complement strand
ATGTACCTAGGCAATGAATTGCGCAAAATACAGGTGCCACATGGTAAAGTGACTTGGATTATAGACCGCAATATGAACACTACCAATGTCTGTGTCGCCAATTGTAAATTTTGCAATTTTTACCGTATCCCTGGGCACCCAGAAGCCTATATTACAGACATAGAGACCTATAAAGAAAAAATTGAAGAAACATTTAGGTATGGAGGCGAGCAATTGTTGTTACAAGGCGGCCATCATCCTGAGTTAGGAATCGAATACTACACCAACCTATTCCGCGAACTAAAACAATTGTATCCCCAATTGAAGTTGCACGCGCTAGGGCCGCCCGAGGTTGCACATATTTGTAAGGTTTCGGGCATTAGCCACCGCGAGGCGCTTACTAGGCTTAAAGAAGCAGGCATGGATAGTATGCCTGGACCAGGTGCTGAAATCCTGAACGACCGCGTGAGGCGTCTTATTTCTAAAGGAAAATGTGGGGCACAAGAATGGCTTGATGTGATGCAAGAAGCCCATCAAGTGGGACTCACAACGTCTGCCACTATGATGTTTGGGCATGTAGAAACTATCGAAGAGCGATTTGAACATCTGGTAAAATTACGTGCGGTACAAGCTTTGAAACCTGCAGAGGCCAAAGGCTTTTTGGCTTTCATTCCGTGGACATTCCAAGATGTAGACACCTTATTAGCCCGAATTCGTAAAACAAAATACGATACGAGTGGTGAAGAGTATATCCGAATGATTGCCCTCTGCCGTATCATGCTACCAAACGTAAAGAACATACAAGCCTCATGGCTTACTGTTGGCAAACAGGTAGCGCAAATGTGTTTGCATGCCGGCGCAAATGATTTTGGTTCAATCATGATCGAAGAAAATGTAGTGAGTGCCGCCGGCGCACCTCATCGCTTTACAGCCAATGGCATTCAAGAAGCCATTCGCGAAGCAGGTTTCGAGCCACAATTGCGCAACCAACAATATGAATTTAGGGCTATGCCTGCCATGGAAGAGCAAGTAATCAATTACTAGGCTTTAGCTAAGGACTTCAAGTAATTTTTCCATTTTACTACCCCGAGAACCTTTGATTAAAATCAAAGCGTCTTGGGGTTTATTGTTCGCAATATACTCGGCTGCAAGGTCGGCATCCTCAAACCATAGATGTTCTTGTTTTACAGCTTTAAATTCTTTGCCAACAAGTAATACCAACTGCCAATTCCATTGCTGAATAAATGTTACCAGTTCATGATGCTCAGCAAACTCTTCTGCTCCCATTTCCTTCATCGCTCCTAGAAATAGGATTTTTGGGCCCTCAATTTTCGAAAAGTTAGTTATCGCAGCGCGCATACTGGTAGGGTTAGCATTATAGGCATCTAAGATGATTTGATTAGTGCCCTTAGATACAAACTGCGAACGGCTATTGTCGGGTTGATACGCCTCAATGGCGGTTTTAATATCCTGAATGTTGATGCCAAAAAAAGAACCTACTGCTACAGCAAGAAGAACGTTGGGCACATTGTACTCGCCCACCAAATTAGTTTGAATCTCTACTGACTCTTGATCACCTTCTACCAAAAGATGCAACATTAAACTTTGCTCCTTAATACGACCCAAGTATTGGGCATTTTGGGTACCATAGCTAATCTGCTTATCAATACCCATGGACATCTCCGCGAGATAAGGCAAATCAGCATTGATAAAAATTGAGCCATTACTTTCGCGGATAAAATCATACAATTCACCTTTGCCTTTCTTTACACCTTCTATGCCACCAAAACCTTCAATATGCGCTTTCCCACAATTATTGATTATGGCATAATTAGGCAAAGCAATCTCGCAATAAGAAGCGATTTCTCTTTGATGATTTGCGCCCATTTCAATTACAGCCATTTGCGCATCACTTTTGATCTTCAAAAGCGTTAAGGGCACACCAATATGGTTGTTTAAATTACCTTCTGTGGCATAGGTAACAAATTTTTGTTTTAAAACAGCTGTCACCAATTCTTTAGAAGTCGTTTTACCATTAGATCCAGTAATGCCGATAAAGGGAATATCAAATTGTTGTCGATGATGCCTAGCTAATTGCTGCAAAGTAGACAATACATCATCGACTAATATAGTGTGCTCGTTGATTTGAAATGCGGGATCATCAATAATAGCAAATTGTGCACCAAGCTCCAAAGCCTTGGCAGCAAAGCTGTTTCCATTAAAATTGGGCCCTTTTAGCGCAAAGAAAATATCGCCATTTTTGATGTTCCTCGTATCTGTTTGAACAGAGGGGTATTGCAAATAAATATCGTAAAGTTGTGGTATAGTCATGCCTTTTGGGAAATATGTGTAAAAGTAAAAAACCCACCAAATGTTTGGTGGGTTTTTTACTTTTATTTTTTATGAAGTCTATTTAGCTTTTCTTTTTCCAGAGAAAATATTACCTGGAGTACCATTTGGACTGCCTAAGCGATCCATAGCACAACGGAAACCAATCGTAGAACTTGATCTGTTAGCTTGCATAAAACGACGTGTGCCTGGAGCTAACCAATAAGCGCGATCTGCCCAAGAACCACCTTTGTACACTTTTGAATCGTCATTGATCAAAGAAGTTCTTCCATAATCATAAACGTACAAAGACAAGGTATCTCCATCATTGTAGTTGCGCACATCAGATTTTTTCATACGGTAGTTGTTACCCATTGCTGCAACTTCTAGAGAGTCTAAATCACGTTTAGTCAATTGACCTAGTGAATCCTTCTCTTGTAAAGAACCATCTTCAGGGTTACGAACAGCAGTTTTGTACACATTACCACGGAAAGGACGGAAATCATTTACATCTTGGTGAGAAGTTGGACGGTAAGTATCCAATACCCACTCGTTAACGTTACCAGCCATGTTGTAAAGACCTAATGAGTTAGGCATAAATGCACCTACATTTGAAGGTATGTCTGCATTGTCATTCAAGCCACCTGCGATACCCATATTGTCACCAGCACCACGTTTGTAGTTAGCTAGGAACTCACCCTGATATGAATTGCGAATACCATAACGAGTAGTGTTTGGATCACCCCAAGGATAAGTATTTCTATTGGTAATTACCTCTTCACCACGACGACGTGTAGTAGCAGGCTCTGGGTTGTTAGCTTTCAAACCAAGTGCAGCATATTCCCACTCCGCTTCTGTTGGAAGACGGTAAGCAGGCAATAATATACCATCAGAATAGTTAACACTACGTTTACCAGAACCGTTTGGATCGAAATCTTTTTTGCGATTTCCACCAGCAAGACCTTCATATTGACCAGCCAAATATGCCTCATCATTATAAACGTCTTCGTTTACTTGGTTAGGATTCTTTTTTAATTGTCCCGTTTTGATAAGTCTCATCTCATTAACACGGTCAGTACGCCATTTGCAATAAGCATTTGCTTGATTCCAAGAAACACCTACTACTGGATAATAAGTGTAGGCAGCATGGCGGAAATAGTATTCTACCATTGGCTCATTGTAAGACAAGGCATCTCTCCAAGCTGTTGTATCTGGAAGTGTTTTGGCAACCAAATCTGGATAGTCGGCAGAATACGCACGTGTCATCCAGTAGGTGTATTCACGGTAGTGAACATTCGCTACTTCGGTTTCATCCATAAAGAAAGATGATACAGAAACGGTACGAGGAATGCTTACATGTTCGTCACCTAAGTCTTCTTCGGTTTGTCCCATTGTAAAACGACCCCCTTCGATAGATACAAGGCCTGGGCCACCAAGGCTCCAAGACTTAGCAACATCAAAACCTCCAAGTTTTGGATCATTGTAATTCCAACCTGTTTTGTTTGAAACACCTGAACCACCAGCGCCACCTTTGCGGGAAGAGCAAGCAGAAAATAGCGTAGCTGTTCCGATACACAGCAAGCCCATACTAATGAGTGATCTTTTCATAATTCTGAGAAAATATTTACTACTAAATTAAGTCTTCTTATTGTTAAAAGTCCTACAATAGTAGAGCATGTTTTTGATATTGTCAAGTATTTCTGCATCGTTTTTTTAAAAAAACTTTTTTCTCATTCGTTTTTTGATAGCAAAAATGAGGTTTTCGGATTGGCAAAATCCTTTATTTCCAAGCACTTTCGCTGCTTATTGGGCTAAAAAAAATTTGTTCGCTAAAATATTTTTTTCTTCAAAAAATTTTGTCCGCATTTTTTCTTAGACAATTGAAATACCCCAAAAAAGCTTTTCAATAATTCTTATTTGAATTTTGTAAACCACCCAAGATTTTATAATAAAATGATAAAATTATCGTTACTTTTTTACATAGCCTTATGATGAACTGTTCAAGGTTCGCTTTAAATCCGATTGGTTTACTTAACTTTGAAAGCGTGTTTTTTTACCTAAAATAAAAATGACCATGAACAAAAGATTGTATCCTTTATTGGCATTATTGCTCCTAGCCCATCATGCATTTTCACAAAATACAATTCATATTTCTTTAGATAAAAATACAGCCCAATTGCAAGGCGCATTTTATGTAGAGAAAATACCCCTGTTAGGCCAAGCTTTACCAGAAGTATCCATTTCAAATCAAGTGTTTTCCCCAACAGATATTCATCTTGCAGACAGCTCCCTGCAAAAAGAAGGCAAAATCATGCTTGCCTTGGGCCTTGAACGAAAAAAAACTTATGCTCTATTGAGGATACCAGCTTTTCGCAAAAAAGAAGATGGCACTTTTGAACAAATGAATCGTTGTACGATAAGCCTTAACGAAAAAAACACCCCACAAAAGCAAGAAGAAAAAAGCAGCAACAACAAAAACTTACGAACCACTATTTCAAATAGTGTTTTATCTAGCGGCAATTGGCAAAAATTGGCCATAGGCACAAAAGGCGTTTACAAAGTGGATTATGATTTTGTCAAAAATGTACTCGGCCAATCTAGTACTATCAACAGCGCACAAATAAGATTGTTTGGTAATGGAGGCACCATGCTCTATGAAGCAAATGCGGTACCGAGATACGACGATCTTCAAGAAAATGCTCTTGATATGTATGATGGAGGAGATGGTATTTTTGGTGTTGGCGATTACTTTTTATTTTATGCAAATGGCCCCTTAGAATGGTTAAAAGACAGTGCCAACCAACAATTTCATCACAGAACAAATTTATACGCAGATAGTAGTTACTACTTTATCAATTTCAATACAGCCATAGGCAAAAGAATGTCCATCGCGCCAGCGGCCAGCGGCAGCCCAACCACCATCGTTAGCAGTTACAATTATTATGATCTTCACGAAAAAGAACTGGTAAATCTTGGGACTTTTGGTAAGATATGGTGGGGTGAAACCTTTGGCTTTAGCACGGGGCTTAATCCTAA
Organism: Sphingobacteriales bacterium; assembly: GCA_027491165.1. Taxonomy (GTDB): domain Bacteria; phylum Bacteroidota; class Bacteroidia; order Chitinophagales; family Chitinophagaceae; genus Rurimicrobium. The sequence continues at coordinate 7,890 of JAIXWS010000081.1, read as the reverse complement.
CCAAACTTTTAGCTTCCCAGCACAAAACATCAATGACACGGTGTATTATTGGTACCAATTAGCCAGTGCCGCTTTGGGCGGACCAAACAGTGCAAAATTTACTGTCCAATTGAATAACAACATCATTGGTGTCCATGATGATCTTTATGGTATTTCAGGTACCGATGGTGAGAATCCAGCGACAGCCGTCAGCAAATCTGGCAGAGCAATAGTCTCTAGCGCTGCAGCACTCCAATTCAACATCAACTACGAAAAATATGTCAGCACCGCTAAAGGCTATTTGGATTTTATTGAAATCAATACGCGCAGACAATTAAGCTTGAACTCCTTTACTCAAATGGGTTTCAGGGACTGGAGAAGCGTCAAAACTGCTTCTATTGCACAATTCGTAATAGAATCAGCCAACGATGCTACCAAAGTTTGGGATGTTACTGACATCCTCAACCCAACTAAAATCAATGGTGCACTCAGCGGATCCAGCTTCAGATTTGTACAAGATGCACAGCAACTGAGGGAATACATTGCTTTTGACAATTTATTTTTAACGCCAAAATATTTAGGTAATGTGCCCAACCAAGACCTTCATGGATTGCCCCAAGCCAATTATATTATCGTGCATCATCCAGAGATGTCCGAAGCAGCAGAGCGTTTAGCCAATTTCCATAGAAGTACAAATGCTTTAACGGTGCATACGGTACCTGTAGACAAAATATATAATGAGTTTGCTTCTGGCGCAAAAGACATTTCTTCCATTAGGGATTTCGTGAAGATGTTTTACGATCGTGCAGGAATAGATGAAAATAAAATGCCCAAATATTTATTGCTTTTGGGTCAAGCTTCTTATGATTATAAGAATATCGTTTCCAACAGCGCTAAAATAGTACCCACATTCGAAACCGAAGAGTCAATCAATGCAACAGAAGGCTATTGCAGTGATGATTTTTTTGCGATTTTGGATAGCGCTGAAGATATTCAATCTACCAACGCCTTAATGGATATTGGCGTGGGGCGCATTCCTGCAACGAGTGCAGCACAAGCAAACGCAGTGGTGGATAAAATTATACGTTACAAGAGCAAAGAAGCCTTGGGTGTATGGCGTTTAAATAACTTGTATTTAGGCGACAATGAAGACAATGCAGGCAATCATTTACTGGATGCCGATTCCATGTTTCACACTATTGAAAATGCAAGTAATATTTATAAGGCACAAAAAGTTTATCTCGACAACATGAAATTTGTATCCACACCTGGTGGTCAAAGATGCCCTGATGCCAACAAAATCATCAATGACAACATGAATAAGGGAACTTTTTTGATGAATTATAGCGGCCATGGCAGCATTTATTCCCTAGCACACGAAAGAGTAGTTACACAAGATGATTATAATGGCTGGGACAACCCCTACAAGATGCCCATTTTAATCACTGCAACCTGCGATTTTAGTCGTTTCAACAACCCCGCCAAACCCTCATCAGGAGAAAAGATTTTACTGAAGGGTGATGGCGGAGCTATTTCATTGATCACTACCACACAGGTAGTATATGCTTCACTAAATTTGATATTTAATAGCGCCTATTTAAAAACGCAATTCACCAAAAAAATAGATGGCTGGAATACTTTTGGAGATGCTTTTACCATTGCGAAAAACAGCGCGCCCTCTACCAATACGCGCAAATTTGCACTCCTTGGAGACCCTGCTCTGGTACCTAATTTTCCAAGATACGAAGTAAAGACAGATTCGATGCACAGCATCATTGACGGAGTAGGCTATACATCAGACTCTGTCAAATCATTAGGCGCTTACCGCATTTATGCTTCGGTAAGAGATGATGCAGGAAATATAATGAGCAATTTTAATGGGAAGGCCAGTATCGCATTCTTCGATAAACCACAAATAGCATCAGTTAAAACGGCCAATAGCGGCGGTGGCAATAGAGAATATTCACTACAAAACAATGTTATTTATAAAGGAAATGTAACCGTAAATAATGGACTGTTAAGCTTCGAATTTATTAGTCCAAAAGATATCAATTATGATTTTGGCAAGGGTAAAATAAGTTATTATGCAGACAACGGAATCATTGATGCTGCTGGTGCAGATACCTCTTTTACTGTTGGTGGCTTTGCGGATAATGTAATACCCGATGAAGACGCACCGATTGTTCGCGTCTTTATGAACGACTCCTTATTCAAAACAGGTGGAATAACCGGCACCAACTCTGTTTTATACACAATCATCTCAGATCAAAGCGGCATTAATGTTACAGGTAGCTTTGTTGGCCACGATTTAGTGGGCATACTGGACGAAAATATTGAGGTTCCATTTGTACTAAATGATTATTACGAAACGGCAGCCAATACGTATAAAGTTGGCTTTGTAAACTTTCCAATGAATGGTTTAACAGACGGTATTCATAGTATGCGCGTTAAAGCTTGGGATGTACACAATAATTCAGGCGAGGGCAAAACAATGTTTGAAGTCATTAATGGACAAATCGTAAAATTGAGGAAGCTTTACAACTACCCCAACCCATTTAATGATATCACTCATTTTATGTTCGAACACAACCATCCAAACGAAAAATTAAAAGCCACCATAAACATTTTTAATACCATGGGAGGACTCATGCGTACTATCGAACAAGAATTTACACCAACAGGCAGCAATACTGCTGAAATAACTTGGGACGGAACAGGTAATGGGGGCGAAAAATTAGCCCCTGGTATCTATCCATACAGAATAAGAATCGCTACAGAAAAAAATATTGAGGACCTTGGATACCAAAAAGTAATCTTCACACGTTAGTACAGAGGTATTATTGTAAGGCAATTACCTTATTTTTGTATCCAGTATTTTAATAAAGAATAAAATAAGCAAATTCATAATGTTTCAACGTATTGCCATAGCAGGATTAAGCATACTAGCCGTAGGTATTTCTACGCAAAATGCTGTCGCACAATCATCAAGTAAAGGGAAAGTTAATGGACAGAGAATAGCCATTACTACTGCAGTTCCCTTTTTAAGAATATCGCCCGACGCCAGATCTGGAGCAATGGGAGATGTGGGTATAGCCACTGCGGCAGATGCCAATGCACAATATTGGAATGTGGGGAAAATCCCCTTTTCTAAGAAAAAATATGGTCTTTCCGTATCCTACACTCCCTGGTTGCAAGACCTAGTGCCTGATATCTTTTTAGCTTACGTTTCCGGTTTTGCCAAATTTGGCAAAGACGATAACCAAGCAATAAGTGGTTCGATTCGTTATTTTTCTTTGGGTAATATTAATTACACGGATATTAACCAACAATCTCTCGGAACTGGAATGCCCCGTGAATATGCCATGGACTTCGGTTATTCGCGTCGCTTATCGAACAATTTGTCTACAGGTATCAGCTTGCGTTATATCCATTCTATATTAGCCACAGGCGCTGCTGGAAGCGCAAACATCAACCCTGCCGGAGCCGTAGCTGGGGACATTGGCGTATACTATAATAATACGAAAGAGCTAAATGACGATAAAGCGTCAACATTCAGTGCAGGAGCAGTTATCAGCAACTTAGGTAGTAGGATTTCTTATAGCTCTACACGTAGAGACTTTATCCCAACAAACCTTGGCCTTGGCGCTGCATATACTTATAAAGCTGACCCTTACAATAAAATCACCTTTGCCCTTGACGTCAATAAACTACTCGTACCTGGCCCCGAAAGCACTACAGACAGCTCAGGCGAGGTCAACTACTTCTACCCCGACAAATCTGTAGTATCGGGTGTATTTAGTTCTTTCGGTGACCCTGCTGGTCTTAAACGCGTAAATGCAGCATTGGGTGCTGAATATTGGTATCAAGATCAATTTGCTGTGCGTGGCGGCTATTATTACGAACATAAAGAAAATGGCGACCGCCGTTATTTTACTGTCGGTGTTGGTGTTCGCTACACCATTTTCAACCTTAATGTAGCTTATTTAGTGCCCTCAGGCGCAGGTATCAATCGCAATCCTTTGAGCAATACGGTACGATTCTCTCTTTTATTCGACCTAGACAATTTAGGCGAATTCAGTAAAATGAATGAAGTAGAATAAACCTAAAATTTTTTAAAAGAAAAAAGGTTGCACCAAAATAGTGCAACCTTTTTTTGTCCTACCCTATTGGTTAAAACCTCAAGTAGGCAGCAATCTTTTATTTAGACCCTACTGTTCAACTGTTTTTTGTGCCGGTCTATACACGCTGCTATTGGATAGCAGACTAGCGCCTAAATGAAATTGCGCCCACAAAGCTTGGGGATGAGCGTATCTGTAGCCAAATAGTCTTTTATCAAATTATACTCTTTGTTTGCTGGTGGTAAGAATAAGGCATAAACACTTATAGAAGGCACTCATAATCGAAATAATGAAGAGCCAACTCGACAAACATGTACCCTGCTCATTAGCCACAGCAAAAAACAAAGATCTTTGAACAATAAAATAATCTGAGTCCATTGGCATTTTGCGTCTTATTTTTGACAGATAAATGAACATCAATAACGCTATTTTGATTGTATGCAATCGTGTGCCTTTTCCGCTAAAAGATGGCGGATCAATGGCGATGTTTGCGATGATTAAGGGCTGGCACAAGGCGGGTAGGCCAGTGCATTTGTTGGCCATGAATACAACAAAGCACCACATTGACCAAGCAGAGTTGCCAGAGCTTTTCAAGCAAATCGCTAGCTTTGAGATGGTCCAAATGGATACCCAGATAAAGGTCTTTCCCACACTATCCAATTTCATCTTCAGCAAAAAGCCACAGCATGCCCAGCGTTTTTATGCGCGACATTTTGAGCAAAAGATTATAGAAAAAATAAAGGAAATACAGCCCAAAATTATCCAATTAGAAAGCATTTACCTTCAGGAATACGCCCCTGCCATACGCCAACACAGCGAGGCCTTGCTCATGCAACGATTGCATAATGTTGAAGCGGAAATATGGTATAGATTAGCGCAAGAATCAGTTGGCCTCTTGAAAAAAAGGTATTTAAAAAACCTAGCAAAGCGTATTGAACAATATGAAAAAATGGTGTGGCAAGACGCCGATGCACTCATTGCCATCTCGGATAATGATGCACAGACCATAAGCCGATCGGGATGTACCACAGCAATGTGCAGCATACCTTTTGGCATAGACATGGACGCAAAACCCCCAGTAGAGAGCCTCAGCCATAAGGCCTATCACTTGGGCGCTATGGATTGGCAACCCAATATTGAGGCTATGGAATGGATGCGTGATGCAATCGCTCCTAGCATACATCAAAAAATCCCTGATTTTGAATTTCATTTTGCAGGAAGAAAAATGCCGGATTGGTTTACAACTGAACGCAAACCTTACTTTTATTGTTCGGGCGAAATTGAGGATGCGAGCACCTTTATTCAAGACAAAGGAATTTTAATAGTACCCCTTCGCTCTGGCTCTGGCATTAGAATAAAAACTTTAGAAGCCATGGCAGAAGGCAAGCTGGTCATCAGCACTCGTGTTGGCATACAAGGTATAGAAGCCCAAGACAAAACACATTTTTTACTAGCTGATGCTCCTCAGGATTTTGCCTATGCAATAGAATGGGTGCTTGCCCATAAAGAGGAGGCATTGCAGATAGTGCACAATGCCCAAAAGCTCATCAAGGATCACTATAACCAAAAAATGTTGCAAACGCGCTTAATCCATTTTGCAGAAGGATTAGCCTAAAACAGTGGGCATGAAGACCATTATTAAGACTAGCCTTATAGCCGTTCCCAAAAATGAGGAAACTTCCTGCAGCCATGAATGCAATGGACCCATTTGACCAACTATCGCATGCAGGGCAAAAGTTAGCAAAAACGTAAATTTAATCTGTACCTATGCGTTAGAGGCGATTACTACGTTATATTTGAATAACAGAAAATCAATAAAACAATGGAAAAAGAAAAATCAAAAGTGCTTCTTGTAGAAGATGATACCAACTTTGGCATTGTCCTCAAAAACTATTTAGAACTTAATGATCTCATCGTAGAGCTTTGTCGCGACGGCATCTTGGGCCTAGCGGCCTTCCGTCGTGAAAAATATGACATTTGCCTTTTAGATGTCATGATGCCTAATATGGATGGTTTTACTTTGGCCGAAGAAATTAGAAATGTTGACCCAGATATACCCTTATTTTTCCTTTCGGCTAAAAGCATGAAAGATGATATCCTTAATGGCTATAAATTGGGTGCTGATGATTATATCACTAAACCTTTTGACAGTGATGTATTGCTGCATAAAATTAAAGCGGTATTAAAACGCAACCAAGAGCTTAATGAAAAGCAACATTCACAAATCGAGTTCAAAATTGGCAAATACGACTTTAATAGTAAGATTCGTTCCTTAAGTGCTGATGGCCATACCACGACATTATCTCCAAAAGAAAATGAATTGCTCTTAATGCTTGCTGAGTATAAAAATGATTTATTGCCCCGCGAACAAGCATTGAAGCGCATTTGGGGCAGTGACACCTACTTTAATGGTCGAAGCATGGATGTGTACATTGCTAAGCTGCGTAAATATTTAAAAGAAGACTCTTCTGTAGAAATCGTGAATATTCATGGCATGGGCTTTAGGCTTGTTGTGCCCGAAAGCTAGTCACTACTATTAACCTTTCTTTTTTGAGAAGCCAAACAGATAAACTGTTTGGCTTTTCTATTGGTGGATAGACCCGCCAGAGGGTGCCACAGTTTTAATAAAAAAATGCGACCAATAAAGCCATGCTTAGGGACAAAAAAAGAGGCTGACTCAGATTTTGAGTCAGCCTCTTTTTTATGTTAGCTCTAAAGAATAGATGTATTAGTTTGTTCTTTTAACCACCTTATCCATTTTCACCACTACACCATCTTTGTCCGTGAGGGTAAAGATGTAGATACCATCGGCATAGGCGCTCATATCCACTTGTTGGGCGTTTTTAAGCTCCATAATTTGCTTGCCTTGAATATCCCTAATCACCAAATTCACGTCGATAGGTGCATCGATATTGATCATGGACTGGGCAGGGTTTGGATATAAATTAATCTTAACCCCATCGCGTGCAATTTGTTTTACAGATAGGTTTTGAACAGATAGCACATCCGAAATATTCTTACATCCTTGACTACTGGTCACCACTACATGATAATCGCCATCAAAACTTATGGTATAACTACGGCTTGTAGCACCTACAATAATCTTACCATTTCTATACCATTGATAGCTGGCATAAGGATTAGCGGTAGACAAGATAGAACCTATTTTATTGATAACGGGTTTAATCGGCAATGGATCAACAGTAATAGTAGAGGTAGTAGAAGTAAGGGTACAACCATACACATCAGTAACGGTCACAGCATAATAACCCAAATCACCTGTTTCGATAGTTGGTGTTGTATCCGACAAAGGCAAGCCATTTTTAGTCCATGCAAAAGAATCAGCAAAAGGACCAGCATTGGCATACAGCTTAACCACTGTACCCTCACAGAATCGTAAATCCTTCGGAAGCAAATTGGGCACACCCATTGGCGTATTGATAACCTTCATGGTATCCGAAGTTCTGCGGCAATTATTATTGTCTTTAATTCTTACGGTATACACACCACCAATGGCAGCATTGTATTTTTGGCTTGTAGCGCCAGGGATATCAATACCATCGCGAGACCATTGGTAAGTCGATGTTGTTGGAATAGAAAGCGCTGTAAGCTCTAATGTGCTGCCTAAACAAATTGCACCTGTTGTTCCTGTTTTGGTAAATGAAGAACTAGGCAATGGATTAACCACAATAGTCGCATCATTACTTGTATCGGAGCAAGAGCCTAAGTATACGCGCAGGCTATAAACCCCCGAAGTATTTACCCTCAAAGAATCTGTAGTGGCACTGGCTAT
>JAIXWS010000066.1 GCA_027491165.1 Sphingobacteriales bacterium | reverse complement strand
GCTCCTTTGCGCAGGTTATCGGCCACTATCCAACAATTGAGTGTATTGGCTTGGCTTTCATCCCGGCGGATACGGCCTACAAAAACCTCATCTTTATTAGTAACAAAAAGCGGCATGGGATATTCTTTGTTCGCTGGATTATCAAGCAAATGAACTCCTGCTGCAGCACTTAATAAATTCCGCACTTCGGATAGATCAAAGTCATTGTTGAATTCGATATTCACACTCTCACTATGGCCGCCCATAACGGGTACACGCACGCAAGTAGCCGTCACCTTTATGTTGTCGTCACCCATTATTTTACAGGTCTCCAACACCATTTTCATTTCTTCTTTGGTGTATCCGTTGTCTTGAAAAACATCAATTTGGGGTATCAGATTAAAATCAATAGGATGAGGATAAACCTCTGTAATGCTCTTGCCAGAGCGCTGTTGCATCATTTCTTCCACCGCTTTTTGGCCCGTACCGGTTACCGATTGATAAGTACTCACCACCACTCGTTTGATGTTGTATTGTTGGTGCAAGGGTTGTAAGACCATCACCATTTGTATAGTAGAGCAATTAGGATTAGCAATGATAAAATCTTCTTTGTGGAGTGCTTCGCCATTCACTTCGGGCACTACTAATTTTTTAGTCGGATCCATCCGCCAAGCAGATGAATTATCCACCACATAACAACCCACTGCTGCAAACTGGGGTGCCCATTCCAGGGAAGGTCCGCCACCCGCCGAAAACAAAGCCAGCTGAGGTTTTTGAGCAATGGCATCGGCAGCAAGCATGACGGGATATTCCTTACCCTTAAACAAAATAGACTTCCCCAAAGAGCGCTCAGAGGCTACAGGTAATAGTTCTGTAATAGGGAAATTTCTTTCTTCTAAAAGACGGAGCATCGTGCTCCCTACAAGGCCAGTTGCGCCCACCAAGGCTACTTTCATAAATATGCAATGAGTTGAATAAACTAAGAGAGGGACAAAAGTAAGGAGAAAATAAATGAAGCCTTAGGTATGGAACGAGCTAATTAAAAGAAAAAGGCCTTCCTCATTTGTCATGATGAAAGGCCTTTTGAAAAAAACAAGGCGCATTAATTTTTGGGGATTCGCTTCAGAGTCTCTGTAAAATATGTCCAGAATTTCTGCACAGAAGAGATTTGTGCACGCTCATCGGGTGAGTGGGCGCCATAAATATTAGGTCCAAAGGAGATCATTTGCATGCCCGGATAATTGGTGCCTAAAATACCGCATTCTAAACCAGCATGAATGGCATTTACATGAGCGCTTTCGCCAAATAGTTCTTGGTACAAGCCACTCATTAGTTTGATAATCGGAGCATCAGGGCGAGGCTCCCAACCAGGATAAGCTCCAGCATAGGTAAGATTAGCACCATCTATCAAGCCAAAGGCCGCACTTATAGCCTGAGCAAGATCTGTTTTTTCGCTATCTACCGAACTGCGGGTCAGGCATTGGATACTATAAGTACCGTCTTTTACCAATACGCGTGCCAAATTATTAGAGCTCTGTACCAATCCTTGAATGGCAGGGCTCATTCTATAAATACCGTTAGGACAAGTGTAAAGGGCAGCCAATAATTTACTTTGAACGTCTTTATTGATAACTGTTTCGGGTAAATTAGTCTCCGAAATCGCTATAACTAATTGTGCGTCCGTAAGGCTATATTCTGCCTGAATATTTGTTGCTATTTCAGTAAAAACGGATTGCATTTTGGTTGTAAGTTCTGATGCTACTACAATCGTTGCAACAGACTCACGGGGTATCGCATTGCGCAAACTACCACCATCGATACTGCTGATGCCGATACCGAATTCCTTATTGAGCGTATACAAAATGCGGTTCATAATTTTATTCGCATTGCCTTTGCCCAAATGAATATCAGCGCCAGAATGACCTCCACTAAGTCCTTTTACAGAAAGAGTAAAGGCAAGGACATTCGAATCAGGAATGCTCTGCTCATAGCTACCCGTTGCCGTAACATCTATGCCTCCAGCACAACCAATGGTTAATTCAGTGTCCTCTTCGGTGTCGAGATTCAATAAAATTTTTCCATCAAGCAATCCGCCCTCAAGATTCAAAGCGCCTGTCATTCCTGTCTCTTCATCAATTGTAAACAGAGCCTCAATGGGAGGATGCGGAATATCTGTTGAAGATAAAATAGCCATTATTGCAGCCACACCAATACCATTATCCGCACCTAATGTTGTACCTCTTGCCTTTACCCAATCACCATCTACATACATATCAATTCCTTGCTTTTCGAAATCGAAAATAGTATCTGCATTTTTTTGATGTACCATATCAATATGGCTTTGCAACACTACAGTTTGGCAATCTTGCATGCCAACAGTAGCTGGCTTTTTGATAAGTACATTACCCACTTTATCCACCATCGTTGCTAATCCAAGACCCTCGCCAAAGGCTTTCATAAAGGCAATAACTCGCTCTTCTTTTTTGGAGGGCCGAGGTACTGCATTGAGATCGGCAAAATGTGCCCAAAGGGCATTGGGTTGCAATAATTTAATTGTATCACTCATAATTGAAGAAATTTAGTGCGTTTCAGATAACGAAAGTACAGAAAAGCATCAAGAGCCATTTATAAAAAAGATTAAAACAAATTTCCCATATTGGATTTTCACTGCCACCTAAGGATTCAGAACTCATTTCAAGGAAAACTGCAGAATAAAACTAATGGCTAACCAATAAGATTGAATACCTTCGCAGGATAAAGATGGCTATTCAGACAATAATTTAAAATTAGACAAATGAAGGCTTCCAATAACATTTACGAACACAATTGTGCTACATGCAACTCTAGACTTCACTCTGTTTTTTCGGTAGTGAGCTCAGATCATATCCAAGACTTAAACGAACATAAATCTTGCTCGATCTACAAAAAAGGGCAAATTATATTTTCTGAGAACGGATTACCAATGGGCTTATTCTGCGTCAATAGCGGCAAAATAAAATTATCTACATCTGGACCCGATGGTAAAGAACAAATTTTACGCTTGGTAAAAGGGGGCGACATCTTGGGTTATAGAGCCTTAATCTCTAACGACCGTTACCATTGTAATGCTGTTGCACTCGAAGATTGTTCCATCTGCATTGTCGACAAAGCATACTTTTTAAAGTTGGCCATGGAAAACCAACAATTATGTACCGCGCTATTCAAAAAAATAAGTGACGACCTTAAAAAAGCTGAAGAACATATTGTATCGCTATCCCAAAAAAATGTACGTGAGCGTATGGCTGAAGCCTTACTATTTTTCAAAGCTACTTATGGCTATGAGCCAGATGAAAAAACCCTTGCAGTGCAGCTTAGCAGAGAAGAAATTGCTGATTTTGTAGGTACATCTACCGAAAGTGCTATTAGACTTTTATCGGAGTTTAACAATGATAAAATCATTGAACTCGTTGGGAAAAAAATTAAAATTATTAACCCCGAAAAATTGACCAAAACGGCAAACTTACTGTATTAATTTTCCAAGACTTACAAAAAGAAGCCCAACAAATCCATGTTGGGCTTCTTTTTGTTTAATCAATCCAAAAGATGACATCTCTCATATTTTGGGGTACTACCTATCATAGTTTACAGTAAGCATAAAGTAGAATTTTGCCACTTAATCAATGTGTATTATGTGCGCTCACTCATCATCAGGTGCCGAAATAACTGAAAAAATCGGCGAAAAACTTTACCCATTTATTGGTACGCTTATCCAAGAGGTGCTCGACTACAACTCCCTTAAACCGCTACCGGATGAACGATCAGGGATTATAAACCGTTTTTATTTACTCAAATCTGAATTTGATTCATTGAGCAATTACGAAATAAAACTAGTGTTCCCTTCTGTATTAAAGGTTTTTAACAGCAAAGACAATCCTGAAGCAAAGCCCTCTATAAATATAATTGAGCTGCAATCATTGACCCAGAAAAAAGAAAAAATAATTGCAGAACTCGTACAACAAATAGAGGAAGAAGCTGTGGCCAATTCTCTTGAAAAATCACACCCTATTTATCAATTGATATTTGTATTCCAAACATCTTTTATCCAAGAAAAAAAACAATGGAATACCATGCTCAATGGATGGAATTTAGGCTGCGCTTGCTTTATGGCTGCACAAAGTTCAAAAGAAATCCTTCATCATCATTAATCAAATTTTGTCGTGGTCAACATCAATAACAATGTACAGGATATAAGTACCTGCTTTCATTGTGGAGAAGATTGCAGCAATAAAAAAATTGCACTTGAGGAAAAAATATTTTGCTGCTCAGGCTGTAAAATGGTGTACGAAGTTCTAAATCAAAGTAATCTATGCACTTACTACGACCTCAATCAAAATCCGGGTCTTGCACAAAAAATAAATGTGCGCGCCGATAAATTTGAGTTTTTAGAAGAGCACAGTATCGCTCAAAAACTAATCCGTTTTGCAGATGGTAAACAAACACACGTTAATTTTTACCTTCCGCAAATGCACTGCAGTAGTTGCCTGTATTTGCTCGAAAATATCCACAAGATAAATCCAGGAATCAAATCTTCTCGGGTAAATTTTACACAAAAAGAGGTCTTTATCATTTTCGAAAACAAAGAAACAACACTGCGAAAAGTAGTGGAAACTCTTACATCTATTGGCTATGAACCTCATATAAGCCTCCAAGATATCAGTAGCAAAAAAGCAAAAAAAGGAAGCAAAAACAGACTCTTCAAATTAGGTATCTCAGGATTTTGTTTTGCCAATATCATGATGCTCAGTTTTCCAGAATACTTTTCACTAGGTGGTTTTATGGAAAAGGAAATCGGCCAAGCGTATCGGTATTTCATCTTGTTGCTTTCTTTACCCATTATTTTCTATAGCGCCACAGAGTTTTTCATCACGGCATGGAAAGGCTTGCAAAACAAATTTCTCAATATTGACCTACCCATTGCCCTAGCTATAGCCATTACTTTTGGACGCAGCCTTTATGAACTCATTTCTGACAAAGGCTCTGGCTACCTCGATAGTATGTCGGGGATAGTATTTTTCATGTTGTTGGGGAGGTTAGTACAAGACCGTACCTATCGATCTATTTCTTTCGATAGAGATTTTAAATCCTTCTTTCCGATAGCTGTGAACGTATGGCAGAATGGGCGATTCACACCGATGGCTGTAGAACAAATTAAGGTGAATGATGTAATACAAATCCACACCAATGAATTGATACCAGTTGATGGTATTTTATCGAAAGGTGAAGCAGAAATAGACTACAGCTTTGTAAGTGGAGAAAGTATCCCCTTAGCCAAAGAGATTGGATCAATAGTATATGCAGGAGCCAAACAATTGGGAGCGAATATAGAATTAGTGGTTGTGAAAGAAATATCGCAAAGCTACCTAACCAACCTCTGGAACAAAGATGTTTTCAAAAGCGAAAAACATAGCGTTTCTATCATTCATAAATTGGGTAAATACTTTACGGCAATTGTATTGATGATTGGGGGTATCGCTGGGCTGTATTGGTTTTTACAGGGAGAAATCCTATTGATGTGGAATGCACTAACCACTATTCTTATTGTGGCTTGCCCATGCGCACTATTATTGTCATCTACATTCACTAACGGCAATATTCTACGAATACTCAGCAAGAACAAATTCTATCTTCGACACCCTGACGTAATTGAAGACTTATCTAAAATAAACCACATAGTTTTTGATAAAACGGGCACATTAACACCAAACAAAAAAGCTAAAGTGCTCTATGAAGGACTTTGGATTAGTGATGAAGACAAGATACTTATAGCTAGTGTATTACGACAATCAACGCATCCGCTGAGCCGCATTGTTTTGGAACATTTATCGGCTACCCAACAAAGAGATGTCGATTCTTTTAAAAACACAGTGGGCAAAGGAATTGAAGGATGGATAAACGACAAGCACATTAAGATCGGTTCGGCAGAATTTGTACAAAATGACCTTTCAGAAAAACAAGGCAGCTCTGTTTATGTAAAAATTGATGAACAGATTATAGGTGTATTCCGCATCAAAAATAGTTACCGATTGGGTATGGCAGAAGTAGTACAACAACTAAAGTTAAAGTATAAACTATCTGTATTGAGTGGGGATAATGATGCGGAGAAGCCCTATTTAACATCGCTGATGGGTAGTGATTCAGAATTACTTTTTAACCAAGATCCCGAAGAGAAACTAGCCTATATAGAGCATTTACAAAAAGCAGCACAACGACAAGTGATGATGATAGGTGATGGCCTTAACGACGCTGGCGCTTTAAAACAAAGCAATGTAGGTATCGCATTGAGCGAAGGCACTAATAATTTTAGTCCTGCCTCTGATGGAATTATAGATGCTCATCAATTTGCTCGACTAAATAAATTTATTGCTTTTGCTGCAAGTGGACAGCAAATTATTATGGCCAGTTTTATCCTTTCCATTCTGTACAATATAATTGGATTATACTTTGCCGTACAAGGCACCTTATCCCCTTTAATTGCGGCAATACTAATGCCTACAAGCTCTTTGAGCATTATACTTATTACCTACGGCCTGAGTGAGTGGGCGGGCAAGAAGCAGGGTTTGCAATAGTATGACATTAATCATATTAAGTGCTGACACATGACATAGGATAGCCTTATGCAATGGGTAATCTTTGCAAACAAAATCATGAGCATCATTATTCTTATAGCTGCAGTAAGTATCCTGATAGCAGGAGGTTTTCTTATCGCCTTCCTATGGGGCGTTAAGGATGGGCAATTTGATGACGATTTCGCTCCGCCAAACAGAATCTTATTTGATGACAGCCCTAAAGAAAAAATCAAAAAGTAAAGAACAATAAGTATGGAAGTACAAAAATTTTATTACGACAATAGAATCCCCAAGCTATTCGCAATAGCCTGTGTGTTTTGGGGCGCAATAGGCATGTTGGTAGGTGTTCTAGCTGCCTTTCAGCTCGCCTTCCCCGTGCTCAATTTTGGAATTGAGTATACAACTTTTGGACGCATAAGGCCTATTCATACCAATGCGGTAATTTTTGCTTTTGTGGGTAATGGTATTTTTACCGCAGTGTATTATGCATTGCCCCGTTTGCTTAAAACACCTATGTGGAGTACTGTATTGAGTAAAATCCACTTTTGGGGATGGCAATTCATCATTGTGGCAGCGGCCATAACCTTAGCAATGGGCTATACCACTGCAAAAGAATATGCCGAGCTAGAATGGCCATTAGACATAGCCATCACCTTGATTTGGGTGGTTTTTGGGCTCAACATGTTTGGTACTATTCTAACTCGTCGTGAACGGCATTTATATGTAGCTATTTGGTTTTTTATTGCCTCATGGGTTACTGTAGCCATGCTGCATATCGTCAATTCATTTGAAATGCCCGTAAGCTTTATGAAAAGTTACTCATGGTATGCCGGTGTGCAAGACGCACTAGTTCAATGGTGGTATGGGCATAATGCGGTGGCCTTTTTCTTAACCACTCCATATTTGGGCATCATGTATTATTTCTTACCCAAAGCTGCAGGTCGTCCTATTTACTCCTACAAATTAAGTATTGTACATTTTTGGAGTTTAATCTTCTTATACATCTGGGCAGGCCCACACCATTTGCTCTATACCGCATTACCCGACTGGGCACAATCCTTAGGAACAGCATTCTCCGTAATGTTATTGTTGCCAAGTTGGGGTGGCATGCTCAATGGATTATTCACCCTGCGCGGTGCATGGGATAAAGTGCGCGAAGATCCAGTTTTAAAATTCTTTGTAGTAGCGGTTACGGCCTATGGTATGTCTACATTTGAAGGTCCTTTGCTGTCTCTTAAAAATGTAAATGCTATTTCACATTACAGCGATTGGACGGTGGCTCACGTACATATTGGCGCATTGGGGTGGAATGGTTTCTTGACATTTGGTATGCTGTATTGGCTTATTCCAAAAATGTTTGACACCAAACTATATTCCAAAAAGCTTGCTGCTACGCACTTTTGGATAGGCACATTGGGTATTATATTATACGCTATTCCCATGTACTGGGCGGCATTCAGAACCTACTTTATGTTGAGTTCTTTTACACCCGAAGGGCAATTGCAATATCAATTTATTGATGCCGTACAAACAGCTGTTCCCTTTTATGTATTGCGGGCTATTGGTGGAACAATCTATTTACTGGGCGTTTTAGTGATGGTGTACAACCTTATGAAAACGGCAAAACAAGGCACTTTCTTGGCCACTGAAGCGGCCGAAGCTCCG
The DNA here is from genome assembly GCA_027491165.1 of Sphingobacteriales bacterium. Classification (GTDB taxonomy): domain Bacteria; phylum Bacteroidota; class Bacteroidia; order Chitinophagales; family Chitinophagaceae; genus Rurimicrobium. Next base: position 6,536 of record JAIXWS010000066.1, on the reverse strand, counting down.
GCCCTAGAAAAAATATATGTAACACCAGAAAAAGCACATTGGCATTCCTATTTCGAACGCAAACCCATTTTACTTTTAGTATTGAGTTTAGTTGTAGTAGGCATTGGCGGATTGGTAGAAATGGTACCCACTTTCTTAATCAAATCAAATGTACCGACCATCAGCAATGTAAAGCCCTATACGCCACTAGAACTTCAGGGTCGCGATGTGTATATCAGTGAAGGCTGTTATAACTGTCACTCACAAATGATTCGACCATTCCGTTATGAGGTAGCTCGATATGGTGAATATTCCAAAGCAGGTGAATTTGTCTATGACCATCCCTTCCAATGGGGCAGCAAACGTACAGGCCCAGATTTGGCACGTATTGGCGGAAAATATCCCGATAGTTGGCATTTTAATCACATGCTCGAACCGGTATCAATGGCACCGGGCTCTATTATGCCCGCCTATCCTTGGCTGTTCGAAAAATCAATTGACATCGCTAGTACAAAATCTAAAATACATGCCATGCGAAAATTAGGGGTACCCTATCCACACCATTACGAAGCAATTGCAGATGATGATTTGAGAAACCAAGCAGATGCGATTGCAGCCAACTTGAAAAAAGAGAAAATCGATATTAAAAGTGATAAGCAAATTATTGCATTGATTGCCTATCTGCAACGCGTAGGCAAGGACATCAAAGCAGATAAAAGATCAACAAGTCAAAACTAATTGTCACTATGAAATTTACAACCTATCTCGAGAAAATAATTGACGTGAGTATTTATCCCATTATCTCATTACTCATGTTCCTAAGCTTTTTTGTAATTGTAACCCTATGGGTACTCAAGACCGACAAAAAAACAATAGAACACATGGAAAATCTTCCTTTGGAAAACGATCAATAAAAAATATATCAATCAATGAAACCTTTATTTAAAAAACTTTCAGCCAGTATACTAACAGCATGTTTACTGCTCTACAGCACTTTGGCCACAGCAGCAGACACAAGCCCAGCAGTATCTTCGGATTATGCATTGGACGTAAATACTGTACTTGCTGCTTGCGCATTTCTATTACTAATGGTGGTTTTTGTATTAGGAAACACCTTGCGCTCTACCATTCTATACTATCACGAGAAAAGAAAAAAAGAAACCTCAAAAAATAAAATGGGCGCTACAATTTTTAGTATCCTTTTTGCGGCTATCCTCTTTTCGAGTCTAACCACTTTTGCCCAAGAGGCCAATTCAACAGAAGCGTCAGGCCCTTCAATGATACCGGAATCGGATGTAATCCGCTGGGTATTGTATGTGGTGATTGGCGCAGAGGTCATCGTCATTTTCCTATTTACAAAGTTGATTCGATTCTTTACGGGCGTTGATGAGCACAAAGCGGCAACAAAAAAAGCGCATAGAATATTCCATATTGACCTAACAGGTATTTGGAATAGAATGAATAAGTTTCAATCCATTGAAGAAGAGGCATCCATTGATACGGGCCATAGCTACGATGGTATCCGTGAATTGAATAATGTTACACCACCTTGGTTTATTGCCGGCTTTGCTTTATCCATTTTATTTGCAATGGTTTACATGTATCGTTATCACATTGCAGCGTCTGCTCCATTACAAATTGAAGAATACAATATAGCAGTAGCAGAGGCCAAAATTAAACAAGCTGAATATTTAAAAACACAAGCCAATAATGTTGATGAAAGCTCGGTAGTGTTTCTTGGAGCCGATGGCATAGCGGCAGGGCAGGCATTATTTGCCACTAATTGTGTAGCCTGCCATGGCGATAAAGGTCAAGGAGCATCAGTAGGTCCAAATCTGAGTGATGCTTATTGGATTCACAAAGGCAGTATACAAGACATCTTCAAATCGATTAAATACGGTTGGCAAGAAAAGGGAATGAAATCTTGGAAAGATGATTTTTCAGCGAATCAAATAGCACAAATAGCTAGTTATGTTTATGCTTTAAAAGGGACAAATCCAGCAGCTGCAAAAGAGCCACAGGGAGATTTATATTCTGAAGCAGCAGCTACCGCATCACCAAATAGCATTGAGCTGAAAAACGCTGCCACAATAGCTATAAAACAATAAATGCATGTTCAAAAAATGCAGATGAATAAAGAAGAATTTGATGAAGAGATTGAAATTGAACAGGTAGTTACCTATCGAGATAGGGTAAGTAATGTGAGCGCAAAAGGCAAGCGGAATTGGGTTTTCGCAGAAAAACCAAATGGCTGGTTTTATACCCTCCGTCATTACTTTTCGCTTTTCTATTTTATCACATTTTTTAGCATACCCTTGATTAAGGTCAATGGCATGCCGCTTTTGATGCTTAATTTCCCAGAAGGGAAGTTCATTATTTTTACGAAAATTTTCTGGCCGCAAGATTTTTTCATTTTTGCCGTAGCCATGATAACCGGTATCATTTTCATCGCCCTTTTTACGGTTATCTATGGCAGGCTTTTTTGTGGATGGGTTTGTCCGCAAACAGTTTTTATGGAAATGATGTTTCGCAAACTAGAATGGTGGATTGAAGGTTCTTACCTGCAACAACAAAAGCTAGACAAACAGGAATGGAATACAGACAAAATAATAAAAAGAGGGGGCAAGCACATCGTATTTTTCTTACTTTCTTTTCTGATTGCCCACACATTTCTAGCCTATATCTTGGGCTTAGACGGTTTATTAAAAGCGATACGCGAACCCTTCTCTGAGCACATACTATTGCTATCCGGTTTACTCATTTTCACCTTTTTGTTTTATGCAGTATTTGCCTTTGTAAGAGATATTGTTTGTACAACCATATGCCCTTATGGTCGACTACAAAGTGTACTTTTTGATAAGGATACCATGCAGGTGGCTTACGACTATAAACGCGGAGAACCAAGAGGAAGGCTTAGTCCGAAGGATACCCAACTAAAAGGAGATTGTATTGATTGCCATAAATGCGTGCATGTTTGCCCTACCGGAATTGATATTAGAAATGGTGTACAAATGGAATGCATCGGCTGTACGGCTTGTATAGATGCCTGTGATGAGGTGATGCTGAAAATAAAAAAGCCAATTGGATTAATCCGATATGCATCCGAAAATCAAATTGCTAATGGCAGCAAGTTTAGGTTTAATGGTCGTATGAAAGCCTACACTATTTTGCTCAGTGTACTCACCTTGTTTATGGCAGTGCTTATTGCTACAAGGCATAGTATAGACACATACATTTCACGCAGCAAGGGACAATTGTATCAAGAATTGCCAAACAATAAATTAAGCAATTTGTACAGCGCAAAAATCATCAACAAAACAAACAAGGAAGTTGAGATTGAGTTTAAAATTGAAAATGCAGTTGGAGAAGTAAGAATGGTGAGCAAGCACGAAACACATCTTAAAAAAGAGGCCCTGAATGAATTAACCTTCTTTATTATTCTAGATAAAGGACAAATTCAACAAAGAAATACGAAACTTAAAATTGGTATTTACAATAAAGGTAAAAAGATAGAAACAGTAAGCACGACCTTCTTAGGGCCATTTATTTAAAACAACAAACAGTTACATTATGAATTGGGGATATAAAATTTTAATAGTCATTGTACTTTTTATCATTGGCATGGGTACAATGGTTTCGATAGCCATGAGGCAAAAAAACGAAATGATCGATGAGCAATACTATGTCAAAGAACTCAAACACCAAGGTCAAATCGATGCAGAAAACAACCTAAATAGAATTGCAGAGAAACTAATGATTAAGGACTCTTTAGGATCTTTAATCCTAAAGATACCCGAAGCAGCATTGCCTAATATAACTGAAGGAACAGTAGTCTTTTTACGACCCTCGGATAAAAGAATGGATCTCAATCTTCCCTTACAAACAGATGTATCGGGATATCAGTTTTTCAACAAATCCAACTTTGTAAAAGGCCAATATAAAGTGCGCATTTCTTGGAAAAGTGAACAAAAGGCCTACTATTATGAACAGCCCTTATTTGTCCATTAATTCGCTCATTTATGTTGTACGCCATACTTGCAGGTTTAGGAATTGGGCTCTTTGGTAGCTTCCACTGCATAGGCATGTGTGGACCTATAGCCTTATCATTGCCCATTTATGGAAAAACCATACCCGAAAAGTTACTGCTCATTGTTCTGTACAATCTCGGAAGAGCCTTTACCTATGCTGCATTAGGTGCTGTATTTGGCTATATGGGCAAGCAGTTTTTCCTGTTTGGATACCAACAAATTTTCTCTATTAGTCTCGGCTTATTCTTGCTGCTTATTCTTGTTGTGCACCCATATTTACCAGCACGCATTGCTTTGTTAGATAGAATTCTATTGCGCCTCAAAAGCACTTTGGCAAGATTGTTACAATCTGCTCAAAACCCTTTTAGCTATTTTATGATAGGCCTTGCCAATGGATTATTACCCTGCGGCTTGGTCTATTTGGCTATAGGTTCTGCAATGGCTACAGGAAGCCTTTGGGCGGGCAGCGCTTTGATGTTTATGTTTGGCTTAGGTACCTTTCCCTTGATGATTTCTTTGATGATATTGGGCAGGTTTATTTCTATTTCCTTTCGATCACGAATGCGCAAATTGGTTCCTATTTTCATAAGCCTTACCGCATTGGTAATCATCCTGCGCGGATTGAATTTAGGCATCCCTTACCTAAGTCCTCAATGGCAAGCGAGCGAGCAAATACAACAAGTGAAATGCCATAAATAAAATACCTGTATTCTTCAAAAAATGAAGCCATGCAGCCGTTTTCTAATTTCACTAAACGATCATGGTTCTTCAGCAAGCTGCTATTGACCAGAAGAAAAATAAGCAATATCCAAAGCCCCCTTCCCCACAATAGTATTTAGGCAATAAGATATAAGCAAAAGCATTTGTACACTTTGAGCCATTAGCCCTAAATTTACCTATTATGAAAACAGGGGATAGAAAAGGTTTTATTTTCGGGCTATATGAGGCTCCTTACATAGCCCCCTTTGATAAGTTATTCGAGATATTTAAAGAGCTGATCACCCATACCTCTGGAGATGTAGAGGAAGCCATAGATTGGATGCGAGAACTTGATGTAGAATATAAATTATCTACTCCAGAATATTCTATTGATGATTTTGTAGAAGACCTCAAAAAGAAAGGTTATATCAGGGATACCAATGAGGACGATGGAGATGGCGGATTAAAAATCACACCCAAAACAGAGCGCTCTATTCGGCAACAAGCACTAAAACACATTTTCGGAAATCTTAAAAAAAGTGGAAGCGGCAACCATAAAACAAAACATTCGGGCAACGGTGACGAACATACAGGGAACTTTAGGGAATATCATTTTGGTGATGGCCTAGACAGAATTTCACTCACCGAAAGCCTGAAGAATGCCCAAATCAATAGTGGCATAGGTGAATTTCGACTTACAGAAAACGACCTAGTAGTAGAGGATGCACAATTCAAGGCACAGATGAGTACTGTTTTAATGATTGACATCAGCCATAGCATGATTCTATATGGCGAGGATCGCATCACGCCCGCCAAAAAAGTGGCTATGGCATTAGCCGAGTTAATCACAAGCCATTACCCCAAAGACACCCTTGATATCTTAGTGTTTGGAAATGATGCTTGGACAATACCGATTAAGGATTTACCCTATTTAAAGGTGGGCCCATTCCATACCAACACGGTGGCAGGACTTCAATTGGCTATGGATTTGCTGCGTAGAAAACGGAATACCAATAAGCAAATATTTATGATTACCGATGGAAAACCTAGTTGTGTTCGGGAACGCGATGGATCTTATTACATGAATAGTAATGGACTAGACCGCTATATTGTAGAGCAATGTTATACACAAGCCCAACAAGCCCGAAAACTGCATATTCCCATCACCACTTTTATGATTGCCAATGACCCCTATTTGCAGCAATTTGTAAATCGTTTTACCGAAGCCAACCAAGGGAAAGCCTTTTACACAGGCTTAAAAGGATTAGGCGAAATGATTTTTGAAGATTACGAAACGAATAGAAAAAAAAGAATCAAATAAACCCCAACTCAAAAAAAGAAAATGGATATTCAAAAAATACAAACCATAGCAGCACTTAAAAAAGCAAAATACAAGAGCAAAAACATCAAAGACGAATTAAGAGACAATCTTCGATCAAAAATCAGCAAAAAAGAAACTGTTTTTCAAGGAGTATGGGGCTTTGAAAATACCGTAATTCCAGAATTAGAACGTGCCATTTTATCCCGGCACAATATTAATCTACTCGGACTTCGCGGACAAGCAAAAACCAAGCTAGCAAGGCTTATGGTGCATTTGCTTGACGAGTGGATTCCGGTGGTAGCAGGCTCTGAAATCAATGACGACCCCTTCCAGCCTATCTCGCGCTATGCAAAGGATAAAATTGCCGAAATGGGCGATAAAACACCCATACAATGGCTACATCGTAGCGAACGCTTTTATGAAAAACTAGCCACTCCAGATGTTACTGTTGCCGATTTAATTGGAGATATAGACCCGATCAAAGCGGCCAATTTAAAACTGTCTTATGC
>JAIXWS010000143.1 GCA_027491165.1 Sphingobacteriales bacterium | reverse complement strand
GCATCATAATAGCTACCCAATGGTGCCGAAGTAGTGAGCACAGAGCCATATATATCTATACTTGGGATAGTATTGGTGCTCCATTTAAAATTACCCGCAGATAATGGGGTACCTACAGCCCTCAATGTCACCGTAACAGAAGCACCTGTGGACACAGCACCTACCGCAACAAAGCTGATGCCATTAACCGTATTGGTTGCAATATTGAAGGATCCTCCTGTACTAAAGGTCGCCCCTAAACTAACAGTAGCAGTGGTGTTGATGCCTTGCACCATGGTCTCATTTACCGCAGCTCGGCGAATGCCTGCCGGAACATTATCAGGACCCGCCCCTACATTACAGCCTCCAGCAGTCCAAATAATCACTGCGGTACCATTAGAGCTAGGATTGCCCGTAACCGTGCGCCCCGAAACCGTACGGTTACATTCATTCCACCAACCTACACCATTAAATACTTCTGTACACTGTGTCGTCTCGTTGAAAATGGTGAGCCCCCAAGCCGGATTGGCAATAGCATTGCGCTCAGCAGTGGTCATCACAGGAGGAAGAAATCCCTTGGTTTTGGAATCTACACGTAAAATAGCAGAAGTATCAGGCTCCCAGGCACCATAAGTAGTACCAATCGCCACCTGCCCTCTACCGCCATAGACACCTAACAATTGGAAATCACTATTAGTAGGTGTAGCACACCTAAAATCTATACCAGCAGATCCAATACCAACAGTTCGAAAACCAGTAAGATTACCATCATTATTATATATATTATTATTATCTATATTTGGATACAACCAAACCCCAAAAGTACCAAAATAAAGATACCAGGTATTGATCAATCCAGTTGATTCACAGAAAAACATATCACCATGCTTTTTGTCGCTTCCAAAATAAGCATCGGCTTCATCAGTATCCCAAAAGATCTTTATGTTATTACTCGGGTCTCGCCATATCGTATCTTTAAAATACTTTAAACAATTACAACTCTCGTCAAAAATGAGGTCGCCCGATTTGGGCGCGGGTATTGCTGCGCTGGCTGCTGCCTCGTTGGCAAATCTTTTGATTACAGCACCGTTGTTGTTCACTATGCTCAAGAGGCTATCCCGAATAGGCGATTGGCTCATCGATACGGCAAGGCTGTCTTTAACAGGGCTTTGTTTTACAAAACGTGCCACAGCATTACTATCCAATCGTAGGCTTGCAGCAGTAAGGGTAGCACCAGTACCACCCGTTACAATAATACCATTGCCATTTGTGAGGTCTGTACCAGTGCCCCCGCCCGAAGGAGGCGGAGTTACATAAGCCATTTTCCGCCATTTTGTACCATCGTTGTAGTAATAACCAGGTGATACATCGGATATGGTAGCCGTATTGTACACCACCATACCGGCCACATGCGCCGAAAGCGGTGAGGCCAAACTACTGCCCTGTAGTGCTATCCGAGGCAATAATAAGCCACGCTTATTGCTCTCCAACTCCATCACGGCATTGGCATTGGGTAGAGAAGATGATGGGGTGATGGAACCGTCTTTTACCTTACTTTGGGCCATCAGCTTAGGGGCCGACAGCACCAAGATTAAGGCACTTGCTAAAAGGTAAACTTGTTTTTTCATATTTAGATTTGATTATAATTTGAATGGATGGTTTATGGGGTATTTATTTTATGGTCAGCTGCCGCATTATCCAGTTCAATAGATGGCGGAGGCGGTGTTGAAATAATTTTTTCAATGAGCTCTAATCGCTCATTGAGGGGTAATTTTTGTAAATCCTCGATATTAAACTGCATGGGGCATTATTTGTGGGTCAGAAAATGAGGAAAAAAATTGATTCAGGATACTATAATATACTCTTCACTATTATGGGATTGTGTGGATTGCTTAGTCGATTGGTTTGGGCTAGATGCATGAATATGCACAATGTTGTTGAGCTTAATAAAACGGCTTTTAACGATGCTTTCGATATCTTCTTGCTGACCATAGGCCCTAAAAAGTTGTTTTCGGATACCGTCATTGGATATCGGAATGTCCAAGCCATTCGTCAGGCGCAACATTGTTTTACTAGGGCCATTCATATACAAATACTCAATGTGGTTGATATTGACGACATAGGATTTCTGTACCCTGTAGAATTGTGTGGCATTTTTAAAATGGCTATTCAAAAGCATCTTCAAATTTTTAGACACTTTAATGGCGCCACCATCATACAGTTTCACATCGGTATAAGAACGATTGGCCTTGAGCGCACAAATGTCATTGGGCTTCAGCCAGTAAACCTTATTTTCGGTAAACAACAAAATTCTTTCTTCCATTTACACCTAGGACTTGATTGACATTAAGGAAATCTCTGCCTACAACAAAGAAATTCAGAGCGCAAAACTGAGTAAAAAACATACAATAGAAAAGTCATTACATATTAATGAAAATAAATTTCTTATTTTGTATAATATTTTTTCATTTTTATTTTACATTCATTTACAAACAATAATTTGCAGAAAATCATCAGGCAAGGGCTTTTAGGGATCCTTTAGCTGAATTTTCCAATTTGCAGAGAGTGTATTCTATTTTGCGGAAAATGAAAAATGACAGCTAGAGCCTATAGGTACTTTATACAGCTTTGGGCTTGAAAGGGTATGAATAAGTAAATTTTTGGTAATTAAAATAATCTAATGCTATTGTTATTACAATTCATTAATTTAGGCCAATAGAAAATTTGTTTTCTACATAAAATTTTATCTGTATGGCAATTATTGTCCCTAAAAAATATCCTGAACTCTAAGGCCTCTTTATTTGAAGAGGATTACATAAGTTTGCCGGATAGATTCTGGAAAACAATAAGATATATACCTATAGTTTTTTTGTACTATAGCAGTTGATTTGGGGCATTTACACCAGTCTTGATCGTATGCCTTTCCAGTAACAACAACTACCCTGCGCCCAATACACTTCAGCTACATGCATAAAAAAATATTATCTTATTTAGGCACTACACTATGGCTATTAGCCTTGCACATCGCCTGTTTAGGGCAAACAAATAATAAGCCTTCAAAGTGGTTAGTAGAAAAATTTGATGTTGAAAATGGACTAGAGCACAAATGGGTTCGCGGCTTTGTTTTTGATAAAAATGGTTTAGGCTGGCTGGGTAATGAATATGGATTGAAAATTTTTGATGGCAAAAACATCTACCCTGCAAGCGATTATTTGGGTACTGCAAAATCAATAATAGATGCACCGATTAGTGCGATTATATACGATAGTTCATTACACTGCTTGTTTATTTTTAGCAGTCAAAATGATTCTAGCAGCCTATATGCAATAGAGCTCAATAATATAGGCACCGCAAACAAATGCATTAAAAAATTAGTAGACCTTAAGGGTTTATTAATAGAAGATCCTATTTATCAGCAAAACAAAATTTATTGTGTAATAGACCATTGGGTGCACATGATTGTGTTAAACAAATGCAGGCTGCAAAAAGTGTACATCAATCGAAACCTTAGCTCAAACCTTGTCCTCCAACTGCGCGATAATGAATATTATGGCAGTGATTTACTCCGAACAACATATTATCGATTAGCCCTAATTAAAGACAGCCTCCACCTTCTGATCCCTGAGAAATTGGAAGTAAAAAACAACATGGATTTTTTCACCTTTCAAACAGGACAAACCACTATAAACAATAAAGTTTATTTTAATAAACCTACAATCGACAAGCTGCAATACAAGTCGATGATAGCAGCCTGTGATTTATTAAACGAATATAGTGGTGGAGGAAAAATAGTAAAAGATGCATGGTCAAACTATTATCTTTTTGGCACAAAAGGGCTTCAGAAAATCAGTCAAAAAAGCAATTTTATTCAAGGAGTTGAGCTGCCCAGAGAAACAAGGGCCATTATGCATAATCAATACCACAATAGCCTATTTATAGGCACTGCACATGGGATATACCCCTACCAAATCAAAGAAAATAGGCTAGGCACAATATTTGAGAAAAACAATCTAAACTACTACAATTCGGCTCAATATGTAACAGACAGCACCATCGCCTACTTCGCAATCGATGAAAAAAGACCAATAGCCTTATTTGATTTGAAAAAAAACCAAGCCATTGACAATAAGCTGAGCAGTCCAATCAATATCAGAAGTATATACCCAATTAAAGTTTCAAACAACAGCTTTTATGGCACGGACAGTGGATTGTATAAAGGTGGATTTGACCAAGGGCGTTTTACAATTCAACAATGGGCAATAGGCCTCCAAGATTGCATTGTAGATATAATTGACTTAAACGATAGCACTTTGGTGCTAGCTGGTCAAAAGGGTCTTTACCGCCACAATATTATTACAAAACAAACCATTAAGGTTGCAACAGGTCATTTTATTTGTCTTGCAAAAATGGGCACCAATATCATAGTGGGAAGCGATAAACTAGGTGCATTGATTTATGATAAAGATATGCAGCTGCTGCAGACCATGAACATAAGCAACAAGCTGAAAGACAATACCGTTTATAGCTTGTTGGTAGATAAACAATATCAAGCCATTTGGATAGGCACCGGCAATGGACTCACAGTAGTTCATTTACCCACAGGCATTAGCAAAACCTTTAGCACCTATGATGGACTATTGCATGATGAATTAAACCATACCAGCGCCTATAAATTTAATGGAGATAGTATGATGATAATGGGAGGGCTAAAAGGAATCAACATCATCCAAAATCGCATTCCCTTTACGCTACCCTTTACACAAATCCCAAGCCCAAATGCTTGGGCTATTATTGCTACCTGTAGCAAGCAGCAAACACAAAAAGTACTGATCAATAGGCATCAGCCTAAGATGCTTAGCTTTAAGGGTGATGTACAAAAATTAGAGGTAAAAATATCAAGTAATTCCTCAAGCTATATTTTTGCTACAGCTTATAAACTTGATGATAAAGAATGGATATACATCAATCATAGTCAAGACATCGAATTAAGCAATCTACACGGCGGCAAGCACAAATTATTCATCAAAACAGTACTGGCCAATGGCCAGGAGAGCAATACTTTAGAAATACCCTTTACCAAAGAATATGAATGGGGGAAATATGCTTTGAATGTATTGTTAATCGTCTTTTCTACTATCCTATTGGTCATTCCTATTGTCCGATTAAGAGAAAGGTATATCAGACAAAACAACCAACTACTGATCAACAAAAACAAGGAAAAACGGTTTACCATTATTGCCCATGATTTACGCAGTCCCCTGAAAGCTTACCAAGGTTTAGCAGAAATCATTCAGTTCCAGATTGAACGAAAGGAATGGGATTCTATAAAAACAGTTAGTGAAGAAATTGACACGACCGGCAAAAAACTAGACCTAATGCTGGACAATCTTTTGAATTGGAGTTTGCTGGAACAAAAAGAAATTAAACCCATTAAACAGCTGTGTAATATCAGCACAGCCAGCAATCAAATCATTGAGCTGTACCAAACAATCGCCAAGCAAAAAAAGGTAGATTTAAGCATCCAAACAAGTGGTATCATTGTCATCAAAAGTGACATTAATCTAATTAGTTTAATGTTGAGAAATTTACTTGATAATGCAGTAAAAAATGCGCCAGAAAATACCCCAATTGAATTGGCTATCTTCTTACAAAAAGACAATTTAATCATCCATATACGCAATGTTTTTGTGCCGGCAGCTAAGTATAATGTTGAACATTTTGTAAAAAACATCAAAACACCTGAAAAACTAGAAGGCCGCGGCATCGGTTTGAAATTTATTATACAAGCTGTACATTTATTGAAGGGAACAATTGAAGCCAAAATAGGCAGCAAAGAACGCATAATAGACATCAAAATAATTATTCCAAGGATGTAAAAAACAATCTATGAAAATCATATACGTAGACGATGAAAAAATTAATCTATTTAGGTTTCAAATTGAATTATCCAAAATAGAAACAAAGCACCAACTCATGACTTTTGATAATGCCCAAGCGGCATTAGAATATGCACAGATTAGCCAACCAGACATTGCATTTTTGGATATTGAAATGGACGAGAAAAATGGCATTTGGCTGGCTAGGAAATTGGGGCAAATGTCCATACCCTTTGCTTTTGTTACCGCGCACCAGGGATATGCAGTAGAAGCCTTTTCGCTTTTTGCTATTCACTATATTTTAAAACCAATCACTGCACATTCAATTAATGAGGTTTTACATCGCTTAGAAGAAATAAAATCAAAAACAAGCACATCTGATTTTAGTCAACAATTGCAATTATTGATTCAGAAAGAACTGCCAGGTAAAAGCTATCCGAAGAAAATTTTTATTAAAAGGCGCTTTAAGATTGATATAGTTGAACTAGAAAACATAATGTTTTTTGAAGCATCAGGATCCTATACTATTATAAAAACGAAAGATGGTCAAAAACATAAATCAAGTAACCTACTGCGTACTTATGAAGAAAGCCTTGATGATCACCCCGATTTTTTAAGAATTCATCGGGCATTTATCATCAACAAAAATTGTGTGGTTGCCATTTTAAAAAATGACAAAAGAAACATGATTCAATTGACAGATGGGACTGAATTGGAGATTTCACCTTCATTAGTAATTAGTATTTTAGACCTATTGAATTTGTAAGGTACTATACCCAAACTTCTTGTACGCTTTCGAATCGCCCAATAATTTCGAGCATTTTTCAATCAAGATATTGATGGAATGTTGCCCATGGAATACAGGCAAAAAACTAATCATCAAGTAGAAATAGGCTGGCTTATACTCCAAAAATTGAGCTAAAAAAACAGCCTGTGTGCAATAATTGGCAAGCTTTTCACTGAACATTTGACAAAATTGTACTTACTTGCAGTGTCGATGAAAAAAATATTGCTCGCCGCAGCCACCAGGGGTGAAATTGACCCTTTTATTAGCTACTTGCAAAGTCATTACCAGGCTTTGGAAGAGGATGTTTTTCAAAACAAAAAGCACCAAATCCATATCCTGATTAGCGGTGTTGGCATGATGCAGAGCGCATTTACCTTGGCTAGAGCATTAACTAAACAGCCTTATGACGCAGCGATGCAAGCAGGTATAGCAGGTGCTTTTGATACAAGGCTACAACTGGGTGAAGTGGTAGCAGTACAAAGTGAATGCTATGGCGATTTGGGTGCTGAAGACAAAGAGCATTTTATCGATATCATTGATTTGGGTTTTATACAGCCAGATGCTTTTCCATTCCAAGCTGGACGAATAGAAAATGAACAACCCATTTTTATTGGAGCTGCATTGCCTATGTACCCCTCCTTATCTGTCAATTCTGTTAGTGGCCAAAAATCAACTATTGATGCCCGAAGCGCAAAATACCATTGTACACTCGAAACAATGGAGGGCATTGCCTTTCATTATGCTTGCTCGCAAATAAAAATACCCTTTTTACAAATTAGGGCTATCTCTAATTATGTGACGCCACGCAACAAGGCCGACTGGAATATCCCTTTGGCCCTCCAACAGCTTAACCACTATTTAATCGAAACATTTAAATAAGCTGTAGCCATGAAACTGACTTTAGGCTTTAGTCCTTGCCCCAACGATACCTTTATTTTTGATGCCATGGTCAATGGATTAATTGATACCAAAGGCCTATATTTTGACTATGTATTAGAAGATGTCGAAACCCTTAACCAATGGGCTACAGAAGGTAAACTAGACATCACGAAACTAAGCTATGGCAGCTATTTAAACCTAACAAAATCTTATGCTTTATTGCATGCAGGTAGTGCTTTGGGTAAAGGTGTAGGCCCCTTGTTGGTGAGTAAAGAGCCTATCCCTTTTGAGAACATTGCGCAACACAGCATAGCCATACCTGGGGCCAAAACAACGGCTAATTTATTGCTATCCCTAGCTGTACCACAAGCCAGCAACAAAACAGAAATCATCTTTAGCGATATCGAAGAAGCCGTACTGAGTGAGCAATACGATATGGGACTCATCATCCACGAAAGCAGATTTACTTATGCCCAAAAAGGGCTTCATAAAATTATAGATTTGGGCGATTGGTGGGAAAATGCGATGAAAGCAGCCATACCTCTAGGTGGCATTGTAATGAAACGAACAATCGATCCAGCGATTATTGCGCAAGTAGATGATCTCATCAAAGAAAGTGTTTTGTATGCCTGGAAGCATTATCCGGTACTTTCGGAATTTGTGCAATGTCATGCCCAAGAAATGGACGAAAGCGTGATGCGGCAGCACATTCAGCTCTATGTCAATGAGTATACCAGCGAATTGGGAGCAGTAGGCCTACATTCTATTAAAACCCTTTTTGCCAAAGCACAGGAGAGTGGACTTATAAATGAAGTTGAAAAGATTGAGCAGATATTCTACTAAGCAGCCTATTACAAATCCAATAAACCTTCGGGGAGATTCATACGCAGGTATTTGTTGCGCAAATTCACTTCCAGCAATAGGGGTTCGACCATAGGCAGCAATACTTCTTTGCCTTCATAGATTATGGTACCTATCCATTGATGGCCCGTTTCGGCAATATCCACCAATTCGCCAAGACTACCCTTTTCGACATCCACCACATTAAAACCAATCCATAACAAAGGGCTATCCGCCTTGGCTTCGCCCAATATCTCGGCAGGGACATAAACTTGCTTACCCACTAGTTTTTTGGCAGCTTCTACTGTATGCACTTCATCGAGGATAATATGATATTCTTCGTTATTGAGGGCTTTGAATTGGGTGACATAATAGGGAATGCGGTTGTCTTTGTTTAAAGAAACAAAGAGCACCTGATCTGTTTTGATCCAATTGCTTTTACCTGCAATATGGGTTAAAATGACTGTTCCATTAAGCCCATGAGTGGCCACGATTTTACCAATTCTTAGCATAAGCCTCAAAAATACAATTTTAGCCTTGTTACTTGTTCTTTTATACCAATTAAACTGTGCATTTGTGGACAGTTTAACGAAACAAAAAAGTTTTGAATAGCTACATTTGTCGGATGGATACCAACAAACCGATCATACTCGTTACCAACGACGATGGCATCACCGCCCCGGGCATTCGCAACTTAATAGAAGCTATGGAGGGCTTAGGAACTATCGTAGTGGTAGCTCCCGACAGTCCGCAAAGTGGTATGGGTCATGCCATTACAATTGGCAAACCATTGCGGATGAACAAGGTGGATATTTTTGAAGGTATTGACGCCTACCAATGCAGCGGCACCCCTGTAGATTGTGTCAAATTGGCCACCAACCAAATCTTGCATCGCAAACCAGATATCTGCGTGAGCGGCATTAATCACGGCCTAAATTCTTCCATTAATGTGATCTACTCAGGTACCATGAGTGCGGCTATGGAAGCCGCTATTGAGGGCGTACCTTCGGTAGGATTTTCTTTAGCCGATTTTAGTTTTGAGGCCGATTTTAGTATTGCCAAAAAAGTAGCTAGAACCATCGTTAGTAAAATGTTGCAAAAGGAATTAGCACCGCATACCCTGCTCAATGTAAATGTACCCAAGGTAACAGAAAGCGATTTTAAAGGCATTAAATTTTGTCGCCAAGCCAATGCCAAATGGGGGGAAAGTTTTGAACATCGTAAAGACCCCCACGGCAAAGATTATTATTGGATGGTGGGTAATTTTATTTGCAAGGATGAAGGTACAGACACAGATATATTTGCTTTGCATGGCGGCTACGCATCGGTTGTGCCTGTCCAGTTTGACCTAACGGATTATACCATGAAAGAAAAACTGACAGCGGATTGGGGCAGTTTTTAACTTATCTTATTCCACTGTTCTATGCCTACTTTTTCTTGCAACCTTTTTTTGAGGGCTTGATGCTGGGGCAGCAATAGGCTTGGGTCTTGGTCGATCAATTGTAAAGCAGCATAACGACAATGCTCCAAGATGGGGGTATCTTTTACCAGGTCGGCAATCTTTAATTTTAAAGCCCCACTTTGTTTGGTGCCATAAACATCGCCTGGGCCGCGCATCTCCAAATCTTTTTCAGCAATGATAAAACCATCTGAAGTACTTACCATCACGCGCATACGCTCATAACTATCTTTGGAAATACCTGATCCTGTCAACAACACACAATAAGATTGCTCGGCACCACGCCCTACCCTGCCCCGCAATTGATGCAATTGAGACAAGCCAAAACGCTCGGCACTTTCAATCAACATCACCGAGGCATTGGGCACATTAACGCCAACTTCAATAACGGTTGTGGCTACAAGGATATGTGCGTCGCCTTTGACAAAACGCTCCATATTGCGTTTCCGTTCTTCTATTTCTTGTTTGCCATGCACCATGGCTATGTTAAATTTCCCTTCGGGAAACCAAGATTTTACTTGCTCGTATCCCGCCAAAAGGCTTTCGTAGTCCATCTTTTCAGACTCTTCAATAAGGGGATACACGATGTACACCTGTCTTCCTTTTTCAATTTCATTTTTCAAAAAGCCCATCACTTGCGCACGATGATTATCGGAGCGATGGATTGTTTTAATCGCTTGCCGTCCCGGGGGTAATTCATCAATTACCGAAATATCTAAATCGCCATAAAGCGTCATGGCTAAAGTGCGTGGAATGGGTGTGGCCGTCATCACCAATACATGGGGCGCCTTTTCGTTTTTACTCCACAACCTTGCGCGCTGCCCTACACCAAATTTGTGTTGCTCATCAATAACCGCTAAACCCAAATTTTTAAATTGAACACTGTCCTCAATAATAGCATGGGTGCCTACTACAATAGGAATACTACCATTGGCCAAACCCGCCAAAACGGCTTTTCGGTCTTTGCCTTTTACAGTGCCTGTAAGAATGGCCACAGCAATGCCCAATGGTTCTAACAATTCGCGAATGCCTTGAAAGTGCTGCCGAGCAAGGATTTCAGTAGGCGCCATCAAACAGGCTTGAAATCCATTGTCAATAGCCAATAACATGGCCATTGTCGCCACAATGGTTTTACCACTACCCACATCGCCCTGCACCAAGCGGTTCATTTGTTTTTCGGTGGCAGTGTCCATTCTTATTTCGCGCACAACTCTTTTCTGAGCATTAGTGAGCGCAAAGGGCAAACATTCTTTATAAAATTGGTTAAATAAGTCGCCCACTTTTTCAAACTGATATCCGCGCTGTACAATATGTTGGAGCCTAAGGTTAGCAATTTGCATTTGCATCAAAAAAAGTTCCTCCCACTTGAGGCGATAACGAGCTTGCTGCAGTAATTGTTCGTTTTCGGGAAAGTGAATATGACACAGCGCCTCGTAGCGACTCATCAATCCATTTTGTTGCAAAATCGAATGCGGCAAAAATTCGGCTACATCTGTAGGCTTTAATTTTTCAAAAAGGGATTGGGTAATCTTGGCAAATGAGCGGTTGGAAATGCCCATTGCGGTAAGCCTTGCAGTAGAAGAATAGACAGGTTGCATGCCAATGCTCGCATTAGCCCTAGCCAATGTTTCTAACTCTGGATGCGTAATACTATAGCCTCCGTTAAAGGAACTTACCTTTCCGAATACCACATACTGTCCATATTCTTCAATGCTCTTTTTTACCCATGTAAGGCTTTGAAACCAAACCAATTGGATACGACCTGTTTCATCATAAAAAGTAGCGGATATTCTTCGTTTGCGCCCTTCTCCTTCTTCGTAAATATTGACAATTTTACCAGATAATTGAACGTATTCCGTTTGATCGTTTATCGAATCTATTGTACTAATACCTGTTTTATCGAAATAGCGAAAAGGGAAATGATGCAACAGATCCTCGTAAGTAGCTATTTCCAATTCCTTACGCAACAATTCGGCACGCTGCGGCCCAACTCCTTTGAGGAATTCCACAGGCGTATATAATATGTGTGCTGGCTGAAAAATAGTTTGGTCTTTTAAGCAAAATGTTGAATGCAAATTTAATAGAATCATGGCCTTAAAAAGCAAAGGCTCCCTAAACAATAATCGCCTTGGTAGAACTACCAAGGCGATTATTATCTTATAGAAATCAGCATCAACCTATTCTTTTACAAATTTGCGTGTAATGCGTGTACCCGTAGTCTCGTCTTGAATGGTCAAAACATAGATACCTGCGGATAGCGATGCAATATCGATAGACTGTGCAACTAGTTCTGTATTGGGCAAGATCACCGATCCTAACAAATTAGCAATGCTCACTTTGATTCTTTGTGCGGGCAATGGAGACGCTATATGCAACACATTCTGCGCTGGATTAGGATAAACGCTAACTTGGTCTAAAACCGAGTGATTGTTAATATTACCGATAATAGGAACGATAACAGACTGAATTGAAGTATCCTTTTTCATACAATCATCAATAATCAAACGCACCGAATAGGTACCCGTAGTGGCATAAGTATGTGTTGGATTGGCAAGTGTAGATGTACCACCATCACCAAAATTCCAATTATAATTAACGGCATTTTGGGATATTGAACTATTAAAGTCCATCTTTTTGGGTCCGGCAGAAAGATAAGTAAATGCAGCATTCGGATCAAAAGAGCCTACTCCAAACTTAGCTAATTTTGAATATACACTTAACAAAACAATTTGACGAATTTGATTCGCTTCTGCTGGAGGTAATCCAGGATTGAAGCTAATTAAGGTAGGATTTTTACCACACAATATGGTATAAAAAGTTACGGCAGCAGCGTAAGAGCCATGAAGAGAAGGATGACTATCATCCATTTCATAAAGATTGACTGAAGGCATGGCACTACGAATTTCTCTAAACACCAAACCTACAGGTGATAAAAGCGCCTCATTATCCAAGGCCATTTTTTGATAGCGCAATTCCAACAAACTATCCATTCCTTTGTAAGTACAGATTGGCGGGAAAATCGGGCAATTGCCTGCATCACCGTTACGATAACCCCAAGTTTGGAAAAATACCGAACGACCACATTTGTTTTTATCATGGACCAAACTATCCAAAATACGGGCATAAGGATACACTTCTACCGCTACTTGGGCATCGCTAAAAGCAGGTCTTTGGCTTTGCTCTTGTAAGACCACATAATTCCAATCGCCCACATCAATTTTAGCTCTTGTGGCCAAATCAGCAGCATGCATTTCAAAGGTGAATCCTCCAGGAGCGATATAATCAGTCAGTAATGTATCTCCAGCAGATAAGGCTACATCTCTCACTAGATTAGGCAGAAAGTTAGCAGCAGTATAACTATTGCCGATAAACAGCACTTTACGTTTTAAACCTTGGGCAGCGCTCATGGTTGTAAGGCCTAGAGCTGCAATAAAAGCTAGGATGGCAAAAATATTGTAGCGATTTATTTTCATAAGAATAAAATAATTAAGAATGGGTTTACAAAAAAGCAATACGAAGTTAATGATATTCTATTATAAAAATAAACAGAGTAGCATTACCTAATTTACTTAGGTATCACTATCTTTGATTTGTGGACAAAGAAAAAATCATTAAAGGCAGTTTATCTACCATCATCTTGCAACTCATTCAAAATAATGGGCAAATGTATGGCTATGAAATAACTAAAGCAGTAAAAGAAGCCAGCAAAGGCAAAATGCAACTAAGCGAAGCCGCACTATACCCTACTCTTCACCGATTAGAAGCAGAAGGATTGATAGAGACAGAAAGCAAATTGGTAAGTGGTAGAATGCGCAAATATTACAAACTCACCAACAAAGGCAACCAAGAAAGTATTGACCAACTCAGCATTTTGAAAGAAGCAATTGCCTCTTTACAAAACGTTCTAAAATATAAACTCAGCTATGAATAATATCACTCTTAACGAAGATCAGCTCTGGCAGCTGCGCCATTTTATCATCAAACGCGGCATTAAAGAAGCAGATGTGGTCAATGAAATACTCGATCATTTTGCCTGCAAGGTGGAAGAAATTTTGAGTAATGAAAAGAACATGCCCTTCGAGCGTGCGATGCAATTAGCGCACCAATCATTTGGCAAAAGCGGTTTTCGGCCATTGGTGGCGGAATATGAGAAGCAGGTGGAGAAAGTAATGTGGAGTGTTTTTAAACAAGAAATTAAAAATGTTTTGCTATCGCCTATTATTTTAATACTCGCTTCAATAGGCATTATTGCTGTTCCTACTTTAAATTTATTCGCAAGCAAAATCAATAATCATTGGTTATTTGACTTGGAATTAATGGGGATTCTTTTAATTGTAACCGTTTCAGGATTTTATAATGCCCTTATTTTTCGGAAATTAAAATGGAAAATAAAGGCTAAAAATGATACGACTAAAACACCATACTATTGGCAGAAACTAACTTTGAGCATTCCTAAGTTGCCTTTTATTGCTGTATTAATAGGAATATTATTTGGAGGAGAATTGTTACAAGTAAAAATCTACACTATTGTACTTGCCTTCTGTTTAGTAATGAGTCTTGTAAGAGTATTAGCGCAATACCAAACCTATTTGGCGATGGAAAAACGTTTTGGCATAGGAGCTAAAAACTAAGCTTTAGGAGTCAGCAATTCTTTAATATTGGCCCAGGTCCAAAAGCGAAATACAAACAACAAAAGCAAAGCACCCATCAGCAAAATACCCATTTGGGTCATCCAGTCCAAGGACAAAAAAGTAACT
>JAIXWS010000119.1 GCA_027491165.1 Sphingobacteriales bacterium | reverse complement strand
CATAAGTAGGTATCGCCGTATAAGGTATGTTCATACGAACTGTAGTATCATAACCCTTAACTGTTGGGGTAGATATTACCCTTACCTTAACCGTGCCAAATGTGTCTGGACAAGTGTTGCCTGATTTGGCTAGGGCTGTATAAATGGTTGTAGCACTTGGTCGCGCTTTTACATTTGAACTTGTTGAATCACTCAAACCAGTTGATGGTGACCAAATCACGTTTCGACTATTGGTATTAACCGTTAATTGTGCTGAGTCTACAGAACAAATCGCAGTATCTGCATTTATTGCAAAACTTACTTTTTGATCAACAATCACGATAATAGTATCCTTGGTAATACAACCATTATCACTAGTAGCCGTTAACACATAGCTACCGCTTTGTGCAAGCTGAATATTCGGAATAATCAGGGCTTGGTTAAATTGTCCTATTCCATTACCATCCCAGAAATAATTGATATTGGTACTTTCTCTCAGGATGTCAACTTTAAGATTTGAATTTTGACAAATAGTATAAGGTGATTTAAATTTCTGATTTTTCGGTGTAGGGGACACTTCAAAAGTGGTGGTTGCAGGAGTGTACACACAAGTACCCACTGTTACGATCAATTGATATACCCCTGCAGAGTTCGCTTTTACTGTAAATGTAGCCAATCTATCAGTTGAGGTAAACCCAGCAGGACCGGTCCAACTATAACTAGCACCCGCGATAAAGGGAGCACTTAAGGTAGCTTCTTCACCCACACATTTCGGACCATTATTGGTTAGGGGCGGTCCTGGAGGCACGGGGTCTTTAAGTACTATTGGGCCATAAAAAGGAATACTTTTACAACCATATTTGTTGACGAGGATAAAGGTAGAATAGCTTCCTCCACCCAATCCGCTAAGGGTGAATTTTCTATCATTACCAGAGGTAAACGTAAGGGTATTTAGCGTACCGTTTTTGTCGTATTCGAGATTATAAACAGTATTTGCCGAATCTGTTCGGAAAGTTATTGTACCATCTTTGGCAGCACAATTGGTAGGATTCGTAAAAATAACAGAATCTATTTTGGGTAATGCCCTAGTAATAACTAAAATAGAGTCTCTATCACTTTCACACAAAGATCCGGCCACTTGGCTTACATAATAATATCTAGAACCCACGATATTGGTGAAAGGCCTCATAGAATCTAAAGGAGTACCCCCCATCTTGGTGTAGTACCAACGCAATACAGAGCCTGTTGCTGGCGTTGCTTTTAAAAGGGGTGCTGGATCAAATTGACAGTAATATAAAGGAGAAACTACTTTAGGTAAATTGGGGTTAATGATAGGTACGATAGTAATGGTAATAGGTTCAATAGGGCAGGCAAGGTTCGTTGCTGTAGCAGTGTAGGTGATCACGCTAGTGCCCACGGTAACTGTGATACTAGAACCCAGTGTATCTGATAATCCTGTTGCAGGAGACCATTTCCAACCATAATAATCACCATCTAAAACTTCTAGGTCCAAAATTTCACCATTACAAGCTACAATAGTGTCCCCAGAGGCATAGGGTTTACCTTCAACTGCCAATTCTGGTTTTAAATCTTCAAAGGCAGAATCCACATCGGCAGTACTAAGTACATAAGCATAAGATAGTTTAGTGCTATCACCAGCCTGTAAAGAATCAATTTTAAAAACAATACCAATTCCACAATCTTGACGAATATTACTATCTAGCTTACGAACAATACTAACGGTGCCTACACCGCTATGGATCTTACTCAAGGAGTCAGTAGGCGTTAAACCAGATGTAGTAATATAGGGAACAGCTCTACAATCTCTAGAGGCCAATCCTAAATATGCTTTCACAGAAGATACCCCGATGCCCGTTACCAATGTTTTATTATCGACATTGGGAATAGCGAAAACTATTTTATTGTCGGTGGTAAAATCACTTGTAGTGCCAGGTGTGGGCACTTCCTGATCAGGGTCAACGGTTCTGTCGTAATAAATATCCTTAACGGTAGTCGTACCCGTATTGATAATCGTTACATTAGTAGTAAAATAAAGTTTGTCTTTTTTAACAGTGGTCACCGCTTTTACACTTAATGTGCCCAAGGTACCTTCCCAAGTGCCTTTGGTTACACCACCCACAGAGGAATAATCGGTACAAGAGCCTGTTAAACCACCTGTAAATGAAGTACCTCCTGAACCGCGCCAAGCTTGTGCCCAAGTAGTTCCTACTTGCATATCCCAACCTTCTTGAGGAGAACCTGGCAAGAAATAATCACCAATATAATCTGGAGAACCAACTGTCCAACCATCCTTTCCAATATCGGCAACAAAACCAAGTAAAGTACCTACTCCCCGAGGATGATAACCTGTTGGTGCACTATTATCGGTACCAAATGCGCCATTTGTAGCAATGCCTACTTCTACATAATCACCTTGCAAAAATGCTTCAGCGCTCACTAATTGTGCTTGGGCTTGTTGAGTTATAAAGGCACCAAGCCCGAAAAGTAGGATAGAAAACGAACGTAGATAACGTTTCATAGGATTAAATTTAAAAAAGATAACTAGATGCTATTTTGTATTAGGATTAACAATCTTACGAAAAAAAAGTGATAAAACTAAAAGAAAGGCTTAAAAAAAATGGGAAAGGCTAAAGAACCAACTGGGAGAATACTTTACACGCCGTGCACCATTCTTACGATATCCCGGCGCACCTGGGTGGCCATTTGTTGGAGTTGTTGTAATTCCATTGTTGGTATAAAAATAATTTTGGGCAAAAATAGGCTTTAAGCAGTAAATTTTTTCTTTTGATTTTTAAGTTCCTTCTAAAATCT
>JAIXWS010000069.1 GCA_027491165.1 Sphingobacteriales bacterium | reverse complement strand
TCACTTTGCAACATTTTACTTTGGAGGCTTTGCATTTCTTCTTGCAATTGCTCATTTTGCTGGGCACTATTGCTCAATCCCGAATTGATTTGTTGGGCACTTTTGTTAATAGCAGAGTCAATTTGTTTATCGTCAAAAGCACGGTAACTCATCATTTCGCTACGAGAAGATTTACTACCATTCACGCCATCATTATCCCAAGCCTCTACATAATAATTAAGCTGTTCGCCTGCTTGTAAGGCAATGGAGGCGATGTCAAAATAATATTGAAAGCTAGAGACTGTAGTACCCGAAACCCTTATGGGAATAGATTTTGAGCCTATTATTTTATTAGAAGCGTCTAAAATTTGATATTGAAACAACACACGAGATAGGCCATAATCGTCACCAGCAGTGCCATTCAAGACAATTTGAGTGCCACTCAGGGTATCTTTGAATTCTTGCAGCTGCAAAACAGGAAATTGGTCTGGGATAACTTGCACCCGATAGCTCAAGCGTTCCACTACCTTACTCTCTTTATTTTGCAAAATGAGGCTATAGTTAGTATCGTTTAAAAAGCGATAATTAAATGTAAAAGCATCATCTTTTGCTTGCAAAGGAATGGCTTGTCCATCACCCAATTGAAACCAAACATGATCGGCATATTGTGTGGCTAAAGTCCAATCTATACGGGTACCTTGGGGTACAATGATATCACTTACGCCATTTTTAACTTCATTTTTTCGACCAGTATAGGTAGGGTAAGCAAGATCGACTTTCAAACCCTTGAGCAAGGGCCTTTGCAATACTTTCAAATGGTATTGTACTGATTTGAAGCCTGCGGCATAAAACCGAAATGATACTTCTTGGGTACAATTCTTAAAAACATATTCGAAACAATGATTTGCAGTAGCCTGCATTGGTATTTCTTCGTCATCAATAAGCAGGGAAACATTGGCCGGCAAAGCTTTTCCACTCATGGAAAGCTTTAACGTATAATCTGCATTGCGCACAACAGATAAGGGCTGTGTCAAGATATTAAACTGAAAAGGTGCAGGCTTTACAAATTCTTGGGTGGGGTGTAATAATCGAGTTGATGCATCTCGAAATACATTAGGTGCAGCCAGTAAAATAAACATACCCACTAAAAGCAAGGGTAACAAATAAGGCAAGTACTTTTTATTCTTCGCAAAATCTATCGCCTGTGCAATAGGCACAACGGATATTTTGTTGATTTTTTGACCAATGCTCGCTTCGATTAATTGCTTACTTGCGGCAGTGCTTTCCTGCTGTTTGAGCTGTAAAATATTGAGCAATTGATCACTCACTTCGGGAAAATGTTTCCCAATAAGATCTGCCGCTTGTTCATGGCTAATAATCTTACCCAACTTTGCCATTTTGGATAAGGGTATCACAATCCAAAACACAAATGCAGCAAGACTCAACACAACAAAAGCCAGCACAAGAGGCAGCTTTACCCATACGGGCAAATACAAAAAATATTCACCAATGCTCAGCAATAAACCATAAGCAAGCAGCGCAATGAGCAATACCAATGTACCACGCAACAATTGGTTGGCGTAATATTTGCGCACAAAGGCATCTAATTGCTCTACTAAATTCTCGTAATTGTTCATAGGTTATCGAGCGCAATACAATTGCTGCTCCGCAAGTTTTCGGCTAGGCTTTCATGTTTTGGTATTGTAATGGCACATCCAAAGAGGCGCCATTGCACAATTTGATGACATCTTGTAGATCGTCAATTTTTTTACCTGTAACACGAATAGTATCATCCATAATAGCAGCCTGCACTTTTAATCCGCTATCTTTAATAAGCTTCACTATTTTTTTGGACATTTCTTTATCCAAACCATTTTTTACAGGCACTGTTTTACGGATATATTTACCCGAAGCATTCGGCGTTTTGCTGAGGTCAAAGCAATTGGCTTCAAGCCCTTGGCGCATGGCTTTGGTGAGCATAATATCTTCGAGTTGGTTGAGCTTCATATCGCTATCCACCTCAATGTTTACAATCATATCTTTTTTATTGAGCTCTAGCAACACGTGCGTGCCTTTAAAATCGAAACGATTGTCAATTTCCTTTTTAGCAATATTTATTGCGTTGTCCAATGTTTGTAAATCTACTTTGCTTACAATATCAAATGAAGCCATAATTATTGAATGATTTTTGAAGTTTGTTTTGGGCTGTGAAGATAAATTTTTTCGCTTTACAAAACACCAAAGTTTAGTAGGCGAAAAAAAGTATTTAACGCGTTTTTGATATTTTGAAATAGTACCTTGCAGGCTTAATTTTCATCAATAGCTATGCAACAGGTAATATTTGAAGATTGGGGAAAAATAGAATATGGAACGGCTTGGGACCAACAAGAAGCTATTCTAAAGGAAAATCTTGCAGTCAAAGCGCAATGGTTTGGCAAAAGCGAAGAAGAAAAAGACCGCAGCATTGATACGAATCATCATTTTATACTTTGCGAGCATCCGCATGTCTACACTTTGGGCAAAAGCGGTATGATGGAAAATCTGTTGCTCAATGATAGTCGACTGAAAGAACTAGATGTAACTTTTTATAAAACCAACCGTGGTGGCGATATTACCTACCACGGACCACAACAAATTGTAGGATACCCTATCCTCGACCTCGAAAAAATCTATACCGACCTGGGTAAATATATGCGTGGGCTTGAAGAGGTGATCATCCGTACCATTGCCCATTGGGGCCTTGTGGGCGACCGATTACCCGGTTCTACAGGTGTATGGCTAGATGCAGATATCAAAGGTAAGGAACGTAAAATCTGCGCTATGGGTGTGCGTTGCAGCCGTTGGGTAACCATGCATGGCTTTGCCTTAAATGTCAATACCGACTTGAAATATTTTGATTACATCGTGCCTTGCGGCATTACAGACAAAGGAGTTACCTCGATGCAAAAAGAATTAGGTGAAGCCGTTGATACGAATCTCGTTAAAGCCGAAATCAAAAAGCATTTTGAAGAAGTATTTGAGGCAAGCTTGACTTAGTAAATGGTAATATACCCTGTCTCCAATTTCACCTTGTCTTTATACAATTCAAATTTGTACATACCTACCCTTTGAAAATTACGTTTGTCCAACACAATATTGGGCTCAGAAATTTTAGGTACTTCTAAAATCTTGGCATTTTTATTGTCATAAAATTCTAAACTATATTTAGCTGTTTTTGCATCTGCAATTTCAATATTTACGTGCCCAGTAAAGGGATTGGTATAAATATACTCGGACTTGATATACGAATATGCATTGACGTTTTCAATGTCGGGCACCTCGATGGTTAGAATGACTCCTTTGCGCTGTTTACTGCTGTCTTTGGTACTTTTGACCGTAGAAGTAACCATCACATTTTTATCCGCTAGCTTGACCGTATTGGTATCGGCTAATTTAGCTTTAGTAGTATCCATTACTTTAACTGCTTTGGTATCGGCTACTTTGATATTATTGGCATTGGCTACTTTGGTGGTACTGGTGTCCTGTACTTTAACGGTTTGTGAATTCGTATCCTTTACTTGAAGCCTAGTGGTGTCTTTAACCTGATTTGTATTGGTTTCGCTAATTTGGATAGATTTTGTGCGCATTTTGGCTGCCATTACCTGAAGCGAATCATTCGATGGCAAAACACGTGCTTTGGCCATTGAGGCACTATCTACCATTACTTTTATGCGATTACTGGTCCAAGACAAGTCGGAACCAAAAACCAACTTTACGCGATACCAGTTGGGGCCTGGCTTGGGATGACCATCTAAATAATATTGAATTCCCTTTTTTACATCCAGAACATAGCCGATGGTGATGTAATTAAAATTGCTATCACTTGAACGCTGCACCGCAATCGATTTTACACCTTCATATTGGCAGGCCCAGGTAAGAATATTGATGCCATTCTGCGACACATTAGCCAAATCGGGCAAAGTAGGTTGAGCAAAAGCCTTGAAAGCAGGTGAAGCAAAAACTATAAGCAGCAAAAAAAATCGAAATAGCGACTGGCGTAAAAACATCCGTCAAACATACTGCAAAAAAATGGGGCAACAAATTAATGAAGGGCAAATATTCAAAGAACATTATCTTGGCCACATAATTTCCATTTTTCAATTTAAGCGAAACGATTATCTTTAGCCACAAATAACTAAAAGCGTCTCTTTACTATGAGTCTATTCCGCAAAAAACCGATTGCTGCTTTTGAGGCAGACATGAAAAAAAGTGAATTAAAAAGAGTCTTAGGCAAATGGAGCCTTACCGCCATAGGAATCGGGGCCATCATCGGGGGAGGCATTTTTGTACTCACAGGTACGGGTGCTTATTACCATGCAGGACCTGCACTTGCCTTATCCTTTATCATTGCTGGTATTGCATGTGTTTTTGCCGCTTTATGCTATTCTGAATTTGCGTCAATATTACCTGTTGAAGGCAGTGCTTATGCTTATGCTTACGGTACAATTGGTGAGTTTTTTGCTTGGATAATAGGATGGGGATTGATACTTGAGTATGCTATGGGCAGCATGACGGTTGCCGTAAGCTGGAGTGGTTATTTCAATAAGCTCCTAAAAATGTTCAACATCTCCCTACCCGACTGGCTCACCCAAGACCCAGGAAGCTATTCAGGCACTGGATTTTCCATGAACTTACCTGCCTTTTTGATTGTTCTTTTTGTTTTATCGATATTATTAAGAGGAACAAAAGGTGCAGCTAAAGCCAATAACTTTATCGTATTACTCAAGGTGTCTGCCGTATTATTTGTAATTATCGCAGGAGCATTTTTTATTAATCCAGCCAATTGGACTCCCTTTATCCCAGATGTAGCCAAGGTAATGGAGGGTGATAATGTAAAGGAAGCTTATGGTTGGTCGGGTGTTATATCGGGAGCCTCCGCGATATTCTTTGCTTACGTAGGTTTTGATGCGGTAAGTACCCAAGCAGGCGAAGCCATTAATCCCAAAAAAGATGTGCCCTTCGCCATTGTAATGTCCTTATTGGTTTGTACTGCCCTGTATATTCTAGTTTCTTTAGTACTGACCGGTATGATGAGTTATAAAGATTTTGATCCTAAAGGAGCCTATCCCGATGCCATCAAAGCACCTGTTGCTTATGCATTTGACATTGCGGGTCAAGCATGGGCGGGATATATCATTACTATTGCTGCAACAGTGGGTTTGATATCCGTATTAATGGTCATGATTATGGGACAAAGTCGTATATTTTTAGGCATGAGTAAAGACGGTTTAATCCCTCCAATATTTAGTAAAATCAACCCATTGAGTGGTGTCCCTGATAAAAACCTAATGATTATTTGTGTCATTATTGCGTCTGTAGCGTCTTTTACCCCAATCAATAAATTAGCCGATATGACGAGCTTTGGAACGCTATTTGCCTTTACCATGGTATGCATAGCGGTGTGGGTATTAAGAATAAAAGAGCCGAATTTACCGCGCACCTTTAGAGTACCTGCTTTGCCTGTAATTGCTGTTTTGGGCATTTTAATCAATACCTACCTCATGTTTAACCTTAGTGTTGGGGCGCAATTGCTTTCTTTAAGTTGGTTGGCTATTGGCATTGTCATTTACTTCATTTATAGTCGCCAACACAGCAAACTGCACAACATCACAGATATCTTGCCTAATGGTCCTGATTTTGAATCTAAAGACTTCGAATAAATAAAGTTTCACCATAAAAAAAAGAGCGAACTCTAAAAATGAGTTCGCTCTTTTTGTGTACATAGACAATGTAGCGGCTAAATAGTCAGGCCTATTTCGCTACATCAATCCTAACTTTTTTATTTTTGATTCGTTCGTTTTTAATCAACTCTAGAGCTGCACCAAGCTTGTTTTTGCGCACAGCCACAAAGGAGAAAAAGTCTTTTACTTCTATCAAACCAATATCTTCTTTTTTCAATTGGCCTTTTTGCGCCAAAAAGCCTACTATATCCACTTTGTTCACTTTATCTTTTTTGCCTGCGGCAATAAATAGCGTACTCCACTTGGGTCGTTCGGGCAATGGTGATGCGGCAGGAATATCCAATACTTTTATTTCATCAGTGATGTACTCTGGCATTTGTTCTTCGGGAGACAGAATCAACACGGCAGTACCACTAGCATCCATACGTGCAGTGCGCCCATTACGATGGGTGAAAATATCTTCGGTATGGGGTAAATGATAATGGATAATGTAGCGTATATTAGGGATGTCTAATCCACGTGCAGCAAGGTCTGTAGTAACCAACACATCGGTACTGCCATTACGAAATTTGCACAAAGCGCTATCGCGTTCTTGCTGCTCCATAGCACCATGATAAAACTCATTGTAAATGCCTTTGTCGCTAAGCAATTTACTGCATCGTTCTACCGATTCGCGGTGGTTGCAGAACACGATTGTTGAACGGGCACCATAAAAACACAAAAGTTGAAATAAAGTATCAATTTTATCGGCATCTGGCGAGTGCATTACTTGAATGGCCAAGCCATCTACTAGCTTTTTATCTTCTGAAAGGTAGTTGATTTTGTGTGGCGCATCCAATTTTATAAAGGCTGGTATATCAACAGCCTCGGTGGCCGAAGTAAGCATTTTATGCTCCAAATTGGGCAAGGAGTTGATGATAAAGGACACCTCTTCGGTAAAACCTAATTCTAAAGATTTATCAAATTCGTCGAGCACTAAAGTAGTAATGCCATTGGTAGTAATATTATTGCGACGAATATGATCGGCTAATCGACCCGGAGTACCTACAATCAATGCGGGTGGTTGAATGAGGTTATTTTCTTCTGTTTCCCTAAGATGACCACCATAGCAGCAAGTAATTTTAAACCCTGTACCCAAGCTTTTAAAAACCTTTTCAATTTGCATTGCCAACTCGCGCGAGGGCACAATAATGAGTGCTTGTGTATTTTTATTCTCTTGGTCTAAACGATCTAGTATCGGCAATAAAAAAGCTAAAGTTTTGCCTGAACCTGTATCAGATAAAAGAACAATATTTTGGTGTTGCAGATTCGCCTCAATGCTTTCTGTTTGCATTGGGTTGAGGGCATCGATATTCAAATTATTAAGAATAGTATCGAGCGAAAAATTTTTGTGTTGCATTAGCGCAAAGGTAGTGTAAAAGACAGGACCGATAATTGACGAAATTTAAGAGTAGCCATCGCCAGCCTTTCTATAAAAAAATTAGGTGTTTGAAAAATTCAAACACCTAATTGAGGAAAGCTTTATTCTTAAATTACTGCATGATATTACCCACCTGGGCTTGTATTTTTTGAATCAGCGCATTGGCTTTATCTTGTAGTTCTTTACCCGTGGCAGCGTCACCCAACATGCCCATATTCTGACCCATTTGATAAATGAGTGAGGCATTTTCGCGCAGGGTATTGACCTCTTCAGATTTTCTTCTGTCATTAAGACCAAGAACCCAGTTAATATCATCTTCTGCGTTTTTGGCAATTTTCATGGCCAATTGGCGGCCTTTATCTTTGGCGCCCGCTTGTGTATAGGCACCAGCCATCATAAAGCTCAGTCGATCATATTGCATGCTTTCTTCGCTAATACTTTCCATTACTTTGTCGAGTACTTTGATGGCATCTTGCGAACGACCTTGTACAGTAAGATTTTCTGCAATTTTAGCAGCACCAATGCGATAAGCAAAGAACATTAAACGGTTTTTCTCGTCGAAATAAACGTCTTTACGGTTTGCATTACCCCATTTATAAACATTAGTATAAAGGTTGAGACATTTATCTACATTGACAAAACCAGGCTCACGACTAGGTGTGTTGACATGAATGCTATCGGTATATTTAAAGGGCATTAAACGCAATACCACACCGTCTGTACGCATGTACTCGCTAAGATTTAGGTAATTATCTCCTGGCAGACCACCACCAAAACAGATAGGGCGTTTCCATCCTTGTTTCGCAATACCGGCAATAATATTCATGATAGCAGCTTGATCTTTGGATAGATAAGGTTTATCCCAAACAAACTTCACTTCTGTGCTTACATTATTGCTGTCTTTAGCTGGCAACAATCCGTCTTGGATCAATTGCTCTTTGGTCGGTGTATTGACAAAGAAGTTCTTTGCAGGCATATAGTTTACCACCGATCCATCATTGAGCGCTTGTTTGTTTTCTGGATTATCAGAAGCCATGAAATTACAAATCTCTTCTACATTGAAGTATTTGTCCTTAGGTATGCGTGGATTTTCAAAGTAATACAACACATTACTACGATCGCCTTCGTATTTATCTTTATCCCAAATCATCGGCACCGCATCTGCATCATTGACTTTATAATTTAGTTGGTCGATATACCAATCGATACCCAGAAGGCTGGTATTGATCGTACGAACATCGGTACGAACACCTTCAACTTCTTGCAAGTACCATAGTGGGTAAGTATCATTATCGCCAAACGTAAACAAGATAGCATTACTATCGCAAGACATTAAAGCGTTGTAAGCAGTAGCCCAAGCCAAAGTCTTTTTTGAACGATCGTGATCATCCCATTCTTCGCTAGCCATCAAGGCTGGCACTGCTGCCAAGCATAAACCAATCGCTGCAAATGAGGCAACTGGTCCTTTGGACAATTTGCTCAACCATTGTTGCACCATCAATACACCTAGACCAATCCATATTGCAAAGGCATAAGTAGAGCCAGCAAAAGCGTAATCACGCTCACGAGGTTGTAAAGGTGGCATATTGAGGTAAATGCCGATAGCAATACCGGTAAAAAAGAACAATAGGAATACGACAAATCCATTCCTTTTATCACGGTTAAACTGGTATACCAAACCTAACACACCCAAAATAAAGGGCAATAGGTATAATTCGTTGCGAGCTTTATTATCCCTAAAATTGTCCGACATTTTATCCATGTCGCCCACTTTGGCTTTATCAATGATTTTGATACCTGTAATCCAGTTGCCATTTTTGGCTTCACCCTGTCCTTCAAAATCATTTTGACGGCCAGAGTAATTCCACATAAAATAGCGCCACCACATCCAGTTCATTTGATAACCCATAAAAAAAGAAAGGTTATCTTTTGAAGTGGGTTCATCATTTTCACCTAAACCAAGATAGCTTTTGTAAAACTGTGCATGCTCGCCCTGATTGTACTCCCAAATACGAGGGAAAAAACGCGTGCGGTCGAACACAGGATCTTTCTTTTCACCCACAACAACATATTCGTTTTTTCCATTTTTAGTGCTAGCAGCATAAGTATCACCCGTTTTTTTCATAGAAGAAACAGGGCTATTATAATCAGGACCACTTAACAAAGGTTGCGAACCAAATTGTTCCCTACTGATATAACTCAACAAACGATTTGCATCATCTGGATTAGTCATATCAATTGCAGTATCGGCCTTCGAACGGATAACGGGAACAATGTAGCAAGAGTAACCAATAAAGATAAAAATCACACATAAAACACCCGTGTGTAAAAGGTAATTACCTTTCTTTTTAGCAAACATCAATGCCCAAATCATGGCCGCTACAATCAACAGCACAAAGAAAATGGCACCTACATTAAAGGGCATTCCAAAAGAATTGACAAATAATTTATCAAAAGCAAAGGCCAATTTGGGGATACCTTGTAAGATACCGAACTGTACAAATCCAAGAATAACACAGCCAATAATAAAGGCGATTACTGTGCCCATTTTGGTAACCTCATAACGGCGGAAATAATATATAATGGCTACAGCAGGGATAATCAATAAGTTCAACAAGTGAATACCCACAGACAAACCAACCATATAGGCAATAAGCAATAACCATTTGTCGGCGTGCTTTTCGTCGGCAACAGCCTCCCATTTTAGCGCAGCCCAAAAAGAAATTGCCGTTACAAATGAAGAGGTAGCATATACCTCTGCCTCTACTGCCGAAAACCAAAAGGTGTCAGAAAAGGTGTAAGCCAATGCACCCACAAAACCAGCACCCATAATGAGCATGGTATGGTTTTTATCTGGGTTTTCTACCTCACGACCCACCAATAATTTTTTGGCGAAATAAGTAATGGTCCAAAACAAAAACAGAATCGTCAGGGCACTCACCACTGCCGAGAAGGCATTCATAGCAAAAGCCGCATGCTCTTTATCGGCAAATATGCCAAACATTCTTTGAAGCATCATAAACAAGGGTGCACCTGGAGAGTGACCTACTTCAAGTTTGTAAGCACATGAGAGAAACTCACCACAGTCCCAAAAGCTAACTGTTGGTTCGAGTGTCATTAAATAAACGACAAGGGCAATGCCTCCCGCCAACCAACCGGATAGGTTGTTGATTTTACGATAATTCATTCAGCGAATTTGTTTTTAATGATATGGCAACAAAAATAAAAAAATAAGGACACGAAAAGACAGAAGGACTTAATTTGGAAAAATTTTATTAATACAATATGTGCGCTTCATTGTGCTTATTGCATCACTTTTTGATAAATGGCTTGCACTTCTTCCTCTTTTTCGGTGGCCAACAGGGCTTTTGCTTTCGCTTTTAAAAGTTCCATTTCTCGCAAAAGCAAAGGGCTTTTGCTGCTTTTTGAAAGTCTCAATTTTATATTTTCCTTAATTTTAAACAAAAAGCCTGCGTAATAGGTACGGTAGTTTTTGTTTTCTGTTTCTTGAATTTTATCAGCCAATAGGTGCAAGCACATTGTAAAAGCAGCCTCACTTTTTGTTGATATGGCAAACAGCAACAGATTTCCTGCAATGTGATTTCGCTTTTCGGCATCATGCTTATTGAGGGCGAGGTTTTTGAAAGCCAGAGTATCTTCTTCTTTTGCTTTTAAAGCGAGCACCATCCAGGCATTTTCATCCAGTTCTGTATTGGGTTTTTCGTTTATATGCTCCTTTGCTAGTGTATACGCAAGATTATCGTCAATTTGTTGCAATGCCGCTAAGGCATTACCCGCCACTAGGTAGGAACTATCCTTGATAGATTGCAGAAGGAGCTCTTTTTGTTCTTTTATTTTCCAATCGCCCAAAATGGATAAGGCCGCAGCTTTTACCACATTATTGCCATCGTTGGTAGCCAACATAACAACATCAGTTTTGTATTTACTGCGTAAGGATTCCGTTTCAATTGGGGCTATTTTTTCTAGAGCAGCTTGCCTTAATGCAGCCGATTTATTGGCAAAACCTTTATTGAGTATTGTTTGCGCTTCTGGTCTATTCATTTCTTTAGGACCAATATTTTGAATGCACAATAATTGACTCACAAAATCGCTACAGCTATTCATCTGTGTAGCCCATTCTTTAATGCTTTTATTTTCTTTGATGATGCCAGGTAATACATGTGCTACATCGGGCACAATTACGGGTCGAACGCCATTTTTATAATCGTAACTAAAGGTTTCTTTTTGCTTAGCAATGGCC
This sequence comes from Sphingobacteriales bacterium, assembly GCA_027491165.1. Classification (GTDB taxonomy): domain Bacteria; phylum Bacteroidota; class Bacteroidia; order Chitinophagales; family Chitinophagaceae; genus Rurimicrobium. The sequence continues at coordinate 23,461 of JAIXWS010000069.1, read as the reverse complement.
CAATTAATCTCTGATTTTTCTTCGCCATTTATCAAAAGTGATTTTAAAGGCAATTCATATAGACCGACCTTTTCTTTTTGGATTTGACTAACTGTTACATTTAATTTTTGCGCTGCGTCATCATAAACATATTTGATGTCCAACACGGGATGTCCTGCCCGATGATACCATTCGTCGAAAAACCAATTCCAATCCTTACCTGTAGCCTCTTCTACTGCCAAACGCCATTGAGTGGCTTCGGCAGCTTGTAAGGCATTTTTACTGAGGTAAATATTCATGGATGTATAAAAAGCCGAATCACCCATTAAATGATGTAGATAATGCAAAATAGCCCCACCTTTTTGATAAATCACCCGGTCAAACATATCTTCCTTGTCGCGGTAATGGTGGCGAACCAAAACAGGATCGGAATAATCTGTAAGCTCGAGGTATTTCTGTACATCGCTCCAGGCAAGTTCATCTGCGTAAGACAATCCGTATTTATGTCTGCGCCAAAGATATTCGCCATAAGTAGCAAAAGATTCGTTTACGGTAAGATGGCTCCAGGATTCAGCCGTTACATAATCACCAAACCATTGATGAAAAAGCTCATGCGATACAACATCTTCGTGGTTGGCATCATCATATTGGCGGTGGTTTTGGTTCATAAATTCACCAAATAAACTAGCCGAAGTATTTTCCATTGCCCCCGATACATAGTCGCGCACAACTACTTGGCTATACTTATTCCAAGGATAAGGAATACCTGTTGCGTTGGAGAAAAACTCCATCATTTCTGGGGTAAATTGAAACATTTTGCGGGCATAAGGCGCATAAGCGGGCTCTACATAATAATGCACCTCTTTGTTGCGCCAACTGTCTTTGGCTATTGCAAAATCACCAATAGCAAACATGATGGCATAGACTTGAATCGGTTGGTCCATTTTCCAAATATCGGTGCGGGTAATACCATTGTCCATGCTCGATATCAATTCTCCATTCCCTAGGGTTTTGTATTGCCTGGGCACAGTCAGTTCTAGTTGCACAGTTGTGCGGCTGTTGGGCTTATCAATGGTAGGCAGCCAATGACTGTTTGCCTCCGTTTCGCCTTGGGTCCAAATTTGTATAGGTTTTCCTTCAATTTTACCATCATGATTGATAAAATATAAGCCCCTATCATCTTTGATAGCAGCACTACCGCCACTAGCAGTGGCATAAGGCATAGCCACATATTTAATACTCAAACGAACTAATTCATCCTTTCTGTACATTCTATCTAGCTTAATCAAGAGGCTAGTACTATCGTAAGTGTATTGCAAAGGCTTGTCTGATTGACCAATCGTTACCGACTCTATTTTCATGCTTTTGGCATCAAGCCTCAGGGTGTCGCTTGGGTAAAAATAGGGCTGTAGGCTCAGCCATTCTTGCCCATAGGCTGTCCGATTTTTATAATCAAAAGAAAGGGCAACACGGGTGTGAACGATATTCCAAAGCCTAGGGGATGTAGCGCGATAAATATTCATTGGATGAGTAAAAGCATTGACCACAATGGTCTCCATACTTTTGGTTAATCCTTTATTTTTGGTCGATTTACAAGAAATCAAAAGGGAGCTCGCCAGCAAAATACCAGTAAAAACGTGTTTCATAATGGGTGAAAATTTGCCTTCGAAAGCACAAACTGCTTGTGTTTTGTAGCAATGTTCCAAAAATAAGGCAATTGTTGGATTATGATATAAAGCTTAGCTTAGGCATGCATTGTTTCAATCAGAAAATAACCGAATGAAATAGAGCAAACTGCATCGAGATTGCAAAATAGGGATAAGCCCCAAAAGAAGAATAAGCCCAAACAGTAATTTGAATTAATTTTGTAACTGTATTTTCATTCAAGAAGGAAATACACACACTGATGCAATTAATACTTTTAAGTTGGTATCGTTATACCCCAAGCACCACTACTTATCACGACCCAGCAGATACTTGGGCAGCACTCTTTTTATTGTTCGGCACCATTGCATTAATACTAGGATTAACGAATTGGCGCCTTGGAATTTGGTTTCAAGAATATAATGTTAGGTTGTTGAATATCTTGAGTGGAATTGCAGGTATTATTATTGGCCTGATTTTAATTTATGGGTAATTAAAAACTATATCTAAAAAAAATGCCCTTGCGATTGCAAGGGCATTTTCATTTTTATAGCTTCAATTCAAGAATTATTTTGCTTGTAAAGCCGCGCGTATTTTAGCTTCCACTTCGGTAGCAACTTCTGGATTATCATTCAAGAACGTTTTTACTGCATCACGACCTTGACCAATTTTGGTATCGCCATAGCTAAACCAAGAGCCGCTTTTGTTGAGGATAGAAAGCTCTACGCCCATATCTATAATCTCACCCACTTTGCTGATACCTTCTCCAAATACAAGGTCAAACTCTACCTGACGGAATGGAGGTGATACTTTATTTTTCACCACTTTCACTCGAGTACGATTTCCTGTAGCCACATCACCATCTTTGATTTGGCTCACACGGCGAATATCTAGACGAACAGATGCGTAGAATTTAAGAGCATTACCACCAGTGGTCGTTTCGGGATTACCAAACATCACACCGATTTTTTCGCGGAGCTGATTGATGAAAATACAGCAACATCCCGTACGAGAAATAGTGGCTGTTAATTTACGCAAAGCTTGACTCATCAATCGTGCATGTAAACCCATTTTACTATCACCCATCTCGCCTTCAAGTTCGCTTTTAGGAACCAATGCAGCTACAGAGTCAATCACCACTACATCAACCGCACCAGAAGAAATAAGGCGATCAGCAATTTCTAATGCTTGCTCACCATAATCGGGCTGCGATATAATTAAATTGTCAACATCAACTCCTAGCTTGCGAGCATAACCTGTGTCAAAAGCATGTTCTGCATCGATTATAGCACAAATACCACCTTTCTTTTGTGCCTCAGCAATGGTATGAATAGCAATTGTTGTTTTACCCGAAGATTCTGGACCATAAATTTCAATTACCCTACCACGAGGCAAGCCACCCACGCCTAATGCAACATCCAAGCCTAAAGAACCTGTGCTGATTACATCAATAGTTTCGTTTTGTTTGTCGCCTAATAACATCACCGAACCTTTCCCAAAGTCCTTTTCAATCTTATCTAAGGCAAGTTTTAATACCTTTTGTTTGTCGTCTGCTGCTGCTGCCATGTTGTATAATTGTGTTTTAAATTACAGAGTGGAATATTGTTCAAAAATAAGGAATCGGCAATTGATTTTGGAGAGAATTTATTGTGACTATTATTGGCAAATGTTATGAAAAATTTATCTCAATACAATTAAAACCTGCCTACAAATAAAGATTATTTCTTGACGCCAAATTGTTTGTACACAAACAAGGCATCCATAAAAAAGCAGCTTAGCTTATACTGCCTTGGATTGATAGACTTTTCCTAGATCTCCCAAAAAGTCCATGTCCCATGCTGTTTATAACATCTTAGAGATACATGAAAATGGTTTTATTGGATCAAGTTTTGGATTTGACTGCGATATTGATGAAAAACGGCAGCTAGACTGCACTAGCCTATTGTTCTACAATCAAATAAGTACAATTCAGACCTTCTTTGTGCAGTAGGATTCTTTTTAATAACTTAAGATTTTGACAAAAATCATGTTCTAGTAGTTTAGTTTTCTTGCATTGCATTAGCCAAATCCACTACATTTGCATTGCTAAAAACATACACATTTCATCACTTTAATAAAAAACAGAACAATGAAAGTAACCGTAGTAGGTGCTGGCGCAGTAGGCGCTACTTGTGCCGACAATATCGTAAGAAGAGAAATTGCTGAAGAACTAGTATTGGTAGACATTAAAGAAGGTTTTGCAGAAGGTAAAGCGCTTGATTTAACCCAAACAGCTTCTCTATTGGGTTTCAACACACGTATTACTGGTGTAACTGGCGATTACAGCAAAACGGCTGGCTCTGCTGTTTGTGTGATTACTTCTGGTATTCCTCGTAAGCCCGGAATGACACGCGAAGAACTCATTGGCACCAATGCAAAAATTGTTGAAAACGTTGCTAAAAGCTTATTAGAATATTCTCCCAATGCCATTATCGTGGTTATTTCAAACCCAATGGATACCATGACTTATTTAGCGTTAAAAGCTACTGGCCTTCCTAAAAACCGTGTAATTGGTATGGGTGGTATTTTGGATAGCGCTCGTTTCAAAACATATTTACAAAAAGCATTGGATTGCTCTCAGAGCGACCTACACGCTACTGTTATTGGTGGACACGGCGATACAACGATGATTCCTTTGACGCGTTTGGCTACTTTAAATGGCACACCTGTTTCTAATTTCCTTAGTGAAGACCAATTGAAACAAGTAGCTGCCGATACAATGGTAGGTGGTGCAACCTTGACAAAATTACTAGGGACTTCGGCTTGGTATGCTCCTGGAGCCGCCGGTGCAGCCTTGGTAGAAAGCATTGTACGCAACCAAAAGAAAGTATTCCCTTGCTGTGTAGCACTTGATGGCGAATATGGCCAAAAAGATATTTGCTTGGGTGTACCGGTGGTAATAGGTAGCAATGGCTGGGAAAAGATCATCGATTATAAATTGAATGATGCGGAGCAAGCAGAATTCAACAAATCGGCTGAAGCGGTGCGCAACATGAATGCCGTATTAGACACACTTTAATAAAAAATCTATTGAACACATAAAAAAGCGTATCCTTTTAGAAGGCTGCGCTTTTTTGCTTTTATATACACGCTATTCAGTTACCTTTGTACTCAAATTTTCAACATTAATTATAAACAGTCTTGCCTCATCTTCTTCCTAATATTTTTTTGTTCGTAGTAACCTATGCAGCAGGTTTATTGGCCATGCGGGTTCGTTTAATTGACGATAAAAAAATGCACTTGCTATTGGCCTTTTCTGGTTCATTTTTATTGAGCATTACTTTTTTACACCTCATCCCCGAAACAATTGAAGACCAAGGCCATAAGGCGGGTTTGTATATTTTGATTGGTTTTTTTCTTCAATTATTTATTCAACGATTCACCCATGGTGTTGAACATGGACATAGTCACAGCCACGGCCATAACCACCACATACCATTGGTATCTATTATGGCTGGATTGGGCGTTCATGCGCTTATGGAGGGTTTCCCTCTAGGCTTTAATTATCGTATGCCCCAAACCGATGTTTCTCTTTATTTTGCGGTAGCGATCCACAAATTACCCGAAGTTGTGATTGTAGCGACCATGATTCGAGCTACATACGGACGTGGCATCAAATCATGGGGACTTCTTTTGATTTTTGCTTTATTAACGCCATTGGCTAGTGTTTTAGCCTCTTATTTAGGTAGTAAATATTTCGCTGTTTCTAACATTTTAGGTATCCTTATCCCAATCGTTGCAGGTGCTTTTATCCATATAGCGACAACCATATTTTATGAGAGTGGAACCAAGCAACACACCCTCACCAATCAAAAAATCATAGCCATTGTATTGGGTGTAGCCCTGAGCGCAACAACACTTTTGCTCCACTAAATTATCCTGCCATTGCAACATGAAAAACTATTTCAAAATTCAACTTCTGGTGCTCATTGGGCTTTTGCTTAGCAGCACTGCATGGGCACAAAAACAAAAGAAAAGTGAACATTCCCTACTGTGGAAAATAAGCAAAGAGGGCAATAACATGCCTTCCTACCTCTTTGGTACAATACACATTATTTGCGAAAGTGATTATTTCTGGACAGCCTCGATGCAAAAATCTTTCGAAGAAACAAAGCAATTGTGTATTGAAATGGATATCAGCAATAATACCCTATCTATGGAAACGGCAGCCTTAATGATGGATTTAAGCGGCGGTAGCCTAAGAGATTATTTTAGCAATGAGCAAGATTTTAAAATAGTCAAACAATATATAGAGGATTCATTGGGGCAAAACATGCAAATTGTCGAACGCATGAAGCCAGTGGCATTGTATATGATTTATAGTGTAGGCCTTATTAAAGGCCCTTGTAAAGAATCTGTTTCTTATGAATTAAAGCTTGTAGAAAAAGCAAATAATGCATCTAAAAAAACAATCGGATTAGAAACAGTGGCAGAGCAAATGGAGGCATTAGAATCCATACCTACCGACAGCATTATTGCCCAGATGATCCGCATTGCTAAGGGCGAAAAAAACGACATTGCTGATGTATCCAATTTGATACTGGCCTACAAAAAACAAGACCTTCATGCGCTCAACAAAATGATTGTAAAAAGCAGTTCAGAAATGGGAATGAATAATGCCTTGTTGATAGATAATAGAAATAAAAAATGGATTAATCCCATGATAAAGATGATGACCGAAAAGCCTACTTTTTTTGCAGTAGGGGCAGGACATGTAATGGGATTATTGCAATTATTACAAAAAGCCGGCTACAAGGTAGAAGCAATACATTAGGCAAAATAATTGTACAGAATGACTTGCTATACCCAGTCTTTGGGATGCTGACAAGCATCCAATAATTTAGCTTCTGGACTATTGGGCTTAGGTTGATAATCGTATTCAAAACGTACCGTTGGGGGCAAACTCATTAAAATACTCTCTGTGCGTCCATTGGTTTTCAAACCAAAAATAGTACCTCTATCGTGTATCAAATTAAACTCAACATACCGCCCACGGCGTATTTCCTGCCAGTGTTTATGCTCCAGCGTAAAACTTAAGTTCTTTCTCTTGGCCACGATGGGCAAATAAGCTTCTACAAAAGAATGGCCATTCGCTTGCTGAAAGGCAAACAATCGCTCCACATCAAATTCAGGCCTTGGTTTCAAATGGTCGTAGAATACGCCCCCAATACCGCGCATTTCATTATTGCGATGGGTATTGGCAAAATATTGGTCGCACCAAGCTTTATACTGCGCGTGCAAGCCTTCACCAAAAGGCTCAATTGCCCCTTTTAATGTAGCATGAAAATGTTGTGCATCTTCCTCGAATAAATAGAATGGCGTGAGGTCTGCACCGCCACCAAACCAGCAATCAATTATATTGTCCTCTTTATCGTACAGTTCAAAATAACGCCAATTGGCATGGGTGGTAGGCACAAAAGGGTTTGTGGGATGAATGACTAAACTCAAACCGCAGGCAAACCAGCTATGACCATCAACACCCAATTGCTTGCGCATCACATCAGAGACTTCACCAAATACAACAGAGGTATTGACACCGCCCTTTTCAAAAACATTACCATTGGCCAAAACACGTGTTTTACCACCACCCCCTTCAGGGCGCTCCCATTTATCTTCAAAAAACTTTGCAAGGCCATCCTCCTGCTCAAGGGCAGCACAGATGCGGTCTTGCAAAGAATGAATAAAATCAATCCAAACTTCTTTTGTGAATTTCTTGTGCGCTACAGTTTCCATAAAACAATTTTTCTGCAAAGTCTGAATAAAAAATCTTCTACCCCATGATGTATATCAGGTTTGCAGATGATTTTACTCAATTCAAAAAACAAACTCATTAATGTTCAAACCTAAATTCCTTAACTGCATTGACAAAAGCCCGGGCATGGTCTACGGGTACATTGGGTAAAATGCCGTGACCTAAATTAGCAATATGCCTATTTGGACCAAAAGCGGTAAGCATTTCACGAACTTCCTTTTCGATAACAGGGATAGGTGATAATAATTTTGCAGGGTCAAAATTGCCTTGTAAGGCAATATCGTTACCAGCAAATTGACGCGCCATGTTTGCAGGAATACACCAGTCAATCCCCAAGCCAGCAGCACCTGTTGCTGCCATTTTATCGAGGCTATGCCAAGCCCCTTTTGCAAAAATAATAGTAGGCACTTCATCTTTTACAGCAGCAACAATCTGACGGATATATTGTAAGGATAATACTTCAAAATCAGCAGGGCTCAACAATCCACCCCAACTATCAAACAATTGTAAAGTATCTGCGCCAGCTTTTATTTGGCCTTTCAAATAAGCAATTGTCGTGTCGGTAATCATTTGCAACAATTGATGGGCCAACTCTGGTTGAGCATAGCAAAAAGCTTTGGCTTCATCAAAAGTCTTACTCCCTTTGCCTTGAACCATGTAACACAATAGCGTCCAAGGTGCACCAGCGAAGCCTATCAGTGGCACTCGGTCATTCAATTCTTGTTTGATTAATTTAATCGCATCGAATACATAACCCAATGTTTCATCCACATCAGGTACACGAACCCGAGCAAGATCGGCAACAGTTTTGATGGGATTGGGCAACAAAGGCCCAACATTTTCCTTTAATTGTACTTCAAGCCCCATTGCTTGTGGAACAACCAAAATATCGGAGAATAAAATCGCAGCATCCACACCCACAATATCCACGGGTTGAATGGTGATTGCACAAGCCAATTCGGGCGTTTGGCAACGTTCAAAAAAACCATATTTGTTACGAATGGCAATATACTCAGGTAAATAACGACCTGCCTGACGCATCATCCATACGGGTGTTCTTTCTGTCTTTTCGCCACGAAGTGTGCGCAATAATAAATCGTTTTGCAACATGATACTGTCTACTTTTTATAAAAATCAATAAGTGTTTGTACTAAAATATTTTTATCGGGCTGAGCCGAGATAATGACTTCGTTGTTTACTTTTTGTTGCAAAGCTTTTGCGGTTGTTTTCCCAATGCTAAACAACACCGCATCCTTGCATATTTCATTCATCATAAAAAAACTATCTACACCAGATGGACTAAAAAATAAAAGAGCATCGAAAATGCCACTCATTTTTTGCGGCTTAAAAAAAGTATCATAAACTTTACATTCAATAAGCTCAAAACCTCTATCCAAAAGCCTTACAGGTATAGTATCTAATCTTTTTTGACCACAAAAAAATACAACTTTTTGGGCTACCATTTCTTCCATTGCCTCTAATAAGTCTATCGCATCTTTAGCCGAAGCTATTATTTTACCTTCGTCAAAAAAGGCAAGTAAAGCCGTTTTTGTAGCGCCGCTGATGCAGCAAATTGACCAATCAGGATTTTCATCTCCAAGACAATTTATGACTGCGGCTACCGCTTGTGCACTGGTAAAAATGACTACAACTTTTTGCTTGGCTAAGTCTTTGATAAAAATAGCATCCTGCTCTGCAACATTGATTTCCGTTTCTACAAAAGCATGCTCTTCACAATGTATTTGTTGCGCCGAAAGCGCTAGGCGTGCAGTTTCGGGCAATAGTGCAGTACTGAGTATCTTAACTGTTCTGTCCAAAATTTCTAATTGATTCGACTATGATATCTGCACCTTTTTGCAATAGCTCTTTCCCCCATACTATACCCGCATCTTTTGCCTCAGCTACAGAGCAAGTCTTTTGTATTTCCATTTTTTGGCTACCATCAACTGAAAGAATATTGCCTTTAAAATGAATTTCATTGTCAACTATTTCGGCCAAAGCGCTTATAGGGGTCGAACATCCTCCCATAAGGCTACGCAAAAAATCTCTTTCAATTTGAACACAAAGTGCCGTTTGTTCGTCATTAAACCGCTTACATAAAGTTAATAAATCAGTTGACTCTGCCCTGCAAGCCACCATTACCGCCCCTTGTGCAGGAGCGGGTAACATCCAATCTAATTCGATAGCATTCGCTGGCCGCATCTCCATTCTGTCTAATCCGGCAGCAGCAAAAATGGCACCATCCCAGTCACTTTCTTCTAATTTACGCATGCGCGTTTGCACATTTCCCCTCAAATTTTCGATTGTACTACCGGGGTATTGATGCAGCCATTGTGCTCTGCGACGAATAGAACCCGTCGCAATTTTAGCTGTACCCATAGCAGATGAATGTGGATGAGGCACAAATAAATCTTTGTAAGATGCGCGTGGCAAAACAGCTGCCTGAGCCAATCCGACTGCCAATTGCGTAGGTACATCTTTGAGGGAATGGACTGCGATATCAATTTTATTAGAAAGTAAAAAAGCATCTAGACCTTTAGTAAAAACACCTTGCACACCCATGGCATACAATGGCGTTACGAGGTCAAGATCACCCTCGCTTTTTACTGGCACAAGCTCTGTCTTCGCACCATTTTCTTCGAGCAGCGCCTGTACAGTATGGGCTTGCCAAAGGGCTAATTTGCTATCTCTCGTTCCTATCCGTATGGCTTGTTGCATGGGTAAATTGGCTATAAATTGAAGTCTTATGAGCGTGTCATAAAATCATTAATGGCAAGAATAAAATTACATCCACCTTGGTTTTTTTGACGCAATTGGGTAGCCATATTATTGAGTACTTTTTGAATGTGCTCATTACTTTGAAGCGGCACAGATTCAAAAGCATATTGATGTTTGAGCTGTAGACTTTGCAAAGTAGATTTTGCCGCCTTAATTAGGGGCACATGCTGGCGCATCGAATACCATTCCTTGAACTCAAGGATATGTTCTGCAATAATGGCTTGTGCTTTGGGGACTTCTAATAAGCGGTTTTGTAAGGTTTCATCCGCAACTTTTGAGAGTTCATCAACGTTGACCAAACGTATATTCTCTACTGAAGCAACAGCCGTTTCAACATTATAAGGAATGGACAAATCAATAATTAATTTTGAGCCACTTCCTTCAATGTGCCTTTTGAGCAAGGTGGGCACCGGAGCGTTTGTAGCTACCAAAATTACCTCTGCTTCTTGGGCTTGCTCTTCGAGCGTATGATAAGGGGCAAAGTCAATGCCTAAAGAAGTAGCTAGTTCTTCGGCTCTTTCATTGGTACGGTTGATTAAAGTAATTTGGTTTGTACCCAAAGTAGTCACGATATTTTTACAAGTATTGCGACCAATTTTACCCACGCCGATCAACAAAATCTTCTTATCGCTAGCTTGTGCAAAATGCTGCTGAATATATTGTACTGCTGCAAAAGACACCGATACCGAACCACTACTTAGCTTGGTATTGCTTCGAATAACACGTGAAGACTGCAAAGTGGTATGCACTAATTTTTCGGTAAATAAGCCAATACAATGATATTCCTTTGCAATCTTGACCGATTGTTTTATTTGACTAATTATTTCATAATCACCCAAAATTTGCGAATCCAAACCAGCAGCCACTTGCAACAAATGCTCAATCGCTAATTTCCCTTGTTTGAAATAAGCTTGTTGTGCAAAAACCTCATAGCTACCCTTGGTTTCAGAACACAAAAACTGCGCTAACTGCTTGGCTGATGTAGCCACGCCATATATTTCAGTACGATTGCAGGTAGAAAGGACAAATAATTCTTCGATGCCCTGTATTTTGGCTGTTTCAAGTAGATGAATGTATTGGTCGGTGCTCAGGGCATATTGGCCACGAATACCAGCCTCGGTATTGCGGTAATTGATACCGACAACATAAAAATCTGATATGCTTTTTAATGTGTTCACCGAGTTGATTCCCATCTCTTTTTGATGCGCGGCAAAGTTATTAGTACCAATGTTAAATGCCTAATAGTCGCTGCTGTAAACTGTCATTTGATTGTCATTATATGCCTGATTATGAGCAATATCATAAAAATCAGTTCTGCTTATTTTTAATAAGTTCTACAAGGTCTTTACTTAAAGGCGAGCTCTTTGGATTGAACACGGCTATAAGTTTGCCTTTTTCATCCAAAAGGTATTTTTGAAAATTCCATTTTACCGGAGCATCTTTCAATCCATTGTACTTTTTGTGTGTCAACCAATAATAAATGGGGGCTATCTCTTTGCCCTTAACCGATACTTTTTCACTCATCAGGAAACTAACCCCATAATTGCGTTGGCAAAATGCCGCGATTTCGGTATTGCCTTTAGGCTCTTGAAATAAAAAATTGTTAGCTGGAAAACCAACAATCACTAATTGGTCCTTGTATTGACCATACAGCGTCTCCAATTCTTTGTACTGGGGCGTAAAACCACATTTAGAGGCAGTGTTGACGATGAGAATTTTCTTTCCCTTAAAAGCAGAAAAATCAATTTCTTTTCCTTCTAAAGAGGTGACTTTAAAGTCATAAATACTGCCAGGAATATTTTTAGGCTCTTTGGCAGCGCAGAAAAAGCTGAATAAGAAAAAAGATGCGAGCGTCATTGATTTGATTTGTAGGTAAAGATGCAGTATTAAACAAACATTGAACTATATGTTTTTTGTATTTTGAATGATGCTTTTCAAATAGTACGATATTTTTAATGCTTCTTCAATAAAAAAGCAAAAAACGTTGCCCATGTCCAATACCTTGGCTGTTATTAAGCAATAAAATAAATTTTCAAAAAAAATGGGCTCGGAAGGTCATGCCAATGCACGTGGGATTCAGCATTTGAATGCAAGCAGCCTTTAGGGTTCCTCCTATTGTCGGGTTGACAATGTGTGGAGGAGTCGGGATGACCGTGTGGGCTCTTATTGTTTACCTTGATCCTCATAGAGGAATAGATCCAATAAAAAAATCCCCGAACTCATCGTTCAGGGATTTTCTATAAATGCTGCCATTTAACATTAAAAATGCAACATTAATCGTTATTTAATTACGCCCAATTCTTTACCCACTTTGATGAAAGCAGCAATGGCTGTATCAAGGTGATGCATTTCATGACCGGCAGATATTTGAATACGAATACGGGCCAATCCCTTTGGCACTACAGGGAAGAAGAAACCAATTACATAGACACCTTCTTCAAGCAATCGAGCAGCCATCTTTTGTGCTAAAACAGCATCATAAAGCATTAATGGGGTAATGGGATGGGTGCCTGGCTTGATGTCAAAACCCGCTTCTGTCATTTTACTACGGAAATATTGTGTGTTGACTTCAAGTTTATCACGCAATTCGGTTGTTTCACTCAGCATATCCAACACTGCAATAGATGCACCCACTATAGAAGGAGCAAGTGTATTGCTAAATAAATAAGGGCGGCTGCGTTGGCGCAACATGTCAATGATTTCTTTCTTTCCACTGGTGAAACCGCCCGATGCCCCACCTAAGGCCTTACCTAAAGTGCCGGTAATGATATCAATACGACCCATCACACCGCAAGCTTCATGAACACCACGACCAGTCTTGCCCATAAAACCTGAAGAATGACACTCATCAATCATTATAAGCGCATCATATTTATCGGCTAAAGCACAAATTTTATCCAATTCAGCAATTGTTCCGTCCATTGAGAAAACAGAATCCGTTACAATCAATCGGGTACGGGCATCTTTATGTTCGATCAAAGCAGCTTCCAATTCTGCCATATCTTTATTTTTAAAGCGGGCACGTTTTGCTTTACACAAACGGACACCGTCAATGATAGAAGCATGGTTTAATTCGTCCGAAATAATGACATCTTCTTCGTTTAGTAAGGGCTCGAAAACACCTCCATTTGCATCAAAACAAGCTGCATAAAGAATAGTGTCCTCAGTGCCTAAGAAGGCCGATATTTTTTCTTCTAATTGTTTATGGATGTCTTGGGTGCCACAAATAAAGCGCACCGAGCTCATTCCAAATCCATGAGTGTCAATGGAAGCTTTTGCTGCGGCCAAGACTTTTGGGTGAGAGGAAAGTCCGAGGTAATTGTTGGCACAAAAGTTCAATACCTTTTTACCATTTACTACTATTTCGGCACTTTGCTCCGATTCGATAATTCTTTCTTTTTTGTACAATCCTGCAACTTCAATGTCCTGAAGTTCTGCACCAAGGCGTTCGTAAAATTTTTGAGACATCTTTTTAATGAAAAATTGAAAATGAAAAATTAAAAATACTTTTCTTGCTTAATTTATATTGGAGACAAATGTAAGTGATGATTCTGTTTTATTCCACAGGGAGGTCGATATCTTCTATACGTGTGCGCTGCATGCCTGTATTGATCAGGTTGCTAGAGGCTTTGGCTAATAATCGGTCTTGCATATCATACACCAAACATTCTACATTAATGATTTTTTTGCCTGCACGAATAACAGTGCTTTTGGCTCTTAATCGTTCACCCATTTTGATAGCGTATAAAAAATCAACATTCAAATTAAGGCTGGTATAATTCAGCTCCGACTCCAAGCTCAATACCGCCCAACCTATACTTTCATCAATTACCAAAGCCATCATGCCGCCGTGAATGTGCTTATACGGATTCGTCATTTCGGGGCGAACACTAAGGCTAATGGTGGCCGTTCCGCGTTCGATATGATCGAGTGTAAAGGCTAGCCAATTACCCGCTTCAGAAGGAGAAATGGTCATCTGCTTCCCCACATGCTGTTCTAGTTTCATCTATTGCTTTTGATTTAAAATCCCAGCAAAAGTAATGGAATATGCAAGCATAGCTCCAAACAAATCTTAGTTTTTGTACATTCGGGCTAAATATTCAAAAACAAGTTCAATGCAGTGGTTCAAATGGATTTACGATTCTAAAATTCGATTGTTTAGTTTCTTTTGGCTGCTGCTATTTGTACTGTATTTACCGACTTGGCGGGCAGGTTTTGTGAGCGATTTTACAGGCTGGCTTTATGATATACGCTACAGTAGTTTTGCAGATCACATCAACCGCAGCCATTTCCAAGTTAAAAGCCTGTATCAATTTACACAATTGGTGACTTGGTTTTTGTATCAAATAATGGGCACAAATCATTTTTTATGGCATTGTATGCACATCAGCTTGCATGCGCTAAATGTAACATTACTGTATACCCTTATAACAGCACTTTTTACCAATGAACAAAACATAGGCAATAGGCCTGCCATTTTCATCGCCATGCTGTTTTTTTGTTTCAGCCCTACCCTATCTGAAGTGATTGTTTGGGAGGCTTCCTTCCATTATCTGTTAGGCTTTTTATTGTTTTTATCCATATTACGTTTAGTGCAGTTATATCAGCAAAACCCGAGTAATAAAATACTTTGGGCGATAGCTGCCCTATATTTCCTTTCTACTTTTTCGATAGAGTTATTTTACATCACCCCATTATGCGTTGCTGCATTGATCCTGTTTTATAATAAAAATTCAGCCTTGGGAGGTATAAAATGGCCTAAAAAATGGGTACTTATCGTTGCTCCGCAAATGCTGTTATTGATCTTACATTTTGTTTTGGTAAAAATAAATTACGGGGTTTGGCTACCCCATATCAGTACTGGTGCGATTACTGAAATACCCAATAATATTTTGCTGAGCAAACCTTTAAAACTAATATTTCATCTTTTGTTTTTCGGTCGTTTTTATGGACAAGATTTTAGAGATAAGGTTTATTGGTTCTGTGAATCCTATGTGGTCATTGGGGCATTTTATGTCCTTGTCTTGGCAACAATGGTATCGATTTTTAAATTTTCAAAAGCTGACCAAAGCGAAAAATCAGCATTAGTGCTTTTGTTTTTTTGGCTTAGCCTATGCCTTGCCTTAAGCATTCCTCTTTGGTTTCCTCAGTCCTTTTGGGTGGTATATGATCGTTATGCCTACTTTTCAATGGGATTACTATTTATTGCATGTACACTATTGTGCCATAGGATGCTAGCCCGATGGATCAATATTGCTTTTTTTATCCTTTTTTCTTCCGCCAATATTTTTGCAAGCTATAAGGTGAATAAAAAATGGCAAGTGAGCGCCCAACTTAGCCATGAATTAATCAGCAGCTTACCGATTCAAGAACATAAAAAAATTATTTTATTAAATATCCCACAAGCAATGAATGGGATTTTTATGATTACAGCAAACCAACAAAACGAAGCTTTTATAATGCGTAGTTTGCTGTATCAGCCTTTACCGAAAAACGAAATAATTGAGGTATTTAGTTATAATATAAATGCCATTACTGATGGCGCCCATGTGAGGGTCTTAAGTGACAGTACAATTCATGTTAGTCTCAACCAATGGGGAACTTGGTGGTGGTACAATGATATCGGTGCAGTAAACTATCAAAATAAACATTTTAAAGTAAATATTGATGCCTGGGGTGGCTATGACCTCATGCTAAAAGGAAATCCAAATGAATATATTTTACTATACCAAGTAGGCAGGCAATGGAAGCGCGTTATTTGGGACTATAAAGGGAAAGAACAATATTAGAGACAAAAAGCTAGGGACATTCATTTTTCAACAACATTTTATTATTTACTTGATTATCTTTGCTCGATACCTTTATTTAAAGGCGTTTTTATATTTTTTCAACCACAAATTTTGATTTCTTAAACAGCAATGCAAGATTTTTCCTACCTCAACAGTTCGCACCCATCTTATATCGAGGCGCTTTATAATGAATACCTTAAAAATCCTACAGAAGCAGATCCCGAATGGAAAAAGTTTTTTGAAGGATTTGATTATGCTTCAGGCAGATTAAACGGAACGAAAACGCCCCATAGCAATGAGGCCCCCATAGCCAGTAATGAGCAGTTGACCAAAGAATTCTCTGTATTCAAACTTATATATGGCTACCGCAGCCGTGGTCATTTATTGTCCGACACTAACCCCATCCGCCCCCGTAAAAACCGACGCGCAGAGTTAGACTTGAATGACTTTAACCTGAGCGATGCAGACCTCAACACCCATTTTGCTGCAGGAAATTTTATTGGCTTACCCAATGCAAGCCTTGCAGAAATTATTGCCAAACTCAAAAAAATCTACACTGGTCACATTGGCATTGAATATACCTACATCAACAACAGTGAGAAAAAACACTGGGTACGCAAGCGCTATGAAGAATTGATGCTAGAACCCATTGATAAAAACACCCGTCGTCGTGTACTCGAAAAACTAAACCAAGCGGTTACTTTCGAGAAATTTTTGCACATGAAATATATCGGGCAAAAACGTTTTGGGCTTGATGGTGGAGAAAGCACCATTCCAGCGCTAGACTTCATCATCAACCAATCTGCCGAAGCTGGTGTGAAAGAGGTAGTTATAGGGATGGCACATCGTGGTCGTTTAAATGTTTTGGCCAATACAATGGGCAAAAGTTATGATCAAATTTTCTCGGAGTTTGAAGGAGTTATTCCTACCGATACTACCATGGGTAGTGGCGATGTGAAATATCATTTGGGCATTCGTACGGATGCGACCACTCCTTCAGGCAAAAAAATACGTTTGCAATTAGCACCTAACCCTTCGCATCTAGAGGCGGTAAACCCTGTTGTTGCTGGTTTTGCACGCGCTAAATCTGACGATTTATACAACAATGAATATGCCAAAGTATTGCCTATCCTTATCCATGGGGATGCTGCAGTAGCAGGGCAAGGTATCATTTATGAGTTGCTACAAATGAGCAAATTGGAAGGCTACAACAATGGTGGTACAATTCATTTTGTTATCAATAACCAAATTGGGTTTACCACAGATTTTGTTGATGCTCGCTCTTCAGATTACAGTACAAGTATTGCTGCAATGGTACAAGTACCTGTATTACATGTTAACGGCGACGATCCTGAAGCCGTTGTGCGTGCATGCGCATTGGCAGTTGAATATCGTCAGAAATACAACGATGACGTGTTCATTGATATGGTTTGTTACCGCAGATTTGGGCATAATGAAGGTGATGAACCCAAATTTACCCAGCCCAACATGTATGGCATCATCGAAAAACACAAGAACATCCGTGATATCTATGCCGAATTCTTGTTGAATAATGCAGATGCTGAAGCGCAAAATCTGGCCAAAGAATTGGAAAAATCAGTTTGGGACGATATGCAAACACGCTTAGATGCTGCTAAAAAAAGCCCCTTACCTTACAGCTATCAAGAGCCTGATGTAGCATGGAAACCTTTGCGTAATGCTATTGATAGCGATTTTGACCACTCCCCCAAAACAGCCGTAGATGCTACAACGGTACAACAAATTTTATACGCCATTATGAAAGCGCCTGCGGGATTCAAACCACAGCGCAAGATTGATAAATTACTTCAAGATAAAATCAAATTATTTGAAACCGAAGGGAAAATTGATTGGGCAACGGGTGAATTATTGGCCTATGCTACACTGTTGGCCGAGGGTAAAGATGTACGCCTTAGTGGCGAAGATGTAAAACGCGGCACCTTCTCTCATCGTCATGCAGTACTCTATGACGAAACAAATAATGAACAATACAACCGACTTTCAATAGCCGCAAAAGATGACGCCCAATTCTACATATACAATTCATTGTTGAGCGAATATGCAGTGCTAGGCTTTGAATATGGCTATGCAATGGCCAACCCAAATACATTGACTGTTTGGGAAGCCCAATATGGAGATTTCGCCAATGGCGCGCAAATCATAATCGACCAATACCTAACAAGTGGCGAACAAAAATGGGCCGCAATGAATGGCCTGGTCATGTTATTACCACATGGCTATGAGGGTGGAGGACCAGAGCATTCCAATGCTCGTCCAGAGCGATTCTTGCAAATGAGTGCGGAAAATAATATTGTGGTGACTAACATCACTACAGCAGCAAACTTTTTCCATGCCTTACGCCGACAATTAACCTGGGAATTCCGCAAACCAATGGTCAACTTTTCGCCCAAAGCAAATTTGCGCCACGTTCGTTCTTTCTCAACTTTAGAAGAATTTGCAACAGGAGGATTCCAAGAAGTGATTGATGATGCAACAATTGTTAAAGCCGATAAAGTAAAACGCGTTGTATTGTGTACAGGTAAAATGTATTTTGACCTTAGTGAAAAACAATTGGCAGATAAGAACACAGATGTTGCTATCGTTCGATTAGAGCAGATTTATCCGCTGCCAGTAAAACAATTGGAAGCACTGAATAAAAAATACAAAAAAGCAGAATGGCTTTGGGTACAAGAAGAACCTGCAAATATGGGAGCAGCAAGCTTCTTGAAAACAAATTTTGAAGCATTCCCTATGAAATATCTCTGTCGTAAAGCTAGTGCTTCAACAGCGACAGGATTTGGAAAAGTACACAGTAAGGAGCAAAACAGTTTGATAGAGCAAGCCTTTACTTTGTAAAGGAAATTGTAATGAACATACACAAGGGTGAATTAATCTTCACCCTTTATTTTTAGAAGACAAACAAAAAAGATAATGCGCAATATAAAATTGATAGAAGTACGATCAGAAATAGGTGCGGGAACTCGAGGAGCCAGCCTAGGTATTGATGCTATTAAAATTGCAGCGCTCGATTTCATGAGCAATTTCTTTGTAAACTTCCCTTCGGAAGTGGTACCCGACATGAACAACTTGTTGTACGAACCGGTGGCTTCTCCTTATGCAAAGCGCATCCACGGTGTGCACACTATGTACGAACGTGTTTCGACAGCGGTCTGTGAAACCATTAAATCAGGCATTTTCCCAGTAGTATTTGCTGGCGACCATAGTACAGCAGGCGGCACCATAGCAGGTATCAAGATGGCCAATCCCAAACGCAAGTTGGGGGTAATTTGGATAGACGCACATGCCGATATGCATACACCCTATACCTCGCCATCAGGCAATATGCATGGTATGCCTTTGGCCACAGCACTAGCCCAAGACAATATGGAATGTAAAGTGCATAATCCAGACCCCAAAACGGTGGATATATGGAATAAGCTAAAAAATATGGGTAAAATTGAACCAAAGATTTTACCCGAGGATTTAGTTTTTATTGCACTGCGAGATTATGAAAAAGAGGAAGAAGCCCTGCTGAAAAAATTGGGGATCAAAATAGTTACAGTGCAAGAAGTACGCCGAAAAGGAATAGAAAGCGTAGTGCGCCAAACTTTAGCCCACTTGAGTAAGTGCGAAGACATTTATGTATCTTTTGACGTAGATAGCCTTGATAGCAGCATCTCTCGCGGCACTGGCACACCGGTGAGTAATGGGCTTAAAGAAAGAGAAGCAGAAGATTTAATTGCGGCTTTAATGCAAAATTATAAAATCTGCTGTGTTGAAATTGTAGAAGTCAATCCTACCCTAGACAAAGAAAATCTAATGGCCGAAATAGCCTTTAATATTATTCGTCGTGCGGTCAATATTTTATTGCTCAACTAGGTACGCATGAATATTGAAATATGGTCTTTGGGTAAGGCGAATGATTCCTTTATTGAAGAAGGAATCCAATATTATTTTGGCAAAACAAAACCTTGGAACAATATCGAATTAGTGCTTTTGCAAGTGCCCAAAAAAAACCTCACTACCGATATTGCACGCACCAAACAAATCGAAGAAGAGCTCATTTTAAAAAGGCTACAAGCCAATCATTACCTTATTTTGCTTGACGAGCGTGGCAAAAAACTAGACTCCGTGCAATGGAGTCAGCAATTTCAAAGCCTCATGAACCAAGGTACCAAAACCTTGGTGATATTGATTGGAGGTGCTTTTGGCGTGAGTGATACCGTAAAAGAAAAAGCCAAACAAACCTGGTCATTGTCTCCCTTAGTATTTCCGCATCAAATGGTACGTTTAATTGTTGCCGAACAAGTTTATCGGGCCTTTAGCATTTTGAATCATTCCCCCTATCACCACATGTAAGGAGTTTGATTTAACGAAAAATTCCTTTATTAAGATTGTATTTATCTACTGCAGCTTGTCCAGAAATATGATGCTCTTCTCGATACACAACTTCACATGCTTGGAATTTGCCGCATAAAGAATCTACCACTCCCCAAGCGTAGTTACAATCCCCTACCTTGATACCGTCCTTGTTATAAATAGAAGCACCAGCATCGAAAGCATTCTGGCCAGCAACAAAGTACTTTTCACCGTTTAATGTACATTCGGATATCTCACCGTTTTTATAGTTTCGATAAAGTTTCTTGATTGTTTTCCAATCTTCGACACTGTTCTTGGTACAAGAAACAAGGCCAAATACCATTAAGCCAAAGTATAGAACGTATATATTCTTCATTGTTTTCAACAATAAAGGAGTAATAAAATTTTCAAGACAAGTCATCATTGGGAATAAAGTGTTTCCAAGCTTCCATTTCAGAAAGAAAGGAGCAACCATTGTTCATGGACAACTCCTTTTTATAATAGTATGCAATAGTGCAATCCGACCTTATTTCTTCATTTCTTTCGCAAAAGTATCTTTCAAACTTACCGTTTGATTGAACACTAATTTATCGACAGTACTATCTCTATCCACACAAAAATATCCTTTGCGCATAAACTGAAATTGCTCACCAGGTAGGGCTTTCAACAATGAAGCTTCAATTTTAGCATGAACATTTAACTCCATTGAATGGGCATTTATATGGTCCTTAAAATCACCTTCGGCATTGGCCGGATCTTCGACCGTAAACAAACGATTATACATTCTTATTTCAGCATTTACAGCAGTGGCGGCATCCACCCAATGGATTACCCCTTTTACCTGTATCCCACTCGTATCGCTGCCACTTTTACTGTCGACATTATAAGTGCAATGCAGTTCTGTAATATTACCCGACTCATCTTTGATGACTTCGTTACACGTGATGATATAGGCATGTTTTAAACGAACAGATAAACCAGGAGCGAGCCTAAAAAACTTTTTGGGTGCATCTTCCATAAAGTCGTCACGTTCGATATACAATTCACGACTAAAAGTCATTGCTCTTGTCCCAGCCTGCTCATTTTCGGTGTTGTTATCGGCAATAAGCACTTCGGATTTTCCTGCTTCGTAATTGGTTAAAACAACTTTTACTGGATCCAGTACAGCCATCACACGATTCGCTGATTTATTCAATTGCTCCCGAACGCAAAACTCCAAAACACCAATATCTACAAGATTTTCGCGTTTAGCAACACCAATCATATCGCAAAATTGACGTACCGCTGCTGCAGGGTAACCACGACGACGCATACCACTAATAGTGGGCATACGCGGATCGTCCCAACCACTAACATGACCTTCGTTTACCAGTTGCAACAATTTGCGTTTACTCGTAATCATATAACTCACACTTCGACGCGCAAACTCATATTGATGCGAAGGGAAAATACCCAATTGTTGGATAAACCAATCGTACAATGGACGATGATGAATGAATTCTAAGGTACAGATGGAATGGGTAATTTCTTCGATACTATCGCTTTGTCCATGTGCAAAATCGTACATCGGATAAATGCACCAAGCATCGCCGGTGCGATGATGATGCACATGCTTGATACGATAAATAATAGGGTCGCGAAGCAACAAATTGGGATGGCTCATATCAATTTTTGCACGCAATACTTTTGCACCATCAGGAAATGTTCCTGCTCGCATAGCGGCAAACAATTCTATATTTTCGCTAATAGAACGACTGCGGAAAGGGCTATCAGTGCCCGCTTTGCCAATATCCCCTTTCTGATCGGCCATTTGTTCGGCACTGGAATCATCTACATAAGCCAAGCCTTTTTCGATAAGTTGAACAGCAAATTGATATAATTTTTCGAAGTAATCGGAGGCATATAATTCATTACTCCATTCAAAGCCCAGCCATTGTATATCGGCCTTTATGCTATCTACATATTCTGTTTCTTCAGTTGATGGATTGGTATCATCAAATCGAAGATTACACTGTCCTTTATACTTTTGGGCAAGGCCAAAATTGAGGCAAATAGAAGAGGCATGACCAATATGCAAGTATCCATTAGGTTCTGGCGGAAAACGTGTATGCACGCGACCATTATTGACCCCTGCCGCAATATCTTTTTCGATAATTTCCTCTAAAAAATTTAATGACTTTTCTTCACTCATTGTACAATATTTTTCTTCTTATCTACTGAATCTTTTTAAATTAAAATATTAGCGAACGCGTAGCTTCTGACCAATTTTGATACCCTCAAAATTAAGATTGTTCCACTCGTTGAGCTGCTTAATTTTAATGCCATATTTCTGCGCAATACTGAAACCTGTATCTCCCTTTTCGACCACATGAAATACTTGCCCTGCAGTCGAAGCTACAGATTTTGATGGTACTTCAAGACTAGATTTTTTCACCAAGGCAGGCATGGGTACAGATGAGGAATCGCTACTCACCACCTTTATTTTACTTCTAGAGGATTTTGAATAAACCGCTTTATCTAAACGTGCTTTAAGTAGAGCAAATTCGTCCATTGGCTCTGCCGGTATGGTTTTCTTCTCTTCCACAATTCTTTTTTCAATAACAGGCACCTGAACTGTTTCTAATTGAGGTTTCTTATCCTCAACAACTGTTTTTTCAATAACAGGAGCCTGCACTGTTTCTGCTTGAGGCTTCTTATCCTCAACAACTGTATTTTCAATAACAGGAGCTTGCACTGTTTCTGCTTGAGGCTTCTTATCCTCAACAACTGTATTTTCAATAACAGGAGCCTGCACTGTTTCTGCTTGGGGCTCTGAAGAATCTACTTTTAAATTGTTTGGCCGCTCGGCACCATAACCAAATTCAACAACTTCTGAAACTTGAACAACTTTTTTTGTAGGCACATAATCATCAAATGAATCTGTTTTCTTAGGCTGTTCTAGCTTATAATTTTTATCGGCAATGGGAGCCAATACTCGTTGCATTTTATAGGTATTAGGCCGCTCATCGCTCTGTTCCTGAAGTTTAAGAATCGAGCCAACAACTGGCTGTTCGTTTTGAGCCATTAAATTAAATATCCGTAATTGACGGCTAGCCATTCCTTC
>JAIXWS010000054.1 GCA_027491165.1 Sphingobacteriales bacterium | reverse complement strand
GCTGTACAAGAGGAAGTGGGACTGAATGGAGCAGGAATGATTACCCAAACCATCAAACCCCATGTGGCTATTTGTACGGATGTAACGCACGACACAACTTCACCCATGATGAGTAAATCTACCAGTGGCGAAACCCTTTGTAAGGAAGGACCGGTATTGAGTTATGCACCAGCCGTGCATAATATTTTATTGGATAAAATTATTAAAGTAGCCGAGGACAATAAAATTCCTTTTCAACGCCATGCTTCTTCGCGCGTAACAGGGACTGATACCGATGCATTTGCTTTTTCAAATGGCGGCGTGCCTAGTGCCTTAATATCTTTGCCCTTGAAATACATGCACACAACGGTCGAAACGATTCATAAGAGCGATGTAGAAAATTGCATCAAATTGATGTACGAAGTGTTGTTGAAATTGTCGCCGAAGGATAATTACAAATACCTTTCTTAAATGAAAAATGAAAAGTGAAAAATGAAAAATGCTGTTCACGTTTCAATAAAAAAGGCAATTCAAGCGCTTCCCTCTCCTTGTTAGAGGCTTAGGCTGAGGTCAACAATTAAGCATTAAAAATTCATCATTAAACATTAATAATTGTGTATAGAATCGGTCAGGGTATAGATTTTCATCAAATGGTTGAAGGACGTGAGTTTTGGCTGGGTGGCGTTTTAATACCACACAACAAAGGAGCCTTAGGGCATAGCGATGCAGATGTTTTATTGCATGCCATCTGCGATGCGCTTTTGGGAGCCTTGGGCTTGGGCGATATTGGTAAGCATTTCCCAGATACCGACCAAAGTTTCAAAAATATTGACAGTAAAATATTGCTACAACAATCTTATCAACTGATTGCAGAGCGCGGATATAAAGTGGTGAATGTAGACAGTACCATTTTATTACAAGCACCAAAAATCATGAAGTTTGTACCAGGAATGCAAGAGGCCATTTCGAAGATCTTAGAACTGGACACAACAGATGTTTCCATCAAAGCAACAACAACGGAGCAGTTGAGCTTTATCGGCAGAGAAGAAGGAATTGTGGCCACTGCAAATGTTTTGTTGTGTAAAACGAATATTTAATGCTGAATTTAAACCTATGAGAATTCTAATTGAGTTATTAAATTGGCTTAGAATTGCTATTTCACCATTGCTTGTAGGTGTTTTAATGGGAGGCTTGGTTTACTTAAAAAAGGGAGATGATGGATTGGTCCCAGGTATGGTAATAACAGCCATTGGAGGAATTGTTGGTGTACTTTGGGCAACAAAAATTTGGAAAAAACAAGGAACTACAAACTTTATTTCAAGAAATGACGCATCTCCAGATCTTGATAAAAAACAATCTGAAAATTAATTGATGGTACTTCCCGAAGGCAAAAAAGTCTATTTCGCATCTGATTTCCACTTGGGAATCCCAAACCACGCTGCAAGCTTGGTGAGGGAAAAACGCATTTGCCAATGGCTCGATGAGATCAAGCACGATGCCGCACATATCTTCCTTGTAGGTGATCTATTCGATTCGTGGTTGGAGTTTAAACATGTAGTGCCGAAAGGATTTGTTCGTTTTCTCGGAAAATTAGCAGAGTTGCGGGATTCAGGTATCAGGATAGAAGTATTTACCGGCAACCACGACTTGTGGATGCGTGGCTATTTTGAAGAAGAATTAAATATCCCCGTACATCATGAAGAAATCAGAAGAACGATTAATGGCAAGCAATTTTTAATTGCTCATGGTGATGGTCTTGGACCTGGTGATCAGGGATACAAATTTTTGAAAAGCATTTTACGCAACCCAATTTGCCAGTGGTTGTTTCGCAGGATTCACCCGGATACGGGATTGGCATTAGCGAGTTTCTTCAGTCGCCTCGGAGCAAAGCATGAAGGTCAACTAGAAGAAGCATTTAAAGGTGCAGAAAATGAATTTTTAGTACAGTATTGTCTTGGCGTTTTAGAAAAAGAACAGATTGATTGTTTCATTTTTGGTCATAGACACTTGGCAATAGAATACCCCTTGCCCAACAACAGCCTTTATGTCAATTTAGGCGACTGGATAAACTTTAATAGTTATGGCATATTTGATGGCCAACATCTGAAACTACAGTATTACCAACAATAAATTATGGAATTAATATGATGAAAAGACAGTTGGTCGTAATGCGCCATGCCAAAACAGAGGAACAAAAACCTGGCCAAAAAGATTATGATCGAAACTTGATAGAAAGAGGCCGAAATGAAGCCATGTTGATGGCTACTGTTTTGAAAGAAAAAGGCTTTTTACCGAAAATCATTATTGCCAGTGGCGCTAATAGAACGGTCCAAACAGCCGAAATTGTAGCCAAAACATTAAACTACGAAACAGATAAAATACAAATATCCCAATCGCTTTATTTATCTGATTCACGCAGGCTTGCCCAAACAGTAGAAGCCTTGGACGCAGACATTGAAAGCTGTTTAATTATCGCACACAACCCCGGTATCAGTGAATTTGCGTTTGATTTGAATCGCGCATCGATTAGTAGCTCTTTGCCCACATCGGGATTGGTCGTTTATAGTTTTCTGGCCCATACTTGGGAAGACCTATTTATGGTCAAAAATAAAATTGAGCTTTTTGAATACCCAAAGAAATAAACTATGAGTAAAACGGAAACAGATACACAGATTTTAGAAAAGCTATTCGAAGCCCATTTTGGTGTGCGTGCCGATACAGTGAGCATTATCCCCATGTCAGGATCCGATAGAAGATACTATAGATTAAGTAATGGAAAAACCAGTGCTATAGGCACTTTCAACCAGAATATTGCTGAAAATAATTCCTTTTATTATTTCACCGACCTATTTCGAAAACACGAAATAAACGTACCAGAAATATACAAAACAGGAAAAGATCGCCGCTATTATTTACAACAAGATTTAGGTAACACTACTCTGTTTGACGAATTGAACGATAAGGGCTTTACGGAAGAAGTAAAAGACCTCTATCGCCGAAGTTTAGAGCAATTAGCAAAACTACAATGGATAGCAGGTAGAGAAGTGGATTACAACCAATGTTTTGGCACTAAAGTATTTGACGAAAAAGCAATTAGTGCTGACTTCCTATACTTCAAATATTATTTTGCCGACCTTCAAAAAGTTGTGTATGACAAATCGGAACTGACTGATGAAATAGAAGAAATCAGCAAAGATCTTGGTCGCATTCAACCCAAAATGTTGATGTTTCGAGACTTTCAGAGCCGAAACATTATGCTACACGAGGGCAAGGTTTTCTTTATTGACTACCAAGGCTGCATGCAAGGACCTCCGCAATATGACATTGCCTCTTTATTATGGCAAGCCAAGGCTAAATTGCCTCAGAAATGGAAAGATGAATTGCTCAATAGCTACATCACTAGCCTTAACAAATTGCCCATGGCAAAAGTAGATGAAATGTATCTGCGTAAAGGTTATTCGCAATTCGTAATGCTACGCCTAGTGCAGGTTTTAGGTGCATATGGATTTCGAGGTCTACTAGAGAGAAAACCACATTTTATCAGCAGCATTAGTCCAGCCTTAAAAAATCTTGAAGGCTTTTTGAATGATAATCCGCAAATACCCAATTATCCAAAATTACGTGACTTGCTAGAAAAAGTGAGTAGCAAAGACATTCAAAAACAATACGAAACCGTTCAAGCCAAAGAAGATGCCAAACTAAAAATCATCATCAATAGTTTTTCGTATAAAAAAGGAATACCTAAGGATGCTAGCTCCAATGGTGGAGGCTTTGTATTTGACTGCCGGGGCATTTTAAATCCTGGACGCATTGAAGCCTATAAAAAACTGAGCGGTCTGGATGAAATGGTACAATATTATTTACTTACCGAAACACAAATGCCTAATTTTTTAGAGCATATCAATGCCCTAACCGATATTAGTGTTACCGATTATTTGCAGCGAGATTTCGAGAGTTTACAAATCAATTTTGGCTGCACAGGTGGCCAACATCGTTCTGTGTTTGCTGCTGAAAAATTAGCTAAGCATATTAAAAGCAAATACAACCTGGAGGTAGAGGTAAACCATACCAATGAAAAAAATTGGGTAAAGTAAAATGATTCATTAAAAATGTTGGCTTTGATAAAACATATTTCGAAATGAGATTAAAAGGATTAAGCATTATTGCAAGCGCATTACTATTTGGCTCTTGCGGCGATAAAAATGCAACGAGTACAAAGCAAGGTGGCAATACAGTTATCGATACTGCTTCTGTAAAGGATTTGCACACCCTAAGCAATGCGGATAGTATTGATATGAAGCATCTTTCTTTAGATCTAGAAATCGATTTAAAGACCAAAAAGCTTGGTGGATGGGCAATTTGGGATATTGACAATAAAAAATCGATTTCTACTCTTCGCCTTGATAACAATAACCTTAAGATAGATTCCGTTTTAGTTGACGGAAAACATAGTTCTTTTTCCTTTGGAGATAAACAAGAACATTTGGGCGCTGCACTCCTAATTCCTATAGAAAAAACAACTAAAAAAGTGGCCATTAAATATGCCGCTAGCCAAGATGCCACTGCCTTACAATGGCTCGAAGCATCTCAAACAACGGGTAAAAAATTCCCCTTTTTGTATACTCAATCCGAAAGTATTTATGCCCGTAGCTGGGTGCCTTGCCCCGATGGCCCAGGCATTCGCTTTTCTTATTCGGCACGTATAAAAGTACCACAAGGAATGATGGCAGTAATGAGTGCCAATGGAAATCCTCAACAGGCAAATGATTCGGGCATATATCATTTTGACATGGATAAGGCAATACCCGCCTATTTACTCGCTCTTGCTGTGGGTGACATCCGTTTTAAACAAGTAAATGAACGAACAGGAGTCTATGCCGAGCCAGAGATGATCGAAAAAGTCCATTATGAATTTGCTGATATGGGCAAAATGGTGGTAACTGCCGAAAAGCTATACGGGCCATATCGTTGGGGCCGATACGATGTGATTGTTTTACCTCCGGGCTTCCCAATTGGCGGAATGGAAAATCCAAAATTGACTTTTTGCACCCCCACTGTTATCGCTGGTGACCGTTCTTTGGTGAACCTAATTGCGCACGAATTAGCCCACAATTGGAGTGGCAATTTAGTAACAAATGCTACTTGGGACGACATTTGGATGAACGAAGGTTTTACCGTCTATTTTGAACGCCGAATAAGCGAAGCGATGAACGACAAAACCTATGTAGATATGCTATGGGAGCTGGGTTATCAAGACCTTGAAGCTGCTGTAGAAGATTTTGGAAAAGATAGCCGTAAAACTTGGTTGAAACAAGACCTAAAAGGAAAAGATGCTGACGAAGGCTTATCGGATATTCCTTATGAAAAAGGCGCCTTGTTTTTGTGTTTGATCGAACAAAATGTGGGTCGCGAACAGTGGGATACCTTTTTAAAACAATACTTTTCAGAACATGCATTTCAAACCATCACTACTGAAAAGTTTTTAAGCTATTTAGATAAAAATCTCCTCAAAGGCGACAGTGCTTTGTATAAAAAACTAGATATTAATGCTTGGGTTTATGGGCCAGGTATTCCCTCCAATGCACCGCGCGCAGCTATGCAACGATTTGAGCAAGTAAATATGCAGAGAAGTAATTTTTTGAAAGACAATAATGCCTTGGGACTAATTACAAAAGGATGGACAACCCACGAGTGGCTTCATTTCTTACGCAAAATGCCTAAACCTTTAAACATCAAACAAATGACCGCCCTTGATGCTGCATTTCAATTTACCAAGGCTAAAAATAGTGAAATTGCGGACCTCTGGTTTATCATGTCCCTTGCAGCAAATTATACAATTGCCTATCCAGAAATGGAGCGATTTCTCAGTGTAACAGGTAGACAGAAGTTCATTTTGCCCCTATACTCAGAAATGGTCAAAACCGGCAAAACCAATATGGCTAAAGACATTTACAAAAAATACCGAGCCAATTATCATCCCTTAGCACAAGGCAAATTGGATAAAATAGTGCAATAAAAACCTATTAAATTTTTTACCAAAAATGAAAATACTATTACTCGGCTCGGGCGAACTCGGAAAAGAATTTGTAATTGCGGCACAAAGAATGGGCCAAACAATCATTGCCGTTGATAGTTATGAAAATGCCCCTGCCATGCAAGTTGCTCATGGATTTGAAGTGATCAACATGCTCGATGGCGCCGCATTAGACAGCGTAGTGGCCAAACACAAACCAGACTTTATTGTTCCTGAAATCGAAGCCATTCGAACAGAGCGCTTTTACGATTATGAAGCCCAAGGCATTACTGTGGTGCCATCGGCAAAAGCAGCCAACTTCACTATGAACCGTAAAGCCATTCGCGATTTGGCAGCTAAAGAATTAGGGCTCAAAACAGCCAATTATCGTTATGCAACATCTGCCGAAGAACTCCGTCAGGGTGTTGAAGCAGTGGGTATTCCTTGTGTGGTAAAGCCATTGATGTCTTCATCCGGAAAAGGACAATCAACGATCAAAACAGAAGCAGATATAGAAAAAGCTTGGCAATATGCCGTAGAAGGTACTCGTGGTGATATTATTGAAGTGATTGTTGAAGGATTTGTGCAGTTCCATTCTGAAATCACCTTATTGACTGTAGCCCAAAACAACGGACTGCCTACCCTATTTTGTGCACCTATAGGTCATAGACAAGAGCGAGGTGATTATCAAGAAAGCTGGCAACCTGCCATCATCAACCACGATGATTTGAAGGAAGCACAGCAAATGGCCGAAAAGGTAACTAAAGCATTAGGTGGCGCTGGATTATTTGGTGTCGAATTTTTCTTAGCTGATGACGGTGTCTATTTTTCGGAGCTATCACCTCGTCCACACGATACAGGAATGGTAACGCTTGCGGGCACCCAAAACTTCAATGAATTTGAATTGCATTTACGCGCCATACTCAGTTTACCCATAGCAGAAATTACGCTTGAAAAAGCAGGAGCAAGTGCCGTTATATTGGCTACTGAAAATAGCAACAAACCTACCTTCGAAGGCGTTGAAAAAATTGCAGCTTTACCTAAAACCGATTTTCGATTGTTTGGTAAACCTACATCAAGACCCTTCCGCAGAATGGGTGTAGCCTTAGTAAATGCTCCTATTGGAACGGAGATTAAAACAGTAGTAGAAGATGCTCAAAAGGCAGCTAAGCTTGTTAAAATTATTTCTTAAAATTTGAAGCACTCATCTTTTAGTTAACTTTGCCCCTAGCAGTGTTCAAAAAGTACTTACATATTATCCTTGTGGCTTGTCTTTCGGTCTTATTGATTTTCGGATCGACAGCCAAAGAATTTGTGCATTTGTTTGCACAGCACGAGGATACAGTTCATACACACGAACACATATGCCCACCAGG
>JAIXWS010000098.1 GCA_027491165.1 Sphingobacteriales bacterium | reverse complement strand
ATAAATAATTTACCGTCGATATGATCATACTCGTGCAAAATTACGCGAGCTGTAATGCCATCAAATTCGGCCTCTTGTGGCACAAAATTTTCATCGACATAGCTAAGGCGCACACGCTCACCCCGTAGCACATCTTCGCGCACTTTGGGTATGCTGAGACAGCCTTCATTATAAGCCCAAGGCTCGCCCGATTCTTCTATTTTATGCGCATTAATAAATACAGCCTTAATGCCTTGCTCATTTGGGAATTCCTTTTTATCATCTTCATCAAAACCTTCTACAATTTGCACGGTATCTACTACAAACAAGCGAATGGCTTTGTTGATTTGCGGAGCAGCCACACCTACGCCATTGCTGTGGTACATGGTTTCCCACATATCCGCTATCAGTTTTTTTAATTCGGGGTACTCCGGTGTTATATCAGGGCACATGGTGCGCAAAACGGGATGTCCGTAGGCTACAATTGGTAATTTCATGTTGAGGTCTTCTTTGTAATGTCTATTGAGTGGGCGAAGTTAAGTAAATAATCAAGATTGGTTTTGCAGGTATTCTTGAAGCATTATAGTGGCGCTCATTTCGTCGATATTGCCTTTTGTTTGTCGTTCCTTTTTCTTCATACCCATGGCTACCATTGCCGCCGAAGCCATTTGTGATGTAAATTGTTCGTCGATCGTTTCGATGACTAATTGGGGGAAAACCTTTTTAAAATTTCGGAGAAACTTATCGACAAGAGGTGTAGCATCGGTTGGCGTATTATCTAGAGCAAGGGGATAACCAATAAGGACTTTTTCGAGCGCTTCAGCTTTGAGATATTGCTTGAGCCAATAAATCAAACTTTCCGAATCGACAGTGGTGAGTCCAGTGGCAATGATTTGCAAGGGGTCTGTAACAGCAATGCCCGAGCGCTTTTTACCATAATCAATACATAAGATCCTTGCCACAATAATGATGCTGTTTTTGAAAAAAAATTAATTGACCATCACCCAACTAAAACCAAAACGCAACATAGCATTTTGCGCGTGATAGCCTTTACTAATAACAAGGTTACTATTGAATAACTGCTGTACTTGATCAAACATGATATAGGACCTAAACCGTTTGATGTTAAAATTAAAAAACACAGAAGCCTCCGGAATATTGCTTACACGATAGGTGTTTTGCAGATAAAATTGATTGAAAAAAGGCGAATAACCATTGGCATAATAAGCGCTATGGTAGCGCATTTCAACACCAGAGGCTATTTTTAATTGCTTTTTAAAAATGGCTGTTTCAATCGCCAATTGATGGCGACCAACAAATTGAGGAACATTAACAGGCGCAGCATTGCTTTGTTGTTGATAGAGCCATTCATTATCCATCCTAAAACGGCCAAACTGAAATATTTTCCGAAGCCAAAACTGAGTCAAAGAAAATGCTGTGGCTGATTGGATAGGCTTTTGGGCTTCATTGAGATAGAGGTAATTACTCATTAAATAGTTTTGGAAACCGGCAGATAATTTGTAACGACTACTATACAATTGAGCAAATAATTTGGTACTACTTTCCTTGTCAAAATTATAATTGCGGGCCCAGTATTGGTTTTGATAAATGGTAAAATTATAGGGCGCATTATTCAATTGTTGGCTTGCTCCAATCTTTACCATACCCCATTTTTCGCCCAAATCTTTAGCAATAGCTGCATCTAGCAAAAAATTACCAGCAGCTGCACCCGTTACAAAAAGTTGTGCCTTGGCTTCAAAAGCCCATTGCTTGGCTTTGATGGCTTCTTTGCGCAAGCTGCCCACCAAATAATTACTCCATACATTATCTTCTTGTTTACCAACAATATATTGGGTATTCAATTGGTCAATTCGATTGCCTATCCCTGCATTAAACACAATAGGGTTATCAATATTACCTAACAACCCGTTGAGTAAAAATCGGTTATCTACATAAAACCATTCCTGACGCATATACACCGAATCGCCAGTGGCAAATTTGCGTTGAAAGAACGCAGCATAGCGCAAAGAATCTGGTTTGACATCTTTAAACTGATAGCGCTGAGATCCCATCTCTACTTTATGACTAATCCTAAAGCGAGACTTTAACTTGATGTCGAATTGGGTAGAATCTTCATTGTAAGTAGTGTCCTTTGCACCCAAAGAATACGCATGCTCTAATTTAACAGTAAAATCGCGCTGCAATGTCGTTACGGGCGAACGAGCTGTATTAAAGCCAGTAGTAAAAAAAGCTACGGGAATAGTTTTACGATCGGCATATTGGCTATTATTAAAAAATGTATCTGATAGAACGCCGCCATTTTCATCATGCTGTTGCTTGTTGTAGCTGGCAGCAGCATACAATTCATAATTTTTGGAAGGGGATTTATAATTGGTCGTCCAATAAAAATTATCGTGGTTATTGCGCTGGGTATAATAATAGCCTGGCGTATTGATCTTACGATAATGTACGGCCATATTCCAATGAGGCTTGATATTTTGGGTGTGAAATATTTGAGCCATTTGCTCCGATTTGCTGCCCAAATTATACGTAAAATCAGAGTAGGGTTTGGTGGTATTAAAATAGTGCAAACTATCGATATGAAAGCGCAATGCGTCAAAACTATGGTAGCCAAGAGACAAGCCCACTGGGTTTTGGGGTGTAAACAAAAGATTAAAACTTGGGCTGCCTAAATTCCCTAAATCACGATACCAGGGTTGACTAAAAGGGCGGCGATGTATGTTACGTAAAGAAGTATCAGGATATACCTTTAGTGAAGAAAAAATTTTGGTGCTGAATATTTGTGCATCCTCATTTTCCCAGTCACTGGTATTGGTTTTCTTTCCTGCCGAATCATTGGCATTGCCAAAATTTGTAGCCCTTGAGCCGCCCGTTGGTAATTGGGCCACAGCATTTTCTGCGAGCAAGCCAGCCAAAAAAACAAGGGCAATAAAATATCGGTATAGGGATAACAAATGTTTCGTTTTTTGTCGATTAGGAGCAAAGTTAAGTTTTTGAAATTAAAGCTCAGATTTCAATTACTTCTTTTTTAACAAGCATTATTTATTCAATATTCACTGTAGCACTTACCTTTAACCCTCAAATGTTCCAACAATTTATCCTCTATATTTTTTGCATGTGCTGCATCAGCAGTGGTTTTGCCCAGCAAATCAAAGGTGCAGTGCAAGATCGTGAAGCAAAGGTCCCATTGGCAAATGCCCAATTGGTGAACATCTACGACAACAGCCTTGTATTTACAGATAGCAATGGCGCTTTTAACATCAATGCAAAAAAAGGGGAATTGCTCGAAGTGAGGATGGCAGGATACAAAATCACGCGTTTCCGAATTTCGAAAGGCCATATACCCGCTTACTTTAAAATATACCTTGATAAAATTGTGGTATTGGATACCGATCGATTTGCCCATAGCCATCTCAGCCAATACCAAATAGACAGCATCAAAAACCACGAATTGTATCGATCTGCACTCGATTATCCGCGCATGACGAGTTTCGAGCAATTAGAAAGCCCCTTTACAGCCCTGAGCCGTAGCAACCAATTGAAATGGAAATTCCAAGAGAGCTATGCCATGTTTGAACGAGAAAAATTTATCGACTTTACCTTCAACGAAAATTTAGTAAAAGAATTAACGGGCCTCGAAGGAGAAGAGCTTAAGAAGTACATGAAGCGCTACCGCCCGAGCTACGAAGCATTACGCAATTTGAGTTTGTACGACTATTACAGCTATATCCGCTACACGGCCGAGCGTTTTCGTCGTACAAGCAAACCCAATACGCCCCGTAATTCTGGATAATGTTTTGCACGCTTCAGCAGTTAAAAAAATGTTTGGCACTAATCCCGGTTAATATTGTCCTACTTTTTTCATTTTAATTTAAATCAACATGGATTCCATCGATAGCATCAATATTTCCCAAATCGTTACCGTAAGCCTAACGCTTTTTGCGGTGATTGATATATTAGGTTCAATCCCTATTCTTGTTTCCTTAAAAAAGAAAATGGGCGATATCAGCGCCGTACAGGCCACTTTAGTTTCGGGCGGCTTAATGCTGCTGTTCTTTTTTGCGGGAGAAAAAGCACTGAAATTTATGGGGCTCGATGTGAGTTCATTTGCCATTGCAGGTTCTATCGTCATATTCATTTTGGCCATTGAAATGGTATTGGGTCACGAGATTTTCAAGGCCGACAAAGATTCTAAATCGGGCAGTATTGTGCCGATTGCCTTCCCTATCATTGCTGGTTCGGGTACATTGACCACAATTGTTTCGCTCAAAGTGGTGTATCATCAGTACAATATCCTCATTGGCATTTTGATCAATTTGATTATCGTATTTGCCTGCTTACGCTCTATTAATTTTATCGAAAAATTATTAGGCCCTTCGGGGATAGCGGTTGTGCGCAAGTTTATGGGTGTGATTCTTTTGGCCATTGCCATCAAGATTTTCAAGAGCAATGTGAATTTGTAAAACGCTTACTTGTTTTGGATGCTGAAAATCGACCAGGCTTCACAAGGATTTTCCTCAAATCCCCAATTATCCATTACTTTTGCGTTCATCATTTTTAATAGCGTAAAAATAAAATAGATAGATATGTTTGATAGTTTAAGCGAGCGGCTCGAATCGGCCTTTAAACAACTAAAAGGTGAAGGCCGTGTAACGGAAATCAACGTAGCAAGTACCATCAAAGACATCCGCCGTGCATTAATAGACGCGGACGTAAACTTTAAAATAGCCAAAGAATTTACCGATAAAGTAAAAGAAAAAGCACTGGGCGAAAAAGTATTAACTGCTGTATCTCCAGGGCAATTGATGGTCAAAATCGTAAAAGATGAATTGACTGAATTGATGGGCGGCACGGAGGCCGAATTTGATGTTAGTCATCGTCCTACCATCATTCTCATAGCGGGCTTGCAAGGTTCGGGTAAAACAACCTTCTCCGGCAAATTAGCCAATTACCTCAAAACCAAAAAAGGTAAAAAACCATTATTAGTAGCTTGTGACATCTATCGTCCTGCGGCCATTAACCAATTGCAAGTATTGGGCGAGCAAATCAAAGTGCCTGTCTATGCCGAACCTGAAAATAAGAATGCTGTTAGCATAGCACAAAATGCCCTTGCACAAGCCAAAACAGATGGCAACAACATCATCATCATTGATACGGCAGGCCGTTTAGCGATTGACGAGGTAATGATGCAAGAAGTTACCGATGTCAAAAATGCGATCAATCCACATGAGATTTTGTTTGTTGTCGATTCGATGACCGGGCAAGATGCCGTAAATACGGCCAAAGCCTTCAACGACCGTCTTGATTTCACGGGCGTTGTATTGACCAAATTGGATGGTGATACCCGCGGTGGTGCGGCACTCACCATTAAATACACGGTAAATAAGCCTATCAAGTTTGTGAGCATGGGCGAAAAGCTAGATACGCTTGATGCCTTTTACCCAGAGCGTATGGCGCAGCGTATCCTTGGTATGGGTGATATCACTACCCTTGTAGAGCGTGCTCAAGCTCAGTTTGACGAGGTGCAAGCCAAAAAAATAGAAAAGAAAATTCGCGCTAACAAATTTGACTTCGAAGATTTTAAGGACCAATTGCAACAAATCAAAAAGATGGGAAACATCAAAGATTTATTGGCAATGATACCCGGTGTGGGCAAAGCGATTAAAGACATTGATATTAGCGACGATGCTTTTAAAGGCATTGAAGCCATGATTAATTCAATGACGCCATTTGAACGCAACAACCCTGACAGCATTGACACCAAGCGCCGTGCAAGAATCGCCAAAGGTTCTGGCAAAGATATCTCTGAGGTCAATGCCTTTATGAAACAGTTTGAACAAATGCGCCAAATGATGGGGCAAATGAACAAATTTAAAGGTATGGGTGGCCCTGGTGGTATGGGACTACCCGGCATGGGTGGCATGAGTATGCCTGGGGGAATGGGCTTACCTTTTGGAAAGAAATAGTTGTTAAAATGTTGGTGGGGTAATGT
Organism: Sphingobacteriales bacterium; assembly: GCA_027491165.1. GTDB lineage: Bacteria > Bacteroidota > Bacteroidia > Chitinophagales > Chitinophagaceae > Rurimicrobium. Next base: position 33,967 of record JAIXWS010000098.1, on the reverse strand, counting down.
TTAATGCTTAATTGCTTTTTTTCAATAATTTTTCATTTTCAACTTTCAATTATCTAGTGGAATATTTACTCAGTGCCGACGCACTTATTAGTTTACTCACTTTAACCATTCTCGAAATTATTTTGGGAATCGATAATGTGATATTTGTATCTATCATTATGGGGCGCATACCCCAAGAAAACCGTAAAAAAGCCCGCCTTTACTGGATGGTTTTTGGTATTGCCACCCGTATTTTATTATTGATGGCACTAGGCTGGTTATTGGGACAGAAGGGTAAAGCTTTGTTTACTATTATGGACAAAGGTTTTGATATTTCTAGCCTCGTAATGATCGGCGGAGGGTTGTTTTTACTGTTTAAAACGGTAATGGAAATCCATCATAAACTAGAAGGTGATGAGGATGCGCTCGAGGCAGATGTAAAGAAAAAATCAGGTGGTTTTGCCAAGGCAATGACGCAAATTATCCTTGTAGATATGGTCTTTTCTTTTGACAGCGTAGTAACGGCAACAGGTATCGCCAATCACCTCGAAGTAATGATTATTGCAGTGGTTATAGCCATGTTTGTGATGTTCTTTTTCAGCGATAACATTGCCAAATTTATTGCGAAACACCCAACCCTTAAAATGCTCGCATTATCATTCTTAGTGATGGTGGGTATGGTTTTGGTGGTTGAAGGCTGGTCGCCCGAAAAAGCACACGAATTGCACCTTAAAAACTATGTTTATTTTGCAATGGCCTTCTCATTTGCTGTAGAACTGATCAATATGAAAATGCGCAAAAAATCGACTCCTGTAAAGCTGCAAGAACCAGATCCTGAAGATGTGCCGGAGGATATTGCCTAGTCATTATCTTTAATTAAACAACAAAAAATGCTGCACCATTTGTGCAGCATTTTTTGTTTCAATACATGCCCTTTTGGCCCCTATTATTGTGGATGTAGACAGTGCAAAAAAAGAGCTCTACTGGCTATAAAAAATCCGCCAACTCTTTGCTTGAGTTGGCGGATAAATATGTAATAGTGCTGAAAAAGCACTATGGGAAAATACCCAATTGTTCGTATGCCACACCTATTTTGTTGATAGAGCTAACAAAAGCAGCGGTACGCAAATCATCTGCACCCGTAGAAAGCAATGACTCACGAATTTCGTGGTAAGAGCCAATCATCGTGTCTTCAAGACCTGAGTAAACCAAATCAATTTCATCTGGACCATGTTGAATTTGACGGCGCTCAACGTCATCTAACTTTTTACCGATCAAATCTTCAAAAGATTTAACGATAGCAGCATTTTGGTTTTCACTAAAGCGTTTTTCTAGACGACCAAAACGCACGTGACTTAAGTTTTTCAACCATTCAAAATAAGATACGGTAACACCACCTGCATTCAAATACATATCGGGCACCACAATAACACCCTTCGCGTTCAATACGACATCAGCATCTGGCGTTAGTGGTCCATTAGCACCTTCGCCAATAATTTTAGCTTTGATACGTGGAGCATTATCACCATTGATAACCGCTTCTAAGGCAGCTGGAATCAAAATATCACAATCTACTTCCAGAGTATCGAGGCTATTTTTAATATCGCTAGCACCTGGGAAACCAAGGATTGAACCTGTAGATTTGCGATGAGCTAATACATCTTCAAGATTCAAACCTTTCTCACTGTAAATACCACCTTCATATTCTGCAAGACCTACCAAAATAGCACCTGCTTCGGCAAAAAACTTGGCAGCGTGATACCCTACATTTCCTAGACCTTGTACTACAACTCTTTTTCCTTCAATACCCGTTGTCAATCCAAGTTTTTGCATGTCTTCTGCAACATTCACTACTTCGCGAATACCGTAGAAAATACCTAATCCTGTTGCTTCTGTACGTCCATTCACCCCACCTTGGCTTACAGGCTTACCGGTTACACAACCCATTGCATTAATGTCTCCAGGGTTTAATGTAGCATAAGTATCGGCAATCCAGCCCATTTCGCGCGCACCTGTTCCATAATCTGGCGCAGGTACATCAACACCAGCACCGATAAAGTTTTTCTTAACCAATTCCGCAGCATAACGACGCGTAATTTTTTCTAGCTCATAGGGTGTATATTTTTTAGGGTCGATACGGATACCGCCTTTTGCACCGCCAAATGGTACATTCACAATTGCACATTTATACGTCATCAATGCAGCCAATGCCATTACCTCATCTTGGTTTACATCCATACTATAACGGATACCACCTTTACAAGGTAATTTATGGTGAGAATGTTGTACACGGTATGCTTCAATTACTTCTACCTGATCACCGATACGTACCGGAAATTTCATTCTGTATACCGAGTTACAAGCCTTAATTTGTTCTAAGATTCCTTTTTCGAAACGAGTGTATACAGAAGCTTTATCAAAATTACGCTCCACACCTTGGAAAAAACTGTACGTTCCTGACATGATTTTTAACTGTTTGTTTTTTTTGATTTAATAGATTATTTTTTGGATTCTAAATTTTTCAACCTCTTTTCTAAGTAGACCAAGAATGCGAAAATTCCTGCAAATATAGTGGCTAAAACAAAAACCACAACGTATATTTTGCCATTACTACGCATATCTACAGCCATATCTTGGGCACTTACTTCATGAGCCATCAAAAGCAATAGTATTAACAGAGAAAACAATTTATTCATGGATTGAAAATTTCTTAGTTGATATAATTTAATTCTTCATTTTTGTTATGTTCTAAAAGCATGATGCGTCTTAATAAGGCGGACAACCAAAAGCCCATCAATATCCAACCAAGTACGGCTGGGTAAAACACAAGTCGCATTCTACTATCTAAATCATAATTACTAAAAGCTGGATTACCACCATTTCCGGGATGGAGTGAATCTACCATTCTGGGTAAAATAAAAATGAGTGGAATCATGAGGGCAAATATAAAAATGTTGTATACCGCGCTAATTTTGGCGCGCTTATCTTCATCTTTAATACCACTTCGTAATACCCAATAGGCAAAATAGGTGAGCATGCACAAGGCCGTACCCAATTGTTTGGGATCATTACTCCATGCTGCACCCCAAGTGTATTGAGCCCATTCCATACCCGTGAGCATGCCTAAAATACTAAAGAAAATACCTACTGAGGCCAGTGCAGAAGAGTAAATGTCGTGAATAGGATTACTTGAACGCAGGTATGCGAGTGCATAATAAGCCGAAGCTGCAAAAAGGACAATCATGGTAAACCACATGGGTACATGAAAATAAAGATTACGAATCGTTTCGTTCAATATTTCACGGGCTGGCACTTGGCCTAATAATCCTTCAAAAAAGGAATAAAACAATAAAATGGCACAAAGCACTTTCCACCAGTATTGGCGCATCGATGTTTAAAATTTTGCCAAAGGTAAAGGATAAAATCGAGTGCAGAAAGGCAAAATTAATTTATACAGAAAATGAAAATTATAATACTATGGGCTAGGCTTTATTTACCAATTCGACACACTTGACGGACCAATTTGAAGCCATCTTCAGATTCAACACTGATCAGGTAGAACCCAGCAGCCAATTCATTTTCAAATGTCCACTGAAGGTGTTGGGCAGCAGCACATTTCTTGTAGGCTACCAATTTACCCAATGGATCATACAATTTCAAGCTTAGGTCACCTTTTGGTCTGTGATCATTGAGATCAATAAACAACTCGCGCCCAAAAGGATTGGGGTATATATGGGCTTTAGCGAGCGTAATCTCGTCTATACTGCTGGTTTGTTCGCTAAGGGTAACACATAATTTGGCCACACCACAATATTGGTCTGTAACACTCACGCAGTAAGTGCCCGAAGCTAAAGAATCGGGATTAATTTTCGTTGAGCTGTAGCCGCCGGGGCCTGTCCACAATATGGTATATGGGGCAATACCCCCACTAATCGTAAGGTTGATTTTCCCCTTTTTGGAGCCCATGCCTGAACCCGAAGAAACAGTAGCAGTAAGGTTTGCAGCTGAAGTGCTGATTGCAATCGATACCAAAAGTAATGTTGAAAATATAGCTTTCATAAAAAGTTGTTTGATAAATAAATTAATGCAGTTTAATGGCAGATTCTTTAATGACCTGATCCAATGAATTATAGATTCCTGCTTCAATGGCTTCATTAGCGATGAGATAGTTTTCTTTCTTGTCTTTATCGACGATGACAATTTGCGCTTTTACATAATTCCCTTTTTGAATTAAGCTTAATTCATTTTTTTGCTCATCAATTTGATAGTAATTAGCATGGGCATCAAGTAGGCCGATTTTGCCGTTTGGTCGATTGATCAAAGTAAAACATTGTTTGAAAGGCACCTTTATCTCGGCCCTATTTTTCCAAATATTACCTTTGTATTCCTTTATCCATAATTGCCCCTGATTACAAACACCCATCACGAGTGTGTTTGATTGTATAATATCAAAAAAGCAATTTTCTAGGGTATTATTTACTTCCAACATTCGCTCCCATGGATCATTTGGTGCAGCAACAGGCATATCAAAACTAGCTTGCCCCCAATCTTCATTCGTCCAATCCGCTCTTCCTTTGCTCCAATCTTTGATACTTATTTTCTTAATCGCATCATAGCGGCCATTCATACTATTCAGTATCCAATTGACACCAACAAATTCATCGGCATTGATATCAAATGCAAGTGGATTAAATGGCTCTGTATATTCTCTGCCAATGGGAAATAGTCTTTTCTTTGCCCCCTTTAATTTTTGACTTACCAAACCAGAATATAATGTGGCTAATTGCGTTTCATCATCAACAGTAAAAAAATAGAATTGGCCATCTTCAATAATAATTTTACGCTCAATACGCCATTGCGCTTGAGCATAAAAGATGCAGTTAAAAAAAGCCAACAGCACTAATAGTGTTTTGCTCCAAATGTGCATGTTCATAATTTACCAGGTTGTAATGGTTTCTGACAAATCTGCCCTAGACAAATCATCTGTAAAATTCCAAGTACCCGTGCTCAACTGTACACCCCAAGCATCAAATGCTTTGGTTTTTATATCAATGAGCGAACTGAACTTTACGCCATAACAAGCATCGTAATAAACGCCGTCAAATTTGCATATCTGGTGGTTGTTAAAGAAAGACGAGGGATTGCTATTGCAAGAACCAGGAATGCCTGTTTGGTCGGTCACATCTGCCGAAGTATGGGTATAACCCGTGCTTGTTAATGTTGTGCCTACATTTTTGTAAGGGAATGAAGGGCAGGAAGAAGAGTCAGACTTCTTGATAAAACTCCAATTTTTCACCAAAAAACGATTGATGGTGCCACCGCAGGGTGAGGCAACTGCCCTTGGAGTGATAAATACGTAGTTGCTTGTTTTATTAACTCCTTGAATTTTTATTAATGCTGCAAATAGTTGTGCAAAAGTGTAACATTGAGCAGTTCGGTGTCTTAATAAAAGCGGTAATTGGGTATTTGAGGTAAGGTAATTTTTATAATAGTGTAAAGAATCACCTTTATGATTAAGCACAATCTGGTCTGTAAATTCGCTCCAACATTTACTGATAATGCCGGTATCCGTCGTTTGCCCCTTTGCATTTTTACAGCTCAACTCTAACACCGTATGAAAATGCTTAAAATTGGTCGTTTCAATCATAGGGGCACTTTTGGTAACATATATTTTATGATCAGTGGTATCCGCCCTATACCAAGTTAATCCTTTATCAAAGGAAATCTCCCAATAAATATTAAAAGGCGCATAATAATTCACCACGCCATTTGCGAAGGATTTACTGGCTACGGCTACAGGATAAGTACAAGTATACATGCCTGTGCCAGGCAATAATTTTACGGTGCGCATCGGAAGATTAATGGTATCATTTCCTAAACCACGTATACTAATTGAATCAGGAGCTTTGGCACAAAAAAATTCAAAATTCGCAGTGGCATTCATCGTACTACCACTAGACCATCCCGCTGGTTCACGCAAACCGGTGTTGCGCCAATGGGCGGTGCTATAGGCAGTTGCTAAAGAATCGTGTTTTATAGAAATGGAGCCGGTGCCTGAAAATTTCACCTCAGTAGCCTTGAAATTATATTGAAAATCTTGGGCAGAAACATTTATGGCTAAACAGCATAAACACAGGAAAACGAGTGCCTTCATCATCTTATTTTGTTTCAGTGAAGATAATTATTTATCTAATAAAGAGATAGTGCTGCAGCTTTTTTTTAAATAAAAACAGGCAACAGAATGATGATTGTTCTATTGCCTGTTTCTTTGGGTATTTATTTTTATTGCAAAATTCTCTGCTTGGCAGCTTCATACAATATCATCCCGGCCGCCACCGAAACATTGAGGGAATCGAAAGCTTTGGCCATGGGAATACGGATTAATTGGTCGGCACGACGAATCACATCTTTACTAATACCGGTATCTTCGGCACCCATAATAATGGTGCTGGGTATTGTGAGATCAGCCTCATAAACAGGGACACTCCCTTTCATAAAAGTGCCTAAAATTTGAATGCCATTAAGCTTCAACACGTCTAGTGCTTGGGGCACCGATGGTGTACGACATAGCATAATTTGGGTTAGTGCGCCTGCAGATGTTTTTATAGCATCTTCAGTAAGGGAAGCTGCATTAGAGGTGGGTAAAATCAAGCCTTGTGCGCCACAACATAATGCACTACGAGCAATGGCGCCTACATTACGCACGTCTGTAACCCCATCCAATAAAACAAATAATGGGGTTTCTCCTTTTTCTACTACAAAATCAATCGCTTCTTGTAATTCTATATATTCTAACAAGCTTGTATAAGCCACTAGCCCTTGGTGTTGGGCTTTGGTCATGCCATTGAGTTTTTCAACGGGTACTTGACTGATAGGTATATTCCTTTCGCGAGCAAGTTGTTTGATGGCTGAAATTTCTTCACCAGTAGCTGTGCGCAAAAGAAAAATTTTCTCTACAGAAGTGCCATTCTCCAATGCCTCCAATATGGGTTTACGCCCAATTAATAATGGCAAAGAAGGACGCGAAGGTCTGGGTGAAAAATTTCGTTTTTTGTATTCCATTTTGATCCAATTCGGCAATAAGACAATTCGACAATAAATCTTTCTACATTCAGCAATTATCGAATTAACTAATTACCAAATTGTCACCGTTTTTTAAGCCATATTATGAAAGACCTGCTGCACATCGTCATCTTCCTCTACACGGGCAATTAATTTAAAGACCTCTTCGGCTTGCTCTTCGCTTAGTGAAACGGTATTTTCAGGGATCCATTCTATCTCTGAAGAAATAACAGAAATATTGCGCTCTTCGAGGGCTTTCATCATGTTTCCGAAATCATTGAAACCACAACGTACAATTAAGTTACCATCGGCATCTTCCCCCAATTCTTCTAATCCGGCATCAATTAATTCCAACTCCAAATCTTCTATACTCAATCCGGCAGGATTCAATTTAAACATACCCATATGCTTAAACATAAATCCTACAGAACCACTATTACCTAGATTTCCGCCTGTCTTATTAAAATGCATTCTAACATTGGCCACTGTACGGGTTGTATTATCTGTAGCCGTAACCACTAATACGGCTATACCATGTGGTGCATAACCTTCGTATAATACCTCATCGTAATTGCTGGTATCTTTTCCCAGTGCATTTTTTATAGCAGATTCAATACGGTCTTTAGGCATATTAATAGCCTTACCATTTTGTATTACGCGACGCAGCATTGGGTTGGTATCTGGGTCGGGACCACCTTTTTTTACTGCAATAACGATGTCTTTACCAATACGGCTAAATTGCTTGGCCATCCTGTCGTAACGTGCAAACATGGTGGACTTTCTTACTTCAAATATGCGACCCATAGTTTAGTGAATTTCTTAAATTTTATTAGGTTTTGAGGATGCAAAATAAAACATATTTAGGGAATTAGCGAATAGGCCGCTCCATATACAAAGAGATTGGAGATATAATCTTACCAAGAAAGATCTTCTTCTTTTGATGCACTAGCTGGGAAATCTCTACGCGAAATTATTTTTTCCATTTGCCTTTCTAAAATCAAGCGTGCTATGGCCATAGGCACATCAGCTTGTTGCATAGCCACTTTGAGCTTAGGCTCTAGCACATCTAATTTATACAATAATTGAAAAAAAACACCACTATTGTATTGCATCATATAGGCCACTTTTGGCACAAGTGCATTCAAAAAATCTTCTTCCGAAAGGTAGGCTTCTTCAACCAAACGAAGGTCTTCGGGTAAGGTGCTGACAAGTGCTTTTTGCTCGGAGGTATTAAGCGGCATAGATACAAATTTAGGGTATAATTGAGCGTTTGTCCTAAATGATATTTTAAATAAAGTTCGGGTCAGAAAAGTATATTTGCATCCTTAATTAAAAATAAGGAATGAATAAAACGATATTGGTTACGGGTGCTACTTCTGGTTTTGGAAAAGCTATTGCTACCTTATTTGCCCAAAAAGGCTTTGATATCATTATCAATGGTCGTCGAAACGATAGGCTACAGTCTTTAAAACAAGAGCTGGAGGCACAATATGGCAGGAAGGTTATCGCTCTATGCTTTGATGTGCGGGATAAGGAAGCAGTGCAAACAAATATTGCTCTATTACAAAAAGAGGTGTCACAAATAGATATTTTAGTGAACAACGCAGGCTTAGCTGCTGGCCTAGCCACAATTGATGAAGGCGACACCGATAATTGGGACAATATGATTGACACCAATATAAAAGGGCTTTTGTACGTTACTCGCCAAATAGCACCTATGATGCGTGAACAATGTAGTGGGCATATCATTAATATCGGCTCAACCGCGGGCAAATTGGCTTATAAAAATGGCAATGTTTATTGTGCTACAAAATTTGCAGTGGATGCATTGTCGCAATCAATGCGTATAGACCTTTTGCCCTATGGCATTAAGGTTACGGCCATCAACCCTGGAATGGCCGAAACAGAATTTTCCTTAGTTCGTTTTGACGGAGATAAAGATCGTGCTGCTAAAATGTATGAAGGGGTAAATGCTCTACAAGCCAATGATATTGCAGATGCTGTCTATTATTGCGCTAGCTTGCCCCCACACGTTTGTGTCAACGACCTCACCATTACCTGCCTTACACAAGCCAATGGCTTTTATAATATCAAAGAGGCCGAGCGAATTACCAAAAAATAAGAGCTCAAAAATGGATTATTGATTAGATCAATAATCCATTTTTGAAACTTTTTCCTGAGCAACTACCTGACCCTCTGCATTGGTGAATTGAATGATGTAAACTCCCGAAGCAAAAGGACTCATGTCTATTTGTGTTGCATCTTTTTGTTTGAATAATTCACGGCCTTGAATATCAAATAAAGCGACCACCATATCTTTTGGAGCCACTACATTTAATTGACTGTTTGTAGGATTAGGGTATACTTTAATATAGTATGTAGTAACAGCTCCTGGATGGATTGCAGTAGTACTTAAATCGATTTCTGCACGTTTACTGCAATCTCTACTATTGGTAACCACCACTGCATATTTTGCCGCACCAGTGGTAAAAATGAAGGAGTCTATTGCACCAGCAATTGCTATGCCATCTTTATACCACTGATAACTTACACCTCTTACAACCGTACTTAATCGAGTACCCGATTGGGTGATGAAGGGAGTATCGGGAGCAGGGATAACCACAATATTAAAATCTAAAGAGCTAGCATAACATCCGTTTGTAGGATCTTGCACTTGCACGGTGTATTTTCCGTTTTTATCAGCATACACAAAGGTGTCTGTGGCTCCAGGAATAAACACACCATTTAAATACCACTGATAAGAGGTAAATCCCTTTTGGGTTGACAATTTGGTTTTTTCACCATCACAGAAAAAGGTATTACCGTATGGAGTAATATAAAATGGGCGCACAAATTTTACCGTAAAAACAGCATCAGAGGAGGCAAGAGAACAGCCATTGGAGTCTTTAACCATTACGGAATAAGTTCCGGCAGTTTTAGCTAGAAATGGATTAAGTGTTGCGCCGGGTATATTCACGCCTAAATTGCGCCATTGATAAGTATATCCAGGTTTAATTGCCGCTAAAATAACGGATGCATCTCCATCGCAAATATCAGTACCACCTGTAATCGTAGTAGAATTATCGGGCAAGGGATTTACAGTAACGGTTATCGGTGAGCTAAAGGCGGCACAACCAACACCATTGGTAACCTTCATACGGTATACTCCGGAAGTAGTAGCTACATATGTTGTGGTGGTAGCACCAGGAATGTTCGTTATACCATCTTGCCATTGCGCTATTAAGCCCGCTCCAATCGTAGCATTTAAAGTAACACTAGACCCAACACAAAAAGTGGAAGGACCAGCTGCTGCAATGGTAGGTAAAGATGGCGAAATGATATTCACAGTTAAGGTGAGTGATTGATCGCTACAACCAGTGCTGGTGTTGGTGATTTTCACACGATATACTCCGGCAGTTTTAACAAAAATAGAAGATGCTGTTGCTCCAGAAATGGGCGTTCCTGATTCTTGCCATTCATAACTCACCCCAGTTCCTACAGAGGCATTTACTTTTAAACTATCTCCGTTACAAAAACTAACGCTACCCGCAGGTGAAATAGTTGCGGTAGGACGAGGGTTTTCTGTAATCACCAGGGGATCGCTTTCGATAGAGCAGGAGCCTAATGTTGCTGTAAGACTATAGGTATTCGAATTGGTTGCCGTATAAGAGCTACCTGTTGCACCTGCTATATTTCCAGATAAATTTCTCCATTGATAAGAGATACCACTTGTAGGTGTGGTGCTCAAGACTAAATTATCAGAAGAGCAAAAAGAGGTTTTGCCACCTGCACCAGCAATGACCGGCTTCATGGGCATTGGATTGACGGTAACAGCGGTAACAGAAGAAAAATCAAAGCAACCTGTGCTGGTATTGGCAACCCTTACGCGATAATTACCCGATGTAGTTGCTGTATAAGATGAGCTAGTGGCGCCTGAAATATCTAGCCCAGCCCTTTGCCATTGATAGGAAAGACCCGAACCCGTTGGGCCTTGCAATACAACACTCAAACCATCACAAAAAGTAGTACTCGATAAAGCACTTACTGTTGTTGGAGGCAAAGGATTGACGGTAACCGTTTTTGTATTGCTAAATACGCCCGCTGAACAAGCTACTGTACTTGCTCTACACGAATAAACTCCTGAGGTTGTGGCTACATAGGTATTACCCGTAACACCCGTATTGACGGCACCATTAAACCAAGTGTAGGTAATACCTGAAGTGGTTGTAGCATTGAGGGTAACTGATCCCCCATTGCAAAAAGTGGTATCCGTCAATGCCGTTATGGTGGAAGGATTGACTACGTTAATCGTAATCGCTGTTGAGGTGTCGCTTTGTCCAGACAAGGTACATAATGAATAAACACGATAATCCCTATTAAACGTCGAGCTAGTGGTTAATGTTGTAAAGGTATCGGATGCAGCAGTGTTGACATAGGGGCCAACACCTGCACTTCTTGATTGCCACTGGTATTTCATACCCGTACCCATTGTTAATCCAGTACCCGTCAATGTAAAGCTTGCAGCATTACACACCGCTGTACTTGGGCCAGAAATAGATCCTTTTGCAGGCTTACCAGCACAAGTGCTTTCTATAGTCAACTGTACATTAGGTCTTTTGGTGGTAGTACTGGTAAAGGATGTTCCTAATGCCGCAGAATTACTAAAATAATAAGCAGAAACTGGTCCAGTAGTCGAATGACAATTATAGATGGGGAAGCTTGATGTAGCCGTTTCTGAATTGGTTTTGACCAAAATAATTTCTAGGTTATTAGAGCCGCCGGAATATGTCATGATTTCGCCCACAGCTGTTGATAGATTTATCGTAGTCCAGCCACTAGTCATGGTATTGTCGATAAAGCTACTATTATACACACGTGTAAAACCTGTTGGAAAACCTGTTGGCACTGTTGTAGAAACAGTAGTGGCCGTCGTTTCTCTCATGAAGATACTAATGTAGTTTACACTTGTAGAGGTTGAACCCGAATGTTTTTGAAAAGCCAAATGCGTTATTGTACCGGTAGCACCAATCTCGGAAGCAGTAAAAAGCATTCGAGCAGCAGAAAAATTGGTTCTTCTATTGGTTGGGGTAAAATTGGTTGTATCCGTACCCGGAGTAGAGGGAATTGTAACCACAACGGCTGCAAAGGCAATATTGACATAAACGGATGACAGTATAATAAGGCAAAGTATTCTCGATAATTTAGCCTTCAGCACCGAAAAATTAATGTTTTGTTTCATAGGATAATCATTCAATATAGAAGCTAAAAATAACAATTTTTCAATAAAAACACATTCCAGATTTAAAGCGCTCCAAAATCATGGCTTAAAAAATTGAGCATTTATTGATTTTAAACAATCTAGCAAAATGAAATTGTACATTTGCTCTTGAAAAAATTTCAAACTATTTTTAACCCACAATGAGCTATTTGTTAACAATAAGCATGATCATAATGGCAATTTGCTATAACCCAACAATTAATTTTGGGCAAAACATGGATAGCAATAATAAAGCTGTTGCTCTTTTTTGCGATCCACGAATCCATATTGTTAGCTCATTTAGCGAAACAAAAAAGCAACAACCTATTACACCATCAAACAATGCCAAAATACAAAGCGGCAGCATTCGCTCGACCAAAGGGTATAGAGTGATCATTTATTCAGGGATAGACCGCGGCAAGGCTAATAATACGAAGGCCGACTTTATGCGGCGCAACCCTGGAGTACGTGTGTATATGACCTATGCCTTACCCCAATACAAAATTAAAGTAGGTAATTTCAGTACACGAAAGGATGCCGATGAGCTGTATCGCCAATTGAGTGGACTGTATTCTCCTTGTATGGTGGTTCCTGATATTGTTGAAATAAACACATTCCATAAAAATGATTAATACAATACGTCAAAAAGCAGAGGCTTTATTTCAAGAAACCAAGCGTATACGCGAACACATACATGCGCATCCCGAGCTATCTTTTCAAGAGTTTGAAACAAGTGCCTTTGTGGCTTCAGAACTTGCAAAAATGGGCATACCCTATACCAAAGGCATTGCAGGCACTGGCATTGTAGCCCTCATAGAAGGTATAAATCCAACAAAAAAATGTTTAGCTATTAGAGCTGAGTTAGATGCCTTGCCCATTACAGAACTCAATGAGCTAAGCTATACATCAACAAACACTGGCATCATGCATGCCTGCGGCCATGATGCCCACACTGCTTGCCTTTTGGGTTTAGCCCAAATCATGAATGACTTAAAAAATGAATGGGAAGGCACACTTAAATTAATCTTTCAACCCGGTGAAGAAATGCACCCTGGGGGCGGCAGTATGATGATTGCAGCGGGCGTTTTAGAAAATCCTAGAGTAGATGCCATACTAGCCTTACATGTCTATCCTCATTTACCTGCAGGGGTAGTTGGGTTTCGTGCAGGGCAATACATGGCCAGCACGGACGAAATACATATCCGTATAGAAGGGAAAGGTGGACATGCTGCACTACCCCATCAAACTATTGACCCAATAGCTATTTCGGCCCAAGTAATTGTAGCCTTACAACAAGTCATATCGCGACGCAGCAATCCTATTATTCCTTCGGTACTTAGTTTCGGGAAAATTAGCGGAGGAACCGTAAATAATGTAATTCCCGACACTGTAGAAATAGCAGGCACCTTGCGCACAATGGATGAAAGCTGGCGTGCAGAAGCACATCATTTAATTACAGAAATAGTACACCATACTGCTACCTCTTTTGGAGCAAAAGCAACAGTAACTATTCCCAAAGGTTACCCTTCCTTATTTAACGATCAAATACTTACCCAAAACATAGAAACTTATGCAAAAGATTACTTGGGATCAGAAAATGTCCGGGAGTTATCTCTGCGCATGACGGCCGATGATTTTGCTTTTTATAGCCAACAAGTACCCGGATGCTATTACAGGTTGGGCACCAATACCAACAATGAAACCAAAACAGCATCGGTGCACAATGCCCATTTTGATATTGACGAAAACGCACTCATTACAGGCGTTGGGCTGATGAGCTATGCTGCCTATTCCTATCTAAAAGCTGAATAAAAATAGCAATGTCTACACTAGGTTGCCTCTACATGATACCCGTGCCCTTAGCCGAAAATGCAATGCATACATTGCCATCAGAGGTGTCTGTTGTGTGTAAAAGAATACAGTATTTTTTTGTTGAAAACCTTCGTGAGGCTAGGCGATTTTTGAAACAAATAGACAAAGAAATAAACATCGACGAATTGCATTTTTCAGAAACCAATAGAAATGCAACATTAGATCTGTCTTTGTTCAAAAAATGGTTGTTAGAAGGCAAGGAAGTGGGCGTACTGAGTGATGCAGGCTGCCCGGGCATTGCCGACCCTGGTGCCGAATTAGCCGCTGTTGCTCAACAAATGGGCGCTCGAGTAATACCCCTTACAGGCCCCAGCTCTATCTTATTAGCACTGATGGCATCGGGACTCAATGGTCAAAGCTTTGCCTTTAATGGCTATTTACCTGTGAAAGAGCCCGAGCGGGCTAAAAAAATTAAGGTATTAGAAGTGCTATCGAATAAAGAAAATCAAACCCAAATCTTTATCGAAACACCATACAGAAACAATGCCTTATTACAAGATTTGACAAGACATTGCACCGCTAAAACCTTATTAACAGTGGCCATAAATATCGGTGCAGCCGACGAAAAAATTATCACGAAAAACATTGCCCAATGGAGCGCTTCGGACATTACATTAGCGAAACAACCTGCTATATTTTTAATACTCGGGCAATAAAAAATGACGCATTCTTATTCGGAGACCCATTCAATTCTATCCACTATATATTGGCCATCTTCAAGATTTTTGACATTGTAATGGTCCCCGCGCCAAGGTAAAGAGCGCAAATATTGGGTGTAATGAACCTTTACTGTTTTGCCAATAGACTTCTCGAGGGAGTCGGCAATAGGCTCATCAATCACTGAAAAATAAAAATAATTGGCAGAAAAATTATTGCCTCTTGGT
The DNA here is from genome assembly GCA_027491165.1 of Sphingobacteriales bacterium. Classification (GTDB taxonomy): domain Bacteria; phylum Bacteroidota; class Bacteroidia; order Chitinophagales; family Chitinophagaceae; genus Rurimicrobium. The sequence goes on along the minus strand of JAIXWS010000098.1, from coordinate 18,913 downwards.
AAACCACGCGCACCAAAACCCTCTAGCAACAATTCGCCTTCATAGGTTTTGAAAATATTGCCCTTTCGAGAAAATTTCTGAAAATACCCTTCTCTAAATCCATCGCCATAAGAGCGATAATAAAACCAATAGACATAAACTGTAAGTCCTAATAAAATCATGACAACAACTATAAAAATGGACTTGCGCATTGCTTTTTTCTTTTGTAAAAAAAAATAAAAATTAATGTTTTTGAATGGCGATTCTTTGTTTCCACTCGAAACGACTAAACCTACTCAAAAACCCTGCCACAATGATATACACAATATGCAAGGGCTGTAAGAATACAAAATATACCAATTGTTTCTTATCGCGATAAAAATGGGCGACCGGATATAAAAACAGTATTTCCATCAACATTTTTGACAACAAAATTGGCCCAAACAAAGACCAGTAAAAAGACTGAAAAAAACTCAACAAAAACAAAAACAAAAGCAGGCAATTGAGTACATAAATAAGCGATAAGATAAGGGTCATTTTTCGATCCTCATATTTACCCGTTTTAGATGCCCAACGAATGCGTTGCTGAAAAAAAGACTGCCAGGTGTTTTGGGGCAAAGTATGCACAATAGCCGCTCTTGACTTTAAATAATGTACAGAATCGGGAAATTGCTTTTTGATTTTTAATTGCAATAAATAATCATCACCCGACACCAAATGATCGACACCACTATAGCCATTTACAGCATTATAGGCCTTGCGCGAAAAAGCCAAATTTGCACCATTACACATAATACCTAAATGCAAACGAACTGTGGCCGCTGTTACACCCTGCATCATCATAAAATCGATAGACTGAAATAATTGCAACACAGAATTATCGTGCACAAATTGTACTGGAGCAACGATCATTTCTGAGCCTTTGCTTTCGTAAAAAGAAACAATGGTACTGAGCCAATTCCTACCCATCCAGCAGTCGGCATCAGTAGTCACAATCAAATCTCCAGTACTTTTTGAAATGCCCAAAGCCAAAGCTTTTTTCTTAAACGAAATGACCTTTTCTTCCTTGTCCAAAAAGTCTGATAGCAAAAAAACACGCACATTAGAGGCCTCCAAATTGCGCAACAGGGTTAAGGTTTCATCCTCCGAACAATCATCAACCACTGTAATTTCCAATAATTCAGGCGGATATTCTTGTGCCAAAATACTCCGAATACATTGTTCAATATTTGCAGCTTCGTTGCGCGCTGCTATTACAACGGAAACCTTGGTATGTGGCATCCAAACAGCACTTTTTACAAAAGGTTTTTGCAGCCACCATCCCATATGGTATAGCAATATCAATACCACATAAAGGGCAATCAATATTGAGGCAAAAAAAATGAGTACCATTAGGAATTATTAGATTGGTTGGTTCGAAATAACCAGGCAGCAAGTGTTCCGCGTACCTCTTCAAAATCTAAAAGATTATGTCCACGATCAAAAACATGGATAACAATATCTGCACTATGCCCTTTAAAATTATGGGCATTTTGGAGCGGAATAACTTTGTCTTGTTGGCCCATTAATAAATGTACAGGAATACGATTGGCCTTAATATTATGCTTTGCTTTGTGCAAATCTGGAATAAGCTTACTGGTGGACATCCAAATATTATACAAGAGTTGGCGCGATTCTGGCCTGCGGATGTATTGCATCGCAAATGTGAAAAGGGAACGACTAAGCAAGCCCAATTTTTGCAAGAAAGAAAATAACTGAATATACAATGCGCCAAAACGCACAAAACCCCTGAAAGCAAAACGTCCAAGAGCAGTAGCTGTTAGAAATTGGTAAAAATAATTATGCCTTGTACCATCGGGCGCCACCAAAACAATATTCCGAATATGCTCCGGCATTTGCTCGGCCAAACAAAGGCAAACCCTTGCACCCAAACTAAAACCCACCAAACCTATTTTTGGCACATTGTAGGCACTCATCAATTCTGTAGCCAATTGTTTTAGGTTGTCCTTACTGATTATAGCCCCGGGCATAGATTCTGATTTTCCTTGAAAAGGCAAATCAAAACTCAAGACCGTATAATCTGAGTGCTCCAAAAAATAAAACATAGAGGCATTATTGGCATAGCCATGAAAGGCAAGAACCAATTTAGGACCTGCACCAATTTTGAGGTAATGCAGCATCTGCCCACCTACTTTTATTTTTTCTGATGGAAAAGCATGCTCCATCTCTCTATGTAGCACTCTATTCATGACCTTTCAAAGATAGTTGATTTTTCTGGCGAATAAAGGACCTCTTTGAGGAACTGGCCATAGTTGGTGATTTAATAATGTCAGACCATTACAACAAAAAGATACATAGTTCCCCAATAGACATACTGCATACACTAAACTGTTTGGTCGGTTTTGGGAATACCTGCAATAATAGGATATACTCCTCTACTGCCTTGGTTTGATCGTTCGTTTATTAGCTCTTGATTTTCTGAAAAAAACTTCCTACGGCCATACAAAGTACAATTTAACGTCTTGACAAGGTTTTAAACTCTAATAATAGAATTTATACGCACATCTTTGCAACCTTTTTTAAACCAATTGTATACATTAGCGCCTGAACGAACCAGTATGAAAAAATGCCTACCTCTGTTGCTCCTCTATTTTGCCGTATCGCTAAATACTTGGGCTCAAGCGCTTACAATCAATATCCGAGGCAGCTTACAGTCTACCGATAAAGCACCTATAGCAGATGCCAGCATTTCGCTACTAAAAAGTATGGACAATAGTTTTGTAAGCGGTAATACTAGCAAGGATGACGGCACTTTTAGCATAGACAATGTAGCTGAAGGCAATTATAAAATCAAAATTACCTTATTAGGATTCAAAGAGTATATCAGCGAAGCTATTGTGGTCAAAACTGGCTCTGCCGATGTGAATTTGGGCAATATCATTTTGCGTTCAAGCGAGCGATCACTCAAAGAAGTAGCGATTGTAAAAGAAAAAAACATGCTCGAAATGAGCATCGATAAAAAAACATTTAATGTAGATAAAAATATAACCGCTACCGGTGGTACCGCTGCCGATGTCTTACAAAATATCCCTTCGGTAACGGTAGATGCCTCGGGCAATGTGAGCCTCCGTGGCAAAAGCAATGTAACCATTTTAATTGACGGCCGACCCGCTACCCTATTAGCAGGTGATGTCGCTTCGGCCTTACAAGCCTTACCAGCAGCCAGTATCGACAATGTCGAAATCATTACCAACCCATCGTCTAAATATGATGCTCAGGGCAAAACAGGCATCATCAACATCATTACCAAAGCCAGCAAAAACCAAGGTTTAAATGGCATGCTCACCCTTGGTGCTGGCACTAGGGATAAATACAATGGCGGACTCAATATTAATATGCGTAAAGACAAATGGAACTATGCGCTGAACAGTAATTTCCGCATCAGCAACAACTACCAAAGAAACACAACGCAAAGAAGCAACCGCAATAATGACTCTGGATCCTATACCGCTGCCGATGGATTGAGGCAATTTGATGGATCCTTTAACTCCATCACAGTGGGTTATAACCCTGATTCCTTAAATACCCTATCACTCACGCAAAACATCAACTTTATGCGCTTTGGCAACAAGGGCTATCAAGAATTTGACTTGCTTTCTGCGCCGGGTATTGTGTATGGCATCCAGCGCCGCGACGAGATTTTTAGGGGTGGCCCTAACAGTGGCTCTACCAACATGAATTGGAAACACAAATTCAAAAAACCAAAACAGGAGCTTGTAACAGATGCCTCCTTTTCCTATTCGCAAACAGATATCAATCAAAATTTGCGGACCTACGACCTAGATGCTAAGGGCAATGTTGCTTCGGGAGTTACCGTACAAGAAGTACCGAGCGCCAATACCAACCGCAACTTTAATATCCAAACAGACTTTAGCAGCCCACTAGGCAAAAAAGAAGCCAAAATAGAGGCCGGATTAAAATCTCAAAACTTTTGGTTTGATTCCAAAAATAATGCAACCATTACGCTACCAGGTGGCACTGCCAATACCGATTTTGTATTGAAAAACGAATATAAATATGACCAACACACGCACGCAGCCTATACCAACTATACCAATAAATACAAAAAATGGAGCTATCAAGGTGGCTTGCGACTAGAATATGCAAGTTATAATGGCTATGGCGGTGCAACGGTACTCACCAATTACAACAATTCTTTTCTAAATCTTTTCCCAACTGCTTATTTGGCCTATCAACTCAAAGAAACGCAACAAGTTTACCTCAACTATTCCCGTCGTACAGACAGACCCTATTTCCGCCAATTATTACCTTATTTAAACATCAGCAATGCCTTAGACACTACTTCAGGCAATCCCAATTTGGAACCCGAATTCATCGATAATGTTGAAATCGCTTATAACATACAATTGCCCAAAGGCAACAACATTATGGCTAGCGTATACTTTCAAAACACCAATAACCTCAGTCAAAATTATACAAAAACCTATGCGGATGGTACCAGCTTTAGCCAAAATGTAAACCTGAGTTCGGGACGAACATTTGGACTAGAACTTATCGGTAAATCACAAATCACCAAAGCTTGGGATGCGACCTTGAGCACCAATTTCTTTCAAAACAAAATTGATGGATCAAATGTTGACCCAAGTATCAACAATGAAGGATTTAGCTGGTTTGCCAAACTGAACAGTAATTATAAATTCAGCAAGCAATTGTCCTTACAATTTATGGGCAATTACGAAAGTGCCAAACCTGCAGCCCAAGGGCGTTTGCAAGAAGTATATTGGATGGATTTAGCCCTTAAAGGCACTTTCTTAAAAGGCAATAAAGCAAGTCTTACCCTTAATGTTACGGATATTTTTAATACTCGAAAATACACGACCAACTTCAACTTGCCCTTGTACGAGCAAAGCATTTACCGTGATAGAGAGACTCGTATAGCCACATTAACTTTCACTTACAAATTTGGCAAAACAGAATTTAACCAATCGATGGGAGGAGGAAGAGGAAGAAGAGGAAAAACTACCGACCAAAAGAAAGAACTGCAGACAAGGGATGGTAATTTAAAGTCTGGTGGAGAAGATGATAATAATGGAGGTGGTGGCGGTCAAAAATAACTAGCAATTGAATTTGGCATTATATTTGTTGCAACAAAACATCAAAACACGATTTATGAAAAAAATATTGCTCTCTTTATTTTTGATTCCTGCGGGACTTGCCAGCGTGCAAGCACAAAGCTTTCAAGAGGTGATAAAAAAGGCAAATCAAATTGCTAAGCCCAAAGAAATCATTACGGCAACATCTACTCCAAACCCTTACAAAAAAGAACCAACGCCTACTAAGTTGATGAATAACGAAGAAATTGGCAGTGGCTTAAGGGCAGCTTTAAAACTAGGTGCGCAAACTGCCACTAAAAACTTATCGGCACAAGATGGCTTTTTGGGCAACGCACTTATTAAAATATTAATGCCTGCTGAAGTGCGCAATATAGAAGCCAAAATGCGCCAAATGGGTATGGGAAAAGTAGTGGACGAAGCGATAGTATCGATGAACCGTGCCGCTGAAGATGCATCTGCAGAAGCTTTGCCCATATTGGCAAACAGCATTAGCTCTTTCACTATCCAAGATGCACTGTCTATTTTAAACGGTGGCGACAATGCCGCAACTAACCTATTGCGTACACGAACTACGCCTCAAATTACAGAAGCCTTCCGCCCTATTATTGCTCGTTCGATGAGCAAGCATAATGTTGAGGAAGCTTGGGCTCAAGTATTCAGTGTTTACAATACTTTACCTATCATCAAAGCGCGCGTAAATACCGACCTTACAGGTTATGTTACAGAACGTGCATTAAACGGTCTATTTACTGCTATTGCTGGCGAAGAAAAGAAAATAAGACTAGACCCTGTAGGCACTGGTAGCGATATCATTACCCGTGTTTTTGGTTCTATCAAAAAATAAAATTGTAGACCATAACTTCTAAAAATAGCCTTCAGAAATGAAGGCTATTTTTTTTGTAAAAAGCTAACATTGGCCCCTTTCTTATTCTCAAAATATTCCATACCTTCAACTTCTTGATCTTACTCATTTTATTTTATGGATACGACTAATCAAACAGCCCTGAGCACTACAGAGCAATTACAAGTATGGTGGAATGCTAAAAGCTTTGCCGGCAAAGAATATTGCAGCCTAGAAGAGGGAGCTCAATTAAGGGTAAAACCTTTTGAACAGAAGACAATGTCGATATTGAACCCTGTAACTGGGGATGCCGTAATTCAAAATTTAATAGAGAAATTTACAGAGCTGAATAAGCAATGTGTCGAGCTAGAGAAGGAATGGAATGAGGCGAGCGACAAGCTAAAGCTCATGGGTAAGATAAACCGTTTCCATGATCATATTAAACAGACAAATGCAATTGGTGATTTCAACGCCTTGCTCGCTACAATAAGCCAATTTGAATCTGAGATTCAAGGACAAATTGAAAAAAACTACCAAGAAAAATGCGCTTTGGTGGCCGAAGCCGAAGCTATGAGCCTAGAGCATAACAATTGGAAAGACATGACCCAAAAATTTAAAGAATTTGGGGAGCGATGGAAATCAATGGGCTATGTGGATAAAAAACGAAATGAAGAACTATGGGATAAATTGGAACGTATAAAAGCCAAGTTTTTTGAAGACAAGAGAAACCACCAAGAAGAAATTGGTAAAGAAATGCTTCAGAACCTAGATCTCAAAATGGAATTAGCAGACAAGGCGGAGGCTCTAGCCAACTCTGAAAACTGGAAAGAAACATCGGAAATTTTTAAACAAATTTTGGAAGAATGGAAAGGGATTGGCAAAACCATGCCCGAAAAAAATGAAGCTCTATGGCAAAGAATTATTAGCGCTAAAAATAATTTTTTCGACCGCAAAAAAATCCACACTGACCAAATAAAAGTGGAGCAAGAGGCCAACTATGAAAAAAAATTAGCCATTGTAGAAAAAGCTGAAAGCATCAAAGACAGCACAGACTGGGCTATTACAACACAAGCTTATGCCGACTTAATGACTGAATGGAAAGGAATTGGCAGTGTGCCCGCCGAATTCAGCAACCTGTTGTGGGATAGATTTAATGCAGCCAAAGAAGTATTCTTTAATGCAAAGCGTGCAAAAACAGAGCTATTTAAAACAATGCTTGAAGAAAACTATATTAAAAAGCAAAAGCTGGTTGAACGCGTTGAAGCCTTGAAAGAAAGCAATAATTGGAGAGCAACAAGCGAAGAAATGAACTTAATTTTTGAAGAATGGAAAAAAATAGGTCAAGTAGCTAAAGAACAAAGCGAGGTCCAATGGGAGCAGTTTATTGCAGCTAGAAAATACTTTTTTAATCGCAAAGACGAAGATAGAGCACGCCGTGACGCAGATAGAAAGCGTCGTGACGAAGAGTTGGAACAACAAAGGGCAGCACAAAAACAACAAGAAGAAAAAAATAAAGCCCAACGCCTTATTGATTTAAAAAAGAGCTTAGAGGAGATGATATTTGAATCGACAGATGAAGAGGCTCAAATTATTGAGTTTAACGAAAGCCTTCAAAACATAAGCGAAGGACCAAAATCAGAAGAACTGAAAAAGCACTTGGGCCAACTGGTCATAGAAATAGACCAGAGAATCAAAAACAGAGCGCCCAAAATAGAGCGTTTACAAGCGCAAATCGCTCAAATGGAGTTGGATGCTCAATCAAGCACTGCAGAAACACCTGGTGAATCTGCATCTTAATTATTTTTACAAAAATAATGCAAAGAGAAGGGCATGTGGATTCGGGCAAAAAAAGCATCAACATACAAGTCTCTGTTTTGCAACAGGAGCTATTAGAACAGATACTATGCTTGGACAGAGACCACTAAGACATAAGAGGTATTAATCCCAAAACGCTTATGTTCAACCGCCCAGTAAATTATCCTTACTTAGGCTGTATTTTTAAATTACCTTTGGGCATTCATTTTATAGGCACACAATTTTTATGAAGAAAAATATTGCTTTATTAGCAGGAGGTTATTCAGGTGAATATGTTATTTCGCTTAAGACAGCTCACACCATTGAAGAAAACCTTTCGAAAGAAAAATACAACATATACAAGATTATCATTAGCAAAGAAGGCTGGTGGCATGAACAAGAAAATGGACAGAAGGTAGGCGTAGATAAAAATGATTTTAGCTTAAACATCGAGGGACAAAAAATAAATTTTGAGGCAGCATTTATAGCCATGCATGGTACACCAGGAGAAGATGGCAGATTGCAAGGCTACCTAGATATGTTAGAGATTCCCTACACCACTTGCAACACGATTGTTTCTGCCTTAACGTTTAATAAAAGCAATTGTAATAAGGTAGTTAAAGATGCCCATGTGGTAGGCATATCCAATTCTGTATTGCTCTTCAAGAACCAAGCTTATTCTATTGGAAATATTTTAGAGCAATTAAAAATGCCCCTCTTTGTTAAACCCAATGAAAGTGGCTCTAGTTTGGGCGTAAGCAAAGTTTCTTCTGTAGAAAAATTATTGCCGGCTATTGAAAAAGCCTTTACTGAAGACGACCAAGTATTGATTGAAGAATTTATAGAAGGTCGAGAACTCACTATTGGCGTGTACAATATCGCGGGACAATTGCACGCTTTACCTCCAACCGAAATTGTATTGGGTAAAACAGCCATTTTTGATTTTGAAGCCAAATACACACCGGGTGTTACCAACGAAATAACCCCAGCAAAACTTAGCGATGAAATCAACAATCAATTGGCTAATAAGGCACAATATTTGTATCGATATCTGAATTGCCGAGGAGTAGTGCGCATGGATTTTATTTTACAAAAAGACACCAATAAGCTGTACTTTTTAGAAGTAAATACTATGCCCGGCCAAAGCGAAAGCAGCATTGTTCCGCAGCAATTGCGTTGCGCAGGGATTGAACTCCATACATTTTACAATGCCATTTTAGAAGACGCGCTCAATCGTGCGCAAAAATAAAATAATTAAAAAACGGACGCATTAAAATAAAGCAAGTGAATAAAGAAGTAAAATCAACAGGTTTCAAAAATTCCTTTAGAATGAATGTTCTAGCCATTATTGGCTTGTGCATCGTTTTGTACTTCCTATTCTTTGCTATGCTTGGATTTATTACCGGACACGGAGCCCAATTAAAGGTGCCCAACATTGTTGGGAAACCCCTCAAAGCTGGGGAATCACAACTAAAAACAATAGGCTTCGACATTCAAATAGACTCGGCCTATGACCCCAGTAAAAAAGCATTGACGATACTTGGGCAAGAACCAGAAGTAGGTGAAATCGTAAAACCGGGACGTACCATTTTTTTAACCGTCAACAAAGCGGAACCTCCCAAAACACCCATGCCTAATCTTAATGGGCTATCCTTGCGTAGTGCCATCATGATCTTAAACAGCAGCAAATTAGAATTGGGAGATACTACATATCGCCCAGACATCGCACAGGGTGCTGTATTGGATCAGCTGTTTAATGGCAGCATTATTCGCCCTGGCCAAATGATTCCCCAAGGCAGCAAAATTAGTCTTGTATTAGGAGATGGATTGGGTAATACCGTATTTGATGTACCCGATATCGTAGGACTGAGCTATGCCGAAGCAGTGGCCATGCTGTCGGCTAATAATCTATTATTTACCGCAGTGGCATCAGACGAAATTACAGATACCGCATCGGCCATTGTGTATATGCAAGTGCCCAGCGCCTTAAACGAACTAGGTACAGCCAATAGATTACGAGAAGGCGATGAGTTGGGTTTTTATTTTAAACAAAATGCAACACAAGAAGATCTAATCCACGAGCCAAGTGGTGCTCCAGTCAATGATAGTAGCGATCAAAAATAAGGGATAAGATTTTCTACAATTGAGCCCTGACACTTGGTTTAGCGGGGCAATATTGGGTGCCGAAATGCGTTTATTATCTACTATTGCTATAATTTTATTAATGCGCCATGAAAACAAAATTGTCCACATTTTGCTGCCTACTCTACGTATTTTTAGTACTTAACTTTGGAAATAGTTTCGCTCAAGAACAAATAGGCACGATTGATTACAATCCCTTTGTGCAAAAAATGAGTGGAAACTTTATTCATGCAAAAACGACAGCTTTAACACTACCCTTTTTTGAAGATTTTGCTCAATACAATGCTATTCCCAACCCAACAAAATGGGTAGACCGACAAGTTTATATCAATAACACAATGGCTGTAAATAGCTACAGCAGAGGCATTGCCACCTTTGATGCGATAAATCAATTTGGAAAACCATACGACACGAGTAATCCCAATAGCGTTCGTTATGCAGACAGTCTTACTTCGCAACAAATAGACTTGAGCGGCAAGATAGCCGCCGATAGCATCTACTTTAGTTTTTTATTCCAAGCAGCTGGCATGGGTTTTGCCCCCGAAAAAAACGACTCTTTGATGCTGTATTTCAAATCTTCTTCCAAAAGCAGCAATTGGATCAAAGTGTGGAGTAGAAGTGATACCCTATTAAGCGATTTTAAGCAGGTTATGATTGCCCTTGTAGATACCCAATTTCTGCATAGTGGCTTTCAATTTAGATTTGTCAATAAGGCTTCTATGGGCCTTAATGACGATGTATGGAACATTGACTATATCAGAATGAACAGTGGTAGAAATAGATTTGATACGGCCATTAACGATGTTGCCTTCACCCTATCACCTACCAATTTATTGAACGATTATACGGCAATGCCCTACCGACAATACCTCTCCAATGCGAGTGCTGAACGCAGCTCAAAATTTAAAAGTGTTATCAAAAACAATTTTAATGCTAATCAAAATATTGCCAATTTCGGGTACAGCGCCTATACATCTCCCTCTTTAATTAGCTTATCAAGCGATGCTGGTAGCAACAAAAACATTGCCTCAAAAGCTACAGCAGACATTGAATGGAATACCTACAGCACTACACCCAGTTTTGGCTATTACGACCCCGTAATTTTTGAACACAAATATTATTTGCAAGCTCCATTGGGTGATGCAAGCAAAGAAAATGACACCATCATTGGTACGCAAATTTTCGATAATTATTTAGCCTATGATGATGGCACTGCCGAAATGAGTTATTTCCTCAATCTCTTCCCTACACTACCGGGTAAAATTGCTATTGAACAGCACCTCAATCAACCCGATACTTTACGCGGTGTAGCGATCTATTTTGGAAGACAAGTTCCGCTCGCAAGCAACAAATACTTTTCAGTCGTTATCTACCAAAGTATTGCCTATGGCTCTTCTAGTGCCGATAAGATTATTTATGAATTAGAAAATTTACAACCCAGCTATAGAGATACCATTAATCATTTTTGGATCTATAAATTTGACAAAGCCATCCCTATGCCCAAGGGAACTTTTTATATTGGCACCACCCAAGCAGCGCTCAGTGGCAGTGATAGTTTGTACATTGGTCTAGATCGCAATCGCATTGGTGGCAACCACGCCTATTACAATGTGTTGAATGTATGGAATCCTTCACTTGTTAGTGGAGCATTGATGATTCGTCCGATATTGGGGCAAGACATTATTGGATCCACAATTCAGGAGCAGAAAATCAGGCCAAAAACACCCCTAACTATTTGGCCCAACCCGACTACAGAAGAACTGAATTTTACAGTAGATTGCCAAGAGATGGATTTGTATTATGAAATCAAAAATCTACTTGGGCAAACCATGCAAAAAGGCCATACTACAGGACCAACACAAAAAATCAATCTGCAACAACTTTCCAATGGACATTACCAAATTCAGTTTTTCTCAAAAAATAGTATTTTTGATGTTCAACAGTTTGTAAAAAAATAAACATGAAACACATCAGCGTAGCAGCGTTAAAAGAACAACTAGAAGCAAGGCCAGACTTGATTTTACTGGATGTGCGTGAACCCGACGAGCGCAATGCCTTTAATATTGGCGGTCATTTTTTGCCCCTAGGCAATATTTTATCCTTTCAAATAGACGAGATTGACGATCTAAAAAGCAAAGAAATTTACGTGTATTGCCATTCTGGAAGAAGAAGCCTACAGGCTTGTACCTTTTTGGAACAAGCTGGTTTCGAAGACCTAACCAATGTGGATGGTGGTATGAAGGCTTGGCAAGAAATGTAGCACAAACTATAAGTGCAATTGAAAACATGGGGTGATTAGATAATAATTACCCCTTTTCATTTTGATTTTAGACATAAAATTTGTAGCATTGTATTCTACAAAGAAGCCTTAAAAAGGTTTGCCTACATTTAAATGTTGAAAAACTGATCCGATGATAAAAAAATTACCAAATTCAAACATTATTAGTGCTGTTTTAGTAGCATCATCAATGGCTTTGGGTGTCCATAATACTGCACAGGCACAAAGCATTACTCTCTATCGCACAGGGGTAATTGTACCACCAACCTACAGCAAAATAAGCGACGCTATTAGTGCTGCTCTTTCAGGTGACTCCTTGGTCTTAAGCCCGCATACCTTCAAAGAAAATAACCTTGTTATTGGCAAAGACCTAAAGCTTACAGGTACATCAGATACATCCGCTGTCAGCATTATTGATGCCGAATTAAAGAATAGAGCTATTCTTATCAACAATGGTAGTGTTTATATCAAAGATTTAGTGATCCAAAATGGTAAAATAACGGATGGCGCTGGTGGCGGTATTTGCAACAATGGTAGCAAAATATTATCTATCGGTGGTCGTTCAAAAATCACCAATTGCAGCGCAGTTGGTGTTTTTGCAAACGGGGGCGGTATCTACAGTACAGGTAGATTAGACCTTACAGGCAATGCAATGGTTAGCAACAACAGTGCAAGCGAAGAAGGCGGCGGTGTATACGCAAACTCCACCTTCCTTATGTCTGGATTCGCCAAAGTAAACAACAATAAAGCCGATGGAAGTGGTGGTGGTGTATTCTCCAAAGCTAATGGTGGAGCTTCTATCACTGGTTTTTCAGAAATTGCCAACAATGAAGCAAAGGTGGCAGGTGGCGGCCTTTTTGGTGTCGGGACTTTAGAAAATCAGGCAAGCATTAAGAACAATAAAGCCAATATGGGCGGTGGTATCGCGTCTTTTAATGATGTATTGTTTTTGAGGGACACGGCAACAATTAGTAATAACACAGCTAATGCAGGAGCCGGTATTTGGTTGAATAATTGCCTATTGTATGGCTACAGCAGTTTCCATATTACAGACAACAAAATACCCTCCACAGCAACAGGCTCCCCCAATTTTGGTGGTGCTATCTACAATGTCAATGGCAGTCTATTTATCACAGGTGGTGTAATCAAAGGAAACCAATCGCCCGTAGCAGCAGTTTACAATACTGCTGGTGCTACTGCTACAATCGTGCGATTTGCTAGCACACACTTTTTTAATCCCAAAAGCGATGGCAGCAGACAAGCGGAAATTTTCAATAGCCCATCTCTTAGCAGCAGTGTAATTGATTTTGATGCAGACTATTGCTGGTGGGGACAAAATGATACTACTAAACTTATCGGTCATAAAGCAGGAACCATGAGTGGTGTGATCAACAGCTTTGTTAAATTAACTTGGTTATTAAACAATGGTTTACCTATTGACCCAAGTGCTACTAGCTTTCCATTGAGTGCAGATTTCAGACTCAATGACGGCTCTAAAATGGATTCCCTGACCCTTCGCCATATTAATGGAACATTTATGGCTAACAAAGGAAGTTTTACACCAACAAACCGATACATTGATACGGTAAATTATGTGCGTTCCGTTTATACTGCTCCTGCAGCAAGTGATTCCATTTCTATTGTAGCTTATGTAGATGCAGATACTTTCCGCGCTGCAAAAATTGCTGTTAAGGGATTAAGCATAGATAACAAAAATATAAGTAGCCATATCAAAATTTATCCTAATCCAGCTACGCAAACCATTTATATCGCAGAAACTATCTTAGGATCAAAAATAGCTGTTTACACTATCAGCGGTCAATTAATACTCAGTAAGGATTTGAACACACAATTAGAGTCAATTGATGTTTCAAATTGGGCAACTGGAAATTATCTGCTACAAATTACAGAAGCCAATGGCCATAAAATGACGAGCAAAATAGTTAAAAACTAAAAGAGTCTTTAGCACTCAATACATTCTTGAATCATAAAATAGTCGTTTACGCTTTTGTAAACGATTATTTTTTGCCCATTATTTCATGCAAGCAAAGCCACAACTGGGAACATCGAAACACTATGATCAATATTATCCAATGGTTTAAATATAAAGGATGGTTTATTTTTGATTTACCCTATTTTATACGGGCACAACAATACCATTATGGGTTAGAACTTGGCGCCAAGGCTGGGAGGAGTATGTATTACATGCTTAAAGAAAACAAGGACTTACACCTTACAGGTATTGACTTATGGGAAATTATAGATGGTAGCGCCTACAGAAATAATAATCAAAATGAAAATCGTTGTAAGCAAAAACTGAGCAAGTTTGGCAAAAGAGCCAAACTCCTAAAAGGAGATGCCCTTTTATTAGCCGAAAACATCCCTAACGAAACTTTCGACTTTATTTATTACGATCTTAATTGTTTACCGATGAAACATGCTCATCAAAATATGTTATCCAAATGGATTCCTAAAATCAAAAAGGGAGGAGCCTTGATCGGCAGGGATTTTAGGGAATTTAGGGAGGATATTTATGCACTTGGCTATGCCGAATCTGAAATCAAAAGGTGTATCATCAAGAACAGAATTTCTGAAAGACTGGAATATATAGAAATTCACTAGCCTCCACCTGATCTCAAGCCTACATCATCCCTTATTTGCAAGCAGCTAGCAAGCAATAAAAAACCTAAAAAAGCGCATGATTAGGAGGCACCTTAAGGCCCTAATCACAATGATTAAAGATAACACAAAGAGAAAGCAAGCCTTATGGCTTGCTTTTCTATTTTGCATGCTGGCCTCAAAGAGCTACAAACCCTATATTCATCTAGCTCCAAAAAAATACCCTATCCATACAAACAATTTTCTTTTCTGATGATCATTGTACACCATCAAACAAAATGGCTGATTGTAAGTTACAATCAGCCATTTTGCTAGGGTAGAAATTCTATTTTAGATTACTATCTATTGGAAGATTTCGATATTTTTTGTATTGAAATCAGTTGATTCGATTGATCAAATAATCTAAAGATGTAGGTACCATCTGCGTAGTTTTCAAGATCTACAGACTTGGCATCCTTAACATCTGATACGATGCGCCCTGTAAGGTCTGTAACCACTACATTGACTGGAATTGGAGCATCAATGTTTACAATGCTTTGAGTAGGATTTGGATAAATCTTAATCACACCATTGGTGGTCACATTACTAATAGAATTGGGTTGCAAAATTTCAATAGTATCTGAATTATTCAAACAACCATTTTCATCCGTTATTTGTACAAAGTACTTACCTGGAGTAGTTGTGTTTAATTGATAGTTATTGGCTCCAACAATTTGTGCACCATTTCTATACCATTGGTAATAAGTATAGATAGAGGCTACTTTCATTGTCGGTGGTGTATGGACAATTACTGGTTTGATGGGTTTTGGGTAATTTGTTACAACGGCCACATTGGTGGTGTCGAAACAGCCAAAAGTATTCATCACATAAACCACATAGTTACCAGGAGCAGTAGCACTTTTTAGATTTTCTGTTGGAGTAGAAGGCAAAATAGGCAAGCCATCTTTAATCCAAGTATAAGTAAAGGCTACAAAACCAGGGCTACAAGTCAACAATACAGAACCCTCTTCACAGATTTGAGCTGTTGTTGGAGACAAGACCGTTTTTGCTGAAGCAGGCGCTTTGTTGACAGCAACAGAAGCTCTGGCAAGACAGCCAAAAGTATCTCTAACGGTTACACCCCATGTTCCTGTTACTCCTACGGAGAAGGTATCAAAAGTAGCACCTGCTACGGGCGTACCCGCAAAATCCCAGTTGTATAATTTAGCTGTCGCTGAATTTGCTTTCAAGGTTACTTTCAAGCCCTCGCAATAGAAGAAGCCATAAGGAGACAATGAACTGATTGTTACAGTTGGTAAAGGATTGACCGTAACCGAAATCAATGATCTTGGTCCTTCACAACCAAAGCTGCTCGTTTGACTGACATAAAAATTGCTAGTACCTAATGTAGCCGTGCTTGGTACCGGTGCAGTTGCACTGCTTGTTCCACCTGTTGCTACCGTATACCATTTTAAATTGGTACCAGTTGCAGTCAAGGCTGCTGTTGGACCACCGATACATAGATTTACCGGACTTGTAACTGTCGGAGCAACGGGTATCGGATTAATGTTCACAACAATCAATGTTCTTGGTCCTTCGCAACCAAAAGCTGTAGATTGACTAACATAAAAATTAGTTGATCCAACAGTTGCGGTACTTGGTATAGGCGCTGTAGAAGAACCTGTACCACCTGTTGCTACTGTGTACCATAATAAGCTAGTACCAGTTGCTGTTAAGGCTGTAGCAGTTGCACCTTGACAATAGTTAATTAATGTCACAGCAGTTGGTGCTGCAGGCAATGGATTAACCGTGAAGGTTCCTGTTGCAATACAATTATTGTTGTTTCTGTAGGTAATGGTTGTCGTACCGGCTGTTAAGGCTGTAACCACACCTGTACTAGAAACCGTTGCCACTGCAGTATTAGAAGAAATCCATGGAGTTGTTGGATGCGCTGTACCAGAACCGGTCAAGCTTGAAGTGAAGCCAACGCAAGCACTCATGGTACCGGTAATAGAGGATAACACCGATACAGTAAAGGTTCCTGTTACGATACAACCATTGCTATTTCTATAAGTAATTGTCGTCGTACCTGCTGATAATGCAGTAACCACACCAGTACTTGAAATCGTCGCCACCGCAGTATTGGATGAAGTCCATGGTGTTGTTGGATGCGCTGTTGCTGATCCAGTCAAGGTCTCCGTAGCGCCAACACAAGCACTCATAGTACCTGTTATGGTTGGTAAAGCATTAACCGTAAAGGTTCCTGTCACAATACAACCATTGCTGTTCATGTAGGTAATCGTCGTAGTACCTGCGGTTAAGGCAGTAACCACACCAGTACTTGATACCGTTGCTACAGCAGTATTAGAAGAGGTCCATGGTGTTGTTGGATGAGCCGTTGCTGAGCCAGTCAAGGTCGAAGTCAAGCCTGCACATGCATTCATAGTACCACCCATAGTAGGCAATGGATTTACCGTAAAGGCAGCAGTTACTATACAACCATTGTTATTCATGTAGGTAATGTTGGTTGTACCTGCTGTCAATGCAGTAACCAAACCAGTACTCGATACGGTTGCTACCGCTGTATTAGAAGATACCCATGGCGTTGTTGGATGAGGCGTTCCCGCTCCAGTCAAACTTGAAGTTGATCCAAGACAAGCATTCATAGTACCTGTAATAGTAGGCAATACAAAAACCGTAAAGGTTCCTGTCACAATACAGCCATTGCTATTCATATAAGTAATCGTAGTGGTACCTGCTGTTAGAGCCGTAACCACACCAGTACTTGATACGGTTGCCACTGCTGTATTAGATGAAGTCCACGGCGTTGTCGGATGCGCTGTTGCTGATCCAGTCAAAGTTGAGGTTGTACCTGCACATATGCTCATAGTGCCACTCATCGTTGGTAATGAATTTACCGTAAAGGTTCCTGTTACAATACATCCATTATTGTTCATGTATGTAATCGTGGTCGTACCTACTGATAGTGCTGTAACCAAACCTGTACTCGAAACAGTTGCAACAGCAGTGTTAGAGGATGTCCAAGGCGTTGTTGGATGAGCTGTTGCCGAACCAGTTAAGCTTGAAGTTAAACCAAGACAAGCATTCATAGTACCTGTAATGGTAGGCAATGCATTCACTGTAAATGTTGTTGTCACAATACAGTTATTATTATTTCGGTACGTAATAATGGTCGTACCAGCTGATAGGGCTGTAACAACACCTGTACTTGATACTGTTGCCACTGCTGTATTGGATGAGGTCCATGGTGTCGTTGGGTGAGGTGTACCCGCTCCAGTTAAGGTCGAAGTCAAACCAACACAAGCAACAGTTGTTCCTGTAATCGTCGGTAATACGAAGACCGTAAAGGTTCCTGATATGATACAACCATTGTTGTTCATGTAGGTAATCGTCGTAGTACCTGCTGTTAAGGCCGTAACCACACCGGTACTCGATACCGTTGCCACTGCAGTATTGGATGAAGTCCATGGTGTTGATGCATCAGGAGTAGCTGATCCAATCAAGCTTGAAGTTGATCCAGCACATGCACTCATCGTACCTGTTATGGTTGGCAATGGATTAACCGTAAAGGTTCCTGTTACGATACAACCATTGTTGTTCATATAGGTAATGGTTGTCGTACCCGCTGTTAAGGCTGTAACCACACCGGTACTCGATACCGTTGCTACCGCAGTATTTGATGATAGCCATGGTGTTGTTGGGTGAGCAGTTGCTGATCCGGTCAAACTTGAAGTCAAACCTACACAAGCACTCATAGTACCACTTATCGTTGGTAATGGATTAACTGTAATCGTTTGGGTAGCTGTTGCAGAACAGTTGTTTGCATTCGTTACCGTTACGGTATAAGTTGTTGTAGTGCTTGGGCTTAGGGTTAAGGCTGCTGTTGTTGCACCCGTACTCCACAAATAAGTCGTTCCACCACTCGCAGTCATCGTAGCACTTGCGCCGATGCAAATGATAGCATCATTGTTCGCTGTGCCAGAAGTTTCTGTTACGGCGATTGCTGGTGTTGGTAATGGATTAACTGTAATCGTTTGGGTAGTTGTTGCAGAACAATTGTTTGCATTCGTTACCGTTACGGTATAAGTTGTTGTAGTGCTTGGGCTTAGGGTTAAGGCTGCTGTT
>JAIXWS010000057.1 GCA_027491165.1 Sphingobacteriales bacterium | reverse complement strand
TGTCGAGTTGCACCTCAAAACAAGTGATTGGTACAAACATGGACATCAACACAATAAAGCCTACGACAATATTATCTTGCATATTGTTCTGGAAAATGACTTAGAATCCATAGAAGATACCAATGTATCTATTCTTGAATTGAAAGCGCATATCCCTACACATATCGTCCAGAATTATGATGCGCTTCGGTATAATATTCGTCAGATTCCTTGTGCAGCGCAACTGCCCAATGTAAATAATCTTACAAAAGAGGCATGGCTATCGCGCTTACTAGCCGAAAGATGGGAAAGCAAATTGATGGAATGGGATGCTTTATTGCAGCAAAATGCAGGCGATTGGCGCGTTTTATTGTATTGGCGCTTAGCGGCCAATTTTGGCTTCAAAACCAATGCAGCAGCTTTCTTAGCTTTAGCCCAATCCTTACCGGTAAACATTCTGGCTAGGCATCAAGACAATTTATTTCAATTAGAGGCCTTGTTTTTTGGACAAGCAGGGATGTTGGCCGAAGATTTTACAGAAGAATATCCCTTTAGGCTCCAAAAAGAATACGAGCATCTTGCCCGTAAGTATACATTGAAACCCTTGCCCAGCCATCTGTGGAAATTCATGCGTATGCGGCCAGCCAATTTCCCAACTGTACGTATTGCCCAATTTGCCGCATTAGTGCACCAATCCTTGCATTTGTTCACACAAATCATTGCCCAAACTGCTCTATCCGAAATAAAAACACTTTTCGAAGTTTCGGCTTCCGATTATTGGGATAATCATGTTCGCTTTGATGAAGTGCAAAAAGGGAATGCCCCCAAAAATCTAGGCAGTGATAGTGTTGACAATATTGTGATCAACACGATTGCACCAATACGTTTTATGTACAGTAGCCGCAGTGGCATTGGCCATCATAGTGCCTCTTCTGTGCAACTATTAGAGCAATTATTGCCCGAAAAAAACAACATCATAGCAGAGTGGATAAGCCTTAACTGGGTACCGCAAAATGCGGCCCAAAGCCAAGCGATGATCCAATTATATCATCAATATTGCAGCAGCAAAAAATGCCTACACTGCAGTATTGGCCATAGCATCATTCGATTAAGGCCATAAAAATTCAATCGTTTTTTTCAGATCAGGATGCAGGCTCTCCAATACAGGGCAAGTAAGCGCTGCTCTTTCAATGATGGCTTGGGTTTTGGCGTCATAGACTCCTTCTGCAGGAAAAGTCATGCTTATTTTAATCTCTCCAATACGACGGGGGTCGCTGAGCATTATTTTGGTCACCGCGCATTGCGTTCCCTCTATTGAAAAACCGTGGCTACGAGCCGCTATTCCAATAATGGTGAGCATACAAGAGGCCAATGCAGTGGCCACCAAATCGGTGGGGGAAAATCGTTCACCTTTGCCATTGTTGTCTAGTGGAGCATCTGTTTCGATAACGCTGCCTGACTGATTATGCTGGGCAATGGTGCGCAAATCGCCATTGTATAGTACAGTAGAAGTCATATAAAGTGTATTTAAAAAAAAGAAGTTGTTTCAAAAATAGATTGAAACAACTTCTTAAAGAATAGGATAAAAGGGCATGAATTATAAACGGATACCAAAAGATGCCGACCACACTCTGTTTTTCATGCGGTCAATCGGACTAAGATTAGCTCCAGGGTTCACATTAACAACACCATATTGGTAATTGATATTGAATGTAGCCCAATGATATTCGATACCAGCCAATGCATTCAAACCAAAATCAAAGTTTTTAAACTCGCCGTAAAAATTATTGCTGTTTACCGGCTGATCGTCATTGCTATACAATATATTATCCTCACTTTCAAAGGCAATACCTAATTGTTTGCCGTTGATTTTATTTTTACCAGCAATACCCATTCCCACGTAAGGACCACCACCTAAAATGATGTTGCATTTGTCAAAAATGTTTCCCACAGCTATTTTAGCCACTGCGTTGACAGGTAATTCTAAATAATAAGGATTGCTATTGTACTCTGTCCAGGTTTTGCCTTTACGATCACCAATCGTCAGATTAGCTCCCTTACCATTTACAGAAAGGCCCGTTTGTAAGCTAAAGCCATCGCTAAAGCCTAAATCTATATAGCTAGCAAAATGGTAGGTGCCTATTTGGTTGACACCAAAAATATCGGCAGTTTTAGGGGCACGAACCGTAGCAATGCTATAGCCAGCCTTCACGCCATAAGTAATTTCTTGGGCTTGGGTATCTTTACCAAAGAACATTGCAGCAAGTACTGCGGCACCAATAAGTGTCTTTTTCATAATTAATATGGGTTAATAAACCGCTGCCAAATTAATACAGCAAATCCATTTTTAAAAATTATTGTTGTAAATAATCTGAACAAGTCATATTTTTAACTTTTTTACGAAAAAGTTAAACAAAACTATGGCGGTTGATTTTTATCAAATTAATGATTTGGAGCGTTTGTCTGGCGTAAAAGCCCATACCATAAGGATATGGGAGAAACGCTATGAGCTGATTACCCCGCATCGCACAGACACCAATATCCGATACTACGATGATAAGCAATTGGTAAAATTATTAAATGTAGCCACCCTATCATCCGTTGGTTTTCGGATATCCAAAATCGCGGCGATGACGGATGATGAACTCAAATCTCAGCTATCCTTATCCCAACAAAGGGAGAAAAGCGATTTGAAATTTGAATTTTACGTCAATGATTTCATTGGGGCGATGATTGAATTTGATGAGGTGGCTTTCAATAAGCTATTCGATACCATCATTGCAGAATATGGGGTAGAAAAAGCTTTGGTATCGATTGTTTATCCTTTTTTACACAAAATCGGTATTCTATGGCGCATCGATCAGTCGATGCCTGTGCAAGAACATTTTGCCTCTATGCTCATCAAAAGGAAGCTGTATACCCTAATTAGCCAATTACCCACGCCAACAAAAAGCAAAAAGTTTTTGCTCTTTTTGCCAGCTAATGAATGGCATGAAGTAGGACTTTTGTTTGCCGAATACATCATACGCAACAATGGCTTTCCTACCATTAATTTAGGACAAAATGTACCCTTTATTGATATTGAATACACGATCAACAAAACAGAACCCAACTATCTATTGGCCTTTCTGATCAACAATACCAACGAAGAATATGTATTAAAAGTCCAACAATTACTCAGCAGTAAATTCAAAAAAGTGGATTGCCTGATTGCAGGAAATTCCCTGAAATTTAAACTCTTTGAAGGCTTGAAAAACATAAAGCTCTTGTATTCGCCGAATGATATTCTTAAAGTTTTTTAAATTGTCGAAAGGAGCTATTTTGTTCAATAAATTTGCCTAAAGATTAAACAAAACAAATGTCGAAAGTATCCGTTATTGGAAGTGGTTTTTCTGGATTAGCATCAGCTTGCTTTGCGGCAAAAGCTGGTCATGAAGTAACTGTGTTTGAAAAAAATGAACAGATTGGTGGCCGTGCCCGAGCCTTTTCGGCCGAAGGCTTTATGTTTGACATGGGGCCCAGCTGGTATTGGATGCCCGATGTATTCGATAAATTCTTTGAGCAATTTGGCAAAAAAACAGCCGACTATTACGATCTGAAAAAACTCGACCCTGGCTTCCAAATTATTTATGGCCCAAACGACATCCTCAAAATACCTGCCGATACCAACGAGCTCTATGATATTTTTGAACAAATCGAAAAAGGCAGTGCAGAAAAATTAAAAACCTTTTTGAAGGAGGCAGAGTTGAAGTACAATGTGGGCATGCAACAATTGGTGTACAAACCCGCCTATTCTTGGATGGAATTTGCCACATTAGATGTATTAAAGGGTGTTACCCAATTAAATATCTTCTCCAGCGTTAGCAGCTATGTCCGTAAATCATTCAAAGACCATCGCCTGGTTTCTTTGTTAGAATTTCCGGTACTGTTCCTTGGGGCCATGCCCCATAAAATACCGGCTTTGTATACCTTAATGAATTATGCAGCCCTTGCTCAAGGTACCTTTTACCCCATTGGCGGCATGACCAAAATTATTGAGGGGATGCACGATTTGGCGCTGGAATTAGGCGTGACATTTAACACCAATACCCCTATCGAAAAAATTAGCGTTAGCAATAAAAAAGTCAGCGCGCTGCAAAGCCCAAAAGGAAGCCACCCAACCGATGTACTTATTGCTTCGGCCGATTACCACCACGTAGAGCAACAACTCTTGGATGCCGAATTCCGCAATTATGAAGAAAGCTATTGGGATAAAAAAACCTTTGCCCCTTCTTGCCTCATTTATTATATCGGGGTTAATAAAAAAATAAAGAACTTACTGCACCATAATCTCTATTTTGATACCGATTTTGAAAAGCATTCGCAAGAAATCTATCAAAATCCGCAATGGCCAAGCGATCCGCTCTTTTATGTATGCTGCCCTTCCAAAACGGATGATTCGGTAGCGCCAGAAGGAATGGAAAATTTATTTATCTTGGTGCCCATTGCCACCGGATTAAAAGAAGGAACAGAAGAACGCAAGCTCTATTTTGACAAATTAATCAAGCGCATAGAAGCACATACTGGCGAGCAATTTGCAGACCATATCGTGTACCAAAAAAGCTATTGTGTAGACGACTTTATAAAAGATTACAACGCCTACAAAGGCAATGCTTATGGCCTGGCCAATACACTGATGCAAACAGCCGTTTTGAAACCCACCATGCGCAACAAAAAATTGGCCAATATGTTCTACACAGGACAGCTAACCGTGCCAGGACCTGGAGTGCCGCCATCGCTCATTTCAGGACAGATTGTGGCAGAACAAATTAACCTTTACCTCAAAAAATCTAATTAAGAATGAAAGCCTTATTCGACAAAGTTTCTACCGCTACCAGCAAAATGGTAACCAGAAGTTACAGCACGAGTTTTTCTTTGGGCATCAATTGCTTGCACAACAAATTCCACGATGCCATCTACAGCATCTATGGTTTTGTACGCTTTGCCGACGAGATTGTTGATTCTTTCCACGAGTACAACAAAGAAACATTACTACAAGAATTCAAACAAGATACCTACAAGGCTATCGAGCGCAAAATAAGCCTCAACCCCATACTCAACAGTTTTCAAACAGTGGTGCACGAATACAATATCGAGATGCCGCTCATCGACACCTTCTTGCGCAGCATGGAGATGGATTTGGAACAACAAAACCACAGTGCCGACTCGTACAAAGAATATATTTTGGGTTCGGCAGAAGTGGTGGGTTTGATGTGCCTGCGCGTGTTCACAGAATGCAATGAAGAACTCTATCAGCAATTGAAACCCGCTTCTATGAGCCTAGGTTCGGCTTTTCAAAAGGTCAATTTTCTACGGGATTTACAAGCCGATTACCAAGTATTGGGCAGGGTTTATTTTCCCACCATCAACCTCGACCAATTTAGCGAAGCCGAAAAAGAACAAATCCAACACGATATTCAAATCGATTTTGATGATGCACTCAAGGGCATTCAACTCTTACCACTGAGCTCACGCTTTGGGGTATATGTAGCCTTTGTGTATTACAAAGCACTCTTTACCAAAATCAAATCATTGCCTTCTTCACGCATCATGCAGGAGCGTATTCGTATTCCCAATTACCAAAAAATAAGTTTGTTGGCGAGTTCCTACCTCAAGCACAGTTTTGGTGTTTTATGATTAAAACTCAAGCATAAAAAAACGAAGCAATCATGGAGCTGGTACAATTGGTAGACGAACAAGATCATCAACTGGGGGTGATGGAGAAGATGCAAGCCCATCGCGAGGCCAAGCTGCATCGTGCCTTGTCGGTTTTTATTTTTAACAGCAAGGGCGAAATGCTCTTGCAACGCCGTGCCGCCCACAAATACCACTCAGGCTTACTCTGGACCAACACCTGCTGCTCGCACCCACGCCCCGAAGAATCCACTCTAGACGCTGCACACAGAAGGCTTTTTGAAGAAATGGGCATGAGCTGCGATTTGCAACACCAATTTAGTTTTATCTACAAAGCCGAGTTGGATAATGAATTAACCGAGCACGAGCTCGACCATGTCTTCTTTGGCTGCAGCGATAGCGCACCGATGCCCAACCCAGAAGAAGTAGCCGAATGGAGCTACGAAGCCTTACATACAATTGACACAAACATCAAAGCCAAACCAGAATTGTTTACCGAATGGTTTAAGCTTATTTTTGACCAAGTAAAAGAACTCAGACAATAACATGAATATCCTTATCAGTATCGGCATTACCCTACTCACCTTTCTTACTATGGAAGGCATTACCTGGCTCACACACAAATACGTGATGCATGGCTTTTTGTGGGTATTACACGACGATCACCACAACAAAAACCAAGAAAATTTCTTTGAGCGCAACGATGCCTTCTTCATCATTTTTGCAGGCCTTGCTATGACCTTTTTTGCCGCCGGCACCTTCAACGAGCCTTGGCGATTCCTGATTTATGTAGGCATGGGCATTACCCTCTATGGCTTGGCCTATTTTATGGTGCACGACATCCTGATCCATCAGCGATTCAAGCTCTTTAGCCGTACCAACAATTTCTATTTCCGTGCCTTGCGCAAAGCGCACAAAATACACCACAAGCATTTGGGCAAAGAAGAAGGCGAATGTTTTGGCATGCTCTTTGTACCCATGAAATATTTTCGCGAAGCCCTCAAAACAAGCAAATAAAATGGCAGAAAAATACACCTACCTGCTGGTCGATTTTTGGTGCATCATCTTCCCTTTTTTATTTTCCTTTCACCCCCAATTGCAGTTTTTCAAAAACTGGAAAGCCTTCGTTTGGCCTTGCATCCTCACGGCAACATTCTTCTTGGTTTGGGACGGATTCTTTACCCATTGGGGCGTTTGGGCCTTCAACCCTAAGTATGTAGTGGGTATTTATTTTTGGGACATGCCTATCGAAGAGTTTCTCTTTTTTATTTGCATCCCCTATGCCTGTGTGTTTAGCTATCATTGCTTCAAAGTGCTCTTTCGCTTTCAGCGCTTTCAAGCCTTTGCACGCGTGTTTTATGCCCTATTAGCAGTGATCTTGCTATCCATAGCCCT
>JAIXWS010000045.1 GCA_027491165.1 Sphingobacteriales bacterium | reverse complement strand
TCATAATCGGCCATATACCAGCCAATAGCCCGAAGACTAGCCAAAGCATTCAGTGATTTTGAATTGGCCCGCATTTCGGAGGCTATCCATTGCGCAAGTGCAAGATCTTTTGTGTTCAATGAGATATTAAAGGCTACCAAAATATTACGCGCACCAATAACGGTGGCTCCTGATGCTTCGTTCAATTGCTTCGGGCCATAATCGGGCTGCCAATCGGCAATTTGCATCTTTTCTTTTAGGCCTTCATATTGACCTTTACGAATTTGGGGCAAAGCTTTACGATAGCTTTTATCCTGGCTGTATTCATACATAAAAACAGGAATCTCCAATTCTGAACCTACCCTTGCAGCTAATTGCTGTGCATAGGTATTTGCTTCTTCCATTGTCATTCCATAAAGCGGTACTAAGGGGCAAACATCTGTTGCGCCAATCCGTGGATGCACACCGAATTGCCTGGGCATATCAATGCAATCAGCAGCCACTTTAATGGCCCGAAAAGCCGCCTCAACAACTGCTTCTGGACTACCAGCAAACGTGAACACTGTACGATGGGCTGCAGGACTGACATCCTGGTGCAGCAAAAAAACATCGGCTACACCTGCAATAGCAGTAGCTATTTTTTGCAATGTAGCTTCATTTTGCCCTTCACTAAAATTGGGGATACATTCTAGGATTTTGTTCATCGTATTGACTACAAATTTGGGGGATTTTTAGCTGAAAAATGAAAGCATTTCAAAATATTGAGACTTGAAGAATGGAACTAAGCTGAAGTGTGCGACGCAACGAAGTTGAAGCAAATTGGAAAGTTGACAAAAATGAAAACCCATAAGAAAGCCCGCAATCACTTGCGGGCTTTCTTTTATTGCTTAGATAACTATTATTTCACTGCTTGTTTCGCAATGTAGTTTTTGATCCATTCGGTAGTCATTGATTTTGGACGCTCTAATGGGAAGCCTAAAGCTCTATCCCAACAAAGGCTAGCCAATACACCGAGCGCACGGCTTACACCGAACAATACGGTGTAGAAATCTTCTTCTACCAAACCATAATGTTTCAGCAAGGCACCAGAGTGTGCATCTACATTTGGCCAAGGATTTTTAATTTTTCCTGTTGATTCCAAAATGTCTGGAGCAACTTCATACACATTCCAAACCGTTTTTACGGTTGGGTTGTCAGCGCAATGTACTTTCGCAAATTCCATTTGCGCTGTAAATCGAGGATCGGTTTTACGCAATACAGCGTGGCCGTATCCGGGCACTACTTTACCCGCTAACAAAGTTGCTTTAATATAATCCGCAATTTGCTCTTTGCTTGGCTCTTCTGTACCCAATTCTTTTTGTAATTCTTCGATCCAACGAATCACTTCCTGATTAGCCAATCCGTGCAATGGACCTGCAAGACCCGTCATGCCTGCCGTGAAAGAAAGGTAAGGATCACTCAATGCAGAACCTACAAGGTGTGTCGCATGAGCAGAAACATTACCACCCTCATGATCGGCATGAATAGTCATGTACAAACGCATCAATTCTTTAAAACCGTCGTTATCAAAACCCAACATATGCGCGAAGTTGGCACTCCAATCCAACATGCCATCCGGTTGGATATGCTCGCCGTTTTTATATTTACGACGATAAATGTAGGCTGCTACACGGGGTAAACGTGCGATTAAAGTCATAGTATCCTCATAGGTGTAATCCCAATATTCTTTTTTGGAAATACCCTCATTATAAGCCTTTGCAAATTTACTTTCTGTTTGTAATGCCAATACTGCTGCACAAAATTGTGTCATTGGATGCGTCGTAATGGGCAAAGCTTCAATCACCTGAAACACATGATTAGGAACATGGCTACGACGAGCCCAAACTGCTGAAATATGACCGGCATCTTCATCAGTAGGAATTTCGCCCACCAACATCAAATAAAACAAACCTTCGGGGCAAGGTTCCTGACCACCGTCTGCTTTGGGAAGTTTTTCACGTAATTCAGGTATAGAATACCCACGAAAACGAATACCCTCGTTTGAATCCAACAGAGAAGTTTCGGTAATCAAACCTGGAATGCCACGCATACCTTGATAGGCTTGAGCAATAGTTACTTCGCCAAGGGAAACCTCTCCATGCTCGGCAATTAATTTTTTGATCTCTGCAGATTGTTTATCCGCAACTTCTTTGAATTGGTCTTTGATATACCCCATGAT
Source organism: Sphingobacteriales bacterium (assembly GCA_027491165.1). GTDB lineage: Bacteria > Bacteroidota > Bacteroidia > Chitinophagales > Chitinophagaceae > Rurimicrobium. The sequence goes on along the minus strand of JAIXWS010000045.1, from coordinate 3,918 downwards.
GAAAAAAATTGTAATTTTTGTGGAAAAAGCCTCGGATTCATCTACAACGGTCGCAAAGATAATGAAACACAGCAAAGAAAACATCCAACATTTTAAAGGAATTGTTATAATTTTTTGTGATGATATTATTATTTAAAAAGCGCTAAAAACAGCAATTTTATTTTCGTCAAACTTTTCGCATTAACTTGCCCTCATGTCTAGCCTAGCCTATTTTTATCATCATAGCTCCTTTTCACAGAACGCTACCCTTCAATTGAGCGAAGAGAGCTCCAAACATATTGTTCAGGTTTTGCGCATGAAAGAGGGTGAGCGTATTTTACTGAATAATGGCGAAGGGCAAAGTGCTGAAGCAATTATCATAAGTGCCGAAAAAAAGCGATGCAGTGTGCATTTACATCAGGTACACCAATATAGCAAACCCCTTTTCGGCCTGCATCTTTGTGTAGCATTTACCAAAAATGCTAGTCGTAATGAATGGCTTTTGGAAAAAGCAACAGAGCTTGGCGTAAGCAGTATTACACCCATTATTTCGGCTCGAAGCGAACGTGAAAAATTTAGAATAGACCGTTGGCAAAACATTCTTATTTCGGCTATGCTACAATCCCAACAGCATTTTTTACCGCAGTTAAATGAAGCAACAAAATTTACACAAATACTGAAAACACACGAAAACACCGAGCAAAAACTCATTGCACATTGTGCGGTGGATTTTGAGCGAATACCTATCTCATCCTCAATTGCCCCTCAACAAAACACAGTAATCTTAATTGGTCCTGAAGGTGATTTTTCGCCAGACGAAATCAACCTTGCGATGCAAAACCATTTTAAAGGAACCATATTGTGTGAGCAAAGATTACGAACCGAAACCGCAGCTATGGCTGTATGTGCTTATTTCAACTTACTCAACAATGCATAGACTCATCTTGATTGCTGCACTCCTTTTTTGCTTTTGCACCCCATCAAATGGACAAAATATACAATTGGCACTTCTACAATATAATGGAGGTGGCGATTGGTATGCTAACCCAACAGCGCTTAAAAATCTAGCCTTGTTTTGCAACCAACAACTCAACACTAAATTCAACACCAAGGAAGCACAAGTAGAAGTGGGCAGCCCCGACTTATTCAACTACCCTTTTGTACACTTAACAGGCCATGGACGCTGGGTATTGAGCGATGCTGAAGCTCAAAACTTGAGAACCTACCTAGAAGCGGGTGGCTTTTTGCACATCGATGATAACTATGGCCTAGATGAATATGTACGTCCTGCACTCAAAAAAGTCTTCCCAGAGGCAAGCTTGGTAGAACTGCCTTTTTCGCACCCTATTTATCATCAAAAATTCAATTTTACTAACGGTTTACCCAAAGTGCATGAGCACGACAATAAGCCCCCAAAGGGTTATGGCTTAATTGTAAACGGGCGTGTAGTTTGTTTTTACAGTGCCGAAACTGATCTGGGAGATGGTTGGGAGGACGCCGATGTGCATAATGACAAGCCCGAAAAAAGGGCTGCTGCATTGCAAATGGGAGCCAACCTCATTCAATACGCGTTTAAGTAGCTTTTTTATTGGGTATAATGCTAAACTTGGTTCATTTAGAAATTTAAGACAATGTCCTTTAAAAAAATAACAACAATAGACATCGATTATTTCATCCAAATTTTGGGTACAGAAAAAGTATTGACTGATGATGAAAACCGCTCTCGCTGTGCATCTGACCATACAGAAGACTTTCATTTCAAACCTGAGTTGGTACTCCAAGCGGAAACCGCTGAGGAGATTGCTGCCATTTTATCCTACTGTAACGAACAAAATATCCCTGTAACACCTCGTGGTGCAGGAACCGGATTGAGTGGTGGCGCCTTACCCCTATTTGGTGGTGTATCCTTAGATATGCGCAGGATGAACAAAATCATTCATCTTGATACAGAAAATTTTCAAGTGACCGTTGAGCCCGGAATGATTACTGAAGTATTACAAAATGCGGTGAAAGAAAAAGGACTTTTTTACCCACCCGACCCTGCCAGTAAAGGTTCTTGCTTCATTGGAGGCAATATTGCCGAAAACTCTGGGGGCCCAAGAGCGGTTAAATATGGTGTAGTTAAAGATTATGTGCTGAACCTAGAAGTGGTCATGCCTAATGGCGACATCATGTGGACAGGAGCTAATGTGCTAAAAAATGCTACTGGCTATAATCTTACTCAATTGATAGTAGGCAGTGAAGGAACTTTATGTGTGGTTACTAAAATTGTTTTACGTCTTATACCCGCTGTACAAAACGACTTGCTCCTATTGGTTCCTTTTCGCAATGCTGGTGAAGCCTGTAAAGCTGTCAATGCTATTTGCATGGCCGGAATTACTCCATCGGCATTGGAATTTATGGAGCGTGATGCATTGGAATGTGCCATCCAATACTATCAATCCTCTGCAGTTACATTGCCTGATGATATACAAGCCCATTTGCTCATAGAATTGGATGGAAATTATCTAGAGCAATTGTATAAAGAAGCTGAAAAAATAGCAGAGATTGTTGCCCAATATGATATTGACGAAATTTTATTTGCCGATACAGCCGAACAAAAACAAAGCCTTTGGAAGTTAAGAAGAATTGTAGGCGAGGCCGTAAAGGGGAATTCGATGTATAAAGAAGAAGATACTGTAGTTCCGCGTGCTGAGCTTCCTCAGCTGCTAGAATGTGTGAAGTTAATTGGTAAAAAATATGGTTTTAAATCGGTGTGCTATGGCCATGCTGGTGATGGCAACTTGCATGTCAATATTGTAAAAGGCGATATGAGCGATGATGACTGGAACAATACCTTACCCATAGGCATTCGTGAAATTTTCACTGAAGTAGTAAAACTAGGGGGCACTATTTCTGGTGAGCATGGCATTGGTTTGGTACAAAAAAGTTATTTAGACATTGCCTTTTCGCAACAACAGCTTGCATTGATGCAATCAATTAAATACCTTTTCGACCCTAAAGGAATATTGAATCCCGGTAAAATTTTTGTGGCATAAACATCGCTCAATGGAAGCAAAAAACGGAATCAAATCTTGGGCAGAAGACGATAGACCAAGGGAAAAATTAATCACCAAAGGTGCAGCAACATTAAGTGATGCCGAACTTTTAGGCATACTCATTGCTAGTGGTACAAGAGAAAAATCTGCTGTTGATTTAGCACGAGAATTAATGGCATTAGCCAACCATAACCTCAACCAATTTGGCAAACTAAGCATCAAAGAATTACAACAAATAAAAGGTATTGGCGAGGCAAGGGCTATCACAATTACAGCAGCAATGGAACTAGGCAGACGCAGGCAAATTGGAGCTGCATTGGATAAACAATTTGTACAATGTGCCGAAGATGCAGCAGCTTTGCTTTTTCCGCTATTACAAGATTTGCAGCACGAAATGTTTTGTGTCTTGTATCTCAACAATGCCCAAATCTTAATCAAACATGAATTTGTGAGCAGCGGAGGACTTACCGCCACCGTAGCTGATATCAGGATGATCTTAAAAAATGCCCTTTTGTGCAATGCAGCAAAATTAATTGTTGCACATAATCATCCATCAGGTAATAAAACGCCCAGCGATGCCGACAAAAAATTGACTAAAAAACTACAAGAAGCCGCTGCTCAAATGGACATCCAATTAGTAGATCACATCATCGTTGCGGGTAAAGAATTTACTAGCCTAGCAAATGAAGGATATATCTAGTCGGCACAATTGAAATTTATTGTCCACAATCATTCTAGCAGTTTTCCACCCTAATTACTCTAAAGCTTGTCTATAGGTAGAGAAAGAGTCATTTTTATAGCCCAAAAAAAAGCAAATAAAAATGGTATTTATAGATACAATTTAGATTTTAGAGCTAATTTTGCTTTGTCTTTTTTACAAAAATTTAAGACAATTTTTTTG
>JAIXWS010000017.1 GCA_027491165.1 Sphingobacteriales bacterium | reverse complement strand
GATTTACTCATCATGGGTGAAGTTGTGTCGTGCGTTACATCCGTACAAATAGCCACATGGGGTTTGATGGTTTGGGTAATCATTCCTGCTCCATTCAGTCCCACTTCCTCTTGTACAGCATTCACAATATATAAACCAAATGGTAATTTCTTTTTATTTTCTTTCAGTAAACGCGCCACTTCTGCAATCATCACCCCACCCATACGGTTATCAAAAGCACGACCAATCCAATATCCATGGTTCAGCTCTTCAAAACCTTCTGTGAAAGTGCATACACAACCCACATGTACACCTAGCTCTTCTACTTCTTTTTTATTCTTAGCACCTACATCTAGCCAAATGGTGTTGGTTTCTGGTTTTTTCTCTTCTTTACCTTGGCGCACATGTATAGCAGGCCAGCCAAATACACCACGTACGATTCCTTTTTTTGTGTAAATATTCACCCGTTTTGATGGAGCAATTTGGTGGTCGCTACCACCATTTCGGGTAACATGGATGTATCCATCTGCAGTAATGTAATGCACAAACCAACTGATTTCGTCGGCATGCGCTTCTATCACCACTTTGTACTCCGCTTCTGGGTTGATCACACCTACCACGGTACCATAATTATCTACAAAATGGCTGTCGATATAGGGTTTCAAGTATTCCAACCATATTTTTTGCCCGCTCGATTCAAAGCCTGTGGGCGAAGAATTATTGAGGTATTCTTTGATAAAGGCCATTGAGCCCTCGTTCAATAAAGATTTTTCTTTTTTCGATTTTGCCATTTCTTTTCTTTTTTTGGATGTCAACTAAGCCATTTCTTCAAGTTCCTTGCGTCGCACACTTCAGGGCTTTTCTTTTTTTCAAGGTTCTATTCCCTTTGTGTCCTTTTTTACCAAATATCTAACCCAAATTTCTCTGCATTTTCTTGGGCATCTTCATATCCGGCATCTTGGTGTCGCAGTACGCCCATTGCTGGGTCGTTGTGCAATACGCGCTTCAGGCGATCATCTGCATCGGCAGTGCCGTCGGCCACAATCACCATCCCTGCGTGCAAAGAATAACCCATTCCTACGCCACCTCCGTGGTGGAAACTTACCCAACTAGCTCCGCCTGCTGTACTGATTAGGGCATTTAAAATTGGCCAATCCGCTACGGCATCACTACCATCTTTCATGGCTTCGGTTTCGCGGTTGGGCGAGGCTACCGAACCACAATCCAAATGGTCGCGGCCAATCACTATCGGTGCTTTTACTTTGCCTTCGCGCACGAGTTGGTTAAAGAGTAAGCCTGCCTTTTCGCGCTCGCCCATACCCAACCAACAAATACGAGCAGGTAAACCCTGGAACGCAATTTTTTCTTTGGCCATTTTGAGCCAGCGTTGCAAACCTTCATTCTCGGGGAACAATTCAGCAAGCGCTTTATCAGTAGTATAGATATCTTCGGGATCGCCACTCAAGGCCACCCAACGGAAAGGACCTTTTCCTTCACAGAACAAAGGACGAATATAGGCCGGAACAAAACCAGGGAAATTAAATGCATTATCCACACCACGTTTGTCATGCGCCTGACCACGGAGGTTATTGCCATAGTCAAAAGTGATGGCACCACGGCTTTGCAATTCGAGCATCAATTTGACGTGATGGGCCATGGTGTCAAGTGATAATTTCTTGTATTGCTCTGCATTTTTTTCGCGCAAAACATTGGCTTCAAGCACACTCATCCCTTCGGGGAAATAACCAATCAATTCGTCATGTGCCGAGGTTTGGTCGGTGAGTGTATCAGGAGTAATATTTCTATCAATTAATCTTTGTAAGAGATCAACCACATTGCACACCACACCAATGGAAAGCGCTTCTCCGGCAGCTTTTGCGCGTAATGATTCGTCAATAGCTTCATCAATATTGTGGAACATTTTATCGATATAGCGCGTGTCCAAACGCTTTTGGATACGCCATTCTTCTACTTCGGCAGCAAGACATACTCCTTCGTTCATCGTGATGGCCAATGGTTGAGCACCACCCATTCCTCCAAGTCCTGCTGTTACATTTAAAGTGCCTTTTAAGGAACCATTGAAATGTATTTTAGCGAGTGATAAATAAGTTTCGTAAGTGCCTTGAACAATACCCTGAGAACCGATATAAATCCAGCTACCAGCAGTCATTTGTCCGTACATCATCAAGCCTTTGGCTTCTAGTTCACGGAAATGCTCCCAAGTAGCCCAGCGACCTACTAAGTTAGAATTTGCTATCAGCACACGTGGTGCATTTTTGTGCGAACGCAGCACCCCAACAGGTTTACCGCTTTGCACCATCAAGGTTTCGTCTTCGTTGAGGTTGCGCAAGCAATCCAATATTTTATCAAAACTCTCCCAGTTGCGAGCAGCTTTACCAATACCGCCATAGACTACTAAATCTTCTGGGCGTTCGGCCACTTCAGGGTCGAGGTTGTTTTGAATCATTCTGTATGCGGCTTCTGTTACCCAATCTTTGCATGTAAGGGTAGTGCCGGTAGGTGATTTGATAACGCGTTGGCCAGTTTGTAATGACATAAAAAATTCTTTTACAATGATTAATTTTATAAAATAGTAGACTTGATTTGCTCTAAAATATCTGCTGTTTCTTTTGGGCTGTTGCCTTCAGCATATACGCGCAGCAAGGGTTCTGTACCACTTGCGCGGAGCATCATCCAACCGCCATTATCTAAGTGATATTTTACTCCATCAATGGTTTCAACCTTGTTATAGGTGTATGCGCCAAATTGTTTGTATTCGCCCGCCAAGGCTTTTTTGATGATACTTTCTTTCTTTTCGTTTTCAATGGTCAAGTCGAGGCGATCGTAGCTAAAAGTGCCTACCACAGCATATACCTCTTCGCATAATTGTTTTAAGGTTTTGCCGGTTTGGGTCATCAAATCATAAATCAATAAACCATCATAGATACCATCACGCTCAGGGATATGACCTTTTACGGCAATACCACCGCTTTCTTCTCCACCAACCAGCACATCTTCTTGGGTCATAATTTCAGAGATATATTTGAAGCCAATTGGCGTCACTTCTACAGGCAAGCCATAAGCTTCGGCCATACGTTTTACGCGGTCGGTTACTGAAAAGGCTATCGCCACTTTACCACTCAATCCTTTTACCTTGTGCAAATATTGAATGAGCAACAAAATGATGTGGTGAGAATCTACAAAATGACCATCTTCATCATATAAGCCAATCCGATCAGCATCTCCATCTGTAGCCAAACCTAATTTGAGTTCGGGCGTTTTGGCCATGGTTATCGATAGTTCCTTCAGATTTTTATCAATTGGCTCTGGTGCTTGGCCTAAGAAACCTGGATTATTATCGCAATGAATCAAAACGGCATTAGGCAATAGTTTACGAATTACATTTTGACCAGCTCCAAACATAGCATCGTAAGCTAGTTTGAAAGGAGAGTGATTCAATTTTTCGAAATCAAATTTGCTTTGCAAATAAGTGAGGTACATCGCTTCCAGGTCAACATATTCCAGCATTCCTGTATTTTGATAATGTTCAATACTCTCTTGAGTGATGTTCACCTCATCTGGGATTAATGCTTCTACTTCTGCAATTTCGCGTGGGCTTGTTGGGCCACCATGTGGGCCTTTTAACTTGAATCCATTGTAGCCAACTGGGTTGTGGGAAGCGGTTATCACCACACCTTGCTGTGCTTTGAGGTGCAAAACACCCATTGAAATCATTGGTGTACTCACAAAATCTTTGGCTAGCAATACTTTGATACCATTAGAGCAAAGAACTTTAGCTGTGGTTTCAGCAAACATCTCTCCACCAAAGCGACAATCATGTCCTACAACTACTGTATTATTTGTACCTTTTTTTGTAAGCCATTCAGCTAATCCTTGCGCTACACGAGCCACATTATAAACGGTATATTCTTGCGCGATGATGGCTCTCCATCCGTCCGTGCCAAATTTGATTTTTTCAGTTTGCATAAAAGGGTAATTTGAAATCAAGCGTTTTGAGGGGCAAATGTACGTTTTTCGGCTTATCCTTGCTGCTAAAGCAGCTATACAATTATTATCAGGATTGATGTAACAGAAAAGGTACAAATCGCTTACCTTTATTTTTTATTCAAAAAGATTATTCTTTAGGTCAAACGACATTATTATATGCAGCATTTGATTCAAAAAGCAGCTTTTTTGCTATTCTTTTGTGCTTTACAACAATCGGTTTATGCACAAATCTATTCAAGTAAAGACAGCACGGCAAAGCCTATTGCCTTTCCGAAAGTGGCCAATAAAAAACCTAAACCCATCACAAAAGAAACCAGTGTTGGCTTACGATTAAATACTGATGGATGGTCTTTTGTATTTGAAAGCGGCAAAATTAAATCCAAAGATGCCAAGCGCTCGGATATGTTTCATGATGTACGCCTATTTCAGGTTGAGTTTTCAGAAAGGCGTCATCCAAAGGAATTAAGAATGTATGGTTGGGATATCGACCGTGAGAGTGATAAAATGTATGTGTTTGGAAAATTGAACAATTTTTATGCTCTAAAAGTCAATTTTGGTAACAGAAAAATGATTGGAGGAAAGCCTTACCCAAAAAATGTTTCCGTGCATTGGGTCTATGCCGGTGGTCTATCCCTAGGTCTTTTAAAACCCTATTATGTAGATGCTTATACGATGAGTGGTGGGAGAGAATCGGTTAAATATTCTACCGAAACGGCAGAATACTTTTTGAATCCTTTTTATGTAATCGGTTCAAGTGGCATTAGCTCGGGCTTGGGTGAGATCAAAATAAAACCAGGACTTCATCTCAAATCTGCCCTTCATTTTGATTATGCAACCGATAAATATCAGGTAGCCGCCATAGAAGTAGGAGGAACAGCTGAATTTTATTCTTCTAAAATAGAATTAATGGCCAATCAAAAAGCCACTGCTTATTTTTTTAATCTTTATGCGGGCATTCAGTTTGGCAAACGTCGCCGTTAATTGTAGTTTTGCAAATCAATTTTTATGCAAGAATTAAACGTCATTAGCAATACTATTCATACCGAGGAAACGCGTGTTAAAAAACCCAATTGGCTTCGAGTAAAACTACCTACAGGAGAAGGTTACAGGCATGTTCGTGGTTTAGTGGACACCCATAAATTACATACTATTTGCGAGAGCGGTAATTGCCCCAATATGGGTGAATGCTGGGGTGCAGGTACTGCTACTTTCATGATTTTGGGTAATATATGTACCCGGTCTTGTGGTTTTTGTGCAGTGGCCACAGGTCGTCCATTGCCCCCTGATTGGGATGAGCCGCAACGTGTAGCTGAAGCTATTCATTTAATGAAAGTAAAACATGCCGTTATCACTTCTGTGGATAGGGATGAATTAAAAGATGGTGGGTCTATTATCTGGGCCAATACCATTAAAGCGGTTCGTGTTTTAAATCCTGAAACTACTTTAGAAACCTTGATTCCGGATTTTCGTGGTCAATGGGAAAATCTCCAAAATATTATTGATGTTGCACCCGAAGTGGTATCACATAATATTGAAACAGTAGAACGTTTAACCAAACAAGTAAGGATCCAGGCCAAATATCATCGTAGCATGGAAGTGTTGCGTCGATTGAAAGACGGAGGAATGCGTACCAAAAGCGGAATCATGCTTGGGCTTGGTGAAACCAAAGATGAAGTATTACAAACCATGCAAGATCTTGCCGATAATGGATTGGATGTTTTGACCATTGGTCAATATTTACAACCTACACCAAAGCATCTACCCGTAGCGCGCTTTGTACACCCCGATGAGTTTGCTGAATATCGTGAGGCTGGCTACAAATTAGGGCTTGATTATGTTGAAAGTGGTCCACTTGTTCGTTCCTCTTATCATTCTGAACGACACCTAATTAAGGGTGAGGGTAGAGCTAAATGGAATGAGGAAAATGCTAATAACTAATTTATTACAGTGACGACATTGTAAAGGCTGCAATTTTGCAGCCTTTTATGTTTAAGTTTAGTATTGCTTGCTGGCCAAAAGTACCAATGTACAAGCTGCTATTGTTTCTATACCTGCATTTTTGGCTAAGGCTTCTAGTTCATCATTCTCCGTGCCGGGATTAAAAATAATACGCTTGGGTTTAAGGTCAAGGATATAATTATAATATGGTTTTTGGTTGCTTGGGTTGAGGTATAGCGTGATCGTATCCACATCTTCTGCAAGAATGTTTTCGTTGCTAATGACTATATCGCCAACCATCCCTTTTTTGTTGCCAATAGCCATCACCGAATGCTGATGTGCCATTAGACTTTTTATAGCTAAATAGCTGTAACGACTAGGGTTAGTAGAAGCGCCCAAGACCAAGGTTTTTTTGTTTTGCATTACTCAAGAATTATTTTGTGCGTAGTTGTTGCAAATTGAGTGCTAATATTTAGCAGGTAAATCCCTGCTGGCAGATTGTTTCGGCTTATTTGTATTTCGCCATTTGATGATTCAAAATGGTATAAATTTTTGCCTAAAAGGTCATTCAGTTTTACACTCATTTTTGCATTTGCAGCATAGGGCATCTTAATGTTGATGAATTCTTTTGCTGGGTTTGGATAAATGCTTAGCTCATTTTTAATAAAATTTTTATCAGTAATGCCCAATGATAATTGGTCGAGACTGTATTGGCTAAAGAAGCGCCAAATTTCTTTACAAGCATTAAAATCTTGGTTGGTAACACCAGTAGAAATTGAAGAGCCTGGCCAAGTATGTGCGCCATCAATTATTTTATACAGTTCTACACTGCTTCCCTTCTTTCCTCCAGGCCAGACATAATGTTCAGCGGTGCATCCGTCGCTAGTGCTGCTATTGGGTATAATTGTCTTTACAGCTGTTGTGCTACAATTATTATATTTTATCCAATATTTCATTAAAGAATCTATGTGGGTAAAGGCTGGAATGCTACTTAAATAATTTGTGCCGTCATAACCGACGGTTTTATCGGCAGTACCATGGATTTGCATTATAGGTGTGGCGTGTCTTGCAGCGCAAGCGGTTCTCCTTTCTTCGGTCATACTACCCGTAACGGATGCTATGGCCGCAATTTTGCTGCTCATAAAGCATGCCAATTCATAACTCATAAAACCGCCATTGCTCATTCCTGTTGCATATACTTTGTCTTTGTTTATAGGATATTTTTTAGCTACAGTATCTAATAATTGATTGATAAAATCAAGGTCATTTACACCCATGCCAATTGTATTAAATGTATTCCAACCTTTGAAGGCAAATACAACATTTGTGCCATTGGGGCTCACGATTATGAAATTGGCTGTGTCGGCAATGGGTCGGAAATCACCATAGTTTTCTTGCTCAAAGGCATTTGAACCTAATCCGTGCAAGTTAAAAACGAGGGGTACTTTTTGTACACCATCATTAATAGCTGGAATATAAATTCTATAAGACCTATAAATGCCACCATTTAAAAAGCTATCAATAATGGTGGTTTGTGCACTTGATCCTAAAAAACTAAAGCTTGCAAGAAGAATGCCTAGGAGTTGGTATAGTTTTTTCATAATTAGCTTAAAATAAATAAAGGCTAAGTTAGAATTCTTATGCTATTAATAGTAATTCAATTAAAATAATAACTACATCTATTTTATATCTTTTTTTGTTTTGAATCCAAATCGGAATCCAAAGTAGAAATCCATTTGTTTTGAATTTGAAATCATCAAACTAATAAGACTTGATGAGCCTACAAATAATGGTCCCGCACGAAGTCCGAATCCGATACTTGTTTTGCTAAGGTTGCTAAAATTGATGGGTAGGTAAGCGGCTAACAATTTGCCTTCGTATCTTGGAGTTATGGTTACTGCATTTACAGCTTTTGGGTTGTAGGCTTTTGATTCGTTATTGCTTATCGCTAATTGTACATTTGCAGCCACAAAGACATTTTTAATGGCTCGATAATCTAATCCTAATTGAAGTGTGCGTGGTAGTGATACCCTGTAAGAACTTTCAGGTGATATTTTGCTGAAATAATTAGAATACTTGATTAAGGTATCTTTGTAATTCCTATCTAATTTAGAAAGGTCAAAATTTTGTCCTGCAGGTATGTTTATCGTATATCCCGCCGTTTGATTGGGTATCACTTTGTAGTTTATCGATCCTAAATCTAAAAGTGCAGCATTTGCTTTAAGAAGGTAAGGGATATGTTCATTTTTTAAATGATCTGGGCGGTATTCATACACAATACCGAGGTCTGCACCGATGCCCGATGCATTTGCCGCAAGGCTAAGACTAGGGTTGACAATCTCCACACCACCTACAGCATAGGCAATTGAGCCAGAAGCTTTAGTAGCGACTGCATTGCCATTTGAAATGGTATCAAGTGTTGCATTGATTTTGTCTAATTGAAGGTAAGAATTACCTACACCAGCAAGATATTTTATGGTTCCTCCAACCTTTAAAAAATGGAAGCCTTCATTTACTGCTACGTAAGAACCGGCAACAGCATATTCTGAAAATGCATTAGCGGATAAACGCATATTTGTAGTGCCATTTAATTGGTAGGGTAAAGCAGGGTTGGTTGCACCCATCCTGATGCTATTTATCAATGTGCCATCAATATCTTGTAGGCTAAGTAATATGCGTGAACGTAATAGAAAGGCAATGCCAATTTTGTCATTTACTTTGTAAGATATAGACGGCAAATGAAACTGAGCATTGACCATTATACTATTAGTTTTGCCATTTCCCACAAACGAATTTAATACATTGGTATCTGTACTTAAATCTGAAAAGGTATTGAAAGAAAAATCTAAATTTTTATTCCCCGCAAAAATATTGAGACCAACTAGTCCAACATCCAATTTGTATGGGCTATTGCCAAAATTTGCAGGATTAAAAAATGCACCATATACTCCATTATAATTGTCTGTACGAAAACCATTCATTTCTTGGGCATTGGCCACATTAATCATCCAAACAAATGTTATGAATCTAATAATTTTTTTAAGCATTTTTTTGTCATTGGTATAAGTCAAAAGTATAGCTAGAAACTTGTAGCAGGAAATATAAATTCATTGTGTTTTAAAATTAAACTATATTTTTTGTTCTTTCATCCACATAACAATCATCCCAAAATTCCGTTAAACAAAAACGATCTTGCTGTTAAGCTATTACTTTAGCAATACAATAAACCTAAAAAAGTACATTTTATGAATAATACTACATTGGGCAATATACTTTGGGTAGATGATGAAATAGATTCTTTAAAATCGCAAATTCTTTTTTTAAGTAACAAGGGTTATGTACTTACGCCAATTTCCAATGGCTATGACGCCTTAGAGATTTTAAAAGAAAAGCACATCGATGTGGTATTGTTAGATGAAAGTATGCCCAGCATGACAGGCCTTGAAGTGCTTCAAAAAATAAAAGAGCTCTATGCCGATTTGCCTGTGGTAATGGTTACCAAAAATGAGGCCGAAAACATTATGGAAGAGGCTATTGGTGCCCAAATTTCTGATTACCTCATAAAGCCTGTTAATCCCAATCAGGTATTGCTTTCATTAAAGAAAATAATGGATGGTAAACGTTTGATTTCTGAAAAAACAACCTCGGCCTATCAACAAGAATTTCGTAACCTGTTTATGGCACTCAACGATAAGCCTAACCATGAAGAATGGAAAGAACTCTATAAAAAATTAGTCTTTTGGGAGTTAGAAATGGTGAAGAGTGGTAGTACCGAAATGATGGAGATTTTGCACTCCCAAAAAGGCGAGGCCAATACCGAATTTTTCAAATACGTCGCTAAAAACTATGCCGATTGGATAGCTGGTAAATCTAATGCCCCTCTTTTTTCACACCAAGTTTTTAAAGAAAAAGTAGCACCACATCTTAGTCATGAAAAACCAAGCTTTTTAATCGTTATCGATAATCTTCGCTATGATCAATGGAAGGCAATACAGCATGTTTTAACTGATTTGTTTCGAATTGTAGATGAAGATTTGTTTTATAGCATCTTACCTACCGCAACCCAGTATTGTCGCAATGCTTTGTTTGCAGGTATGCTACCCATTGATATCGAAAAGGAATTTCCGAATGAATGGAAAAATGATGACGAGGAAGGGGGCAAAAATCTTTTTGAAGATGTCTTTTTGCAAGCACAATTAAAAAAATTAGGTCTTGACAAATTAAAAACCCAATATGTCAAAATAACCAATAATGACCATGCGAAACAACTAGAGGACAATATTCACAATTACCTCAAAAACGATCTCACGGTTATCGTATATAATTTTGTTGATATGCTCTCGCATGCCCGCACAGAGATGGAAGTTTTGAAGGAATTGGCAGGCGATGAAGCTTCTTATCGATCTCTTACAGTTAGTTGGTTCGAACACGCTCCACTTTTTGGTGCCTTGCGCAAGATTGCAGAAAAGGATGTTCAAATAATGATTACCACAGACCACGGTACCCAAAAAGTAAAAACACCGAGTAAAGTAATAGGTGATAAAGCTACCACAGCCAATTTGCGCTATAAACATGGTAAAAATCTTCAGTATGAAGAAAAAGATGTTTTGGCTTTCCGTGACCCTAAATTAGCAGGCCTTCCTCGGCCTAATGTTAGTTCAACATTCATTTTTGCCAAAGAGGATGTTTTCCTTTGTTACCCTAACAACTACAATCATTTTGTCAACTATTACAGAAACACCTTCCAGCACGGAGGTATTTCAATCGAAGAAATGATTGTTCCCATTGTAAGGATGCAATCTAAATAATAGGATTGCATGACATAATAAAGGTTTAATTCTTCGTCAATCGCTTACCTGAGCATTTGAATGGCAAATTGCTGCAGGATAGTTAAGCAGATGTAATTTTCATTTTGTTATCCATCTTTTTCAATTGTTGAGTTTTTCAATGGTAAACATTATCTATTATCTTTGTGCCTCAACGAAAAATATTGTCATTTTATGATGAAGGGTTCTGCAACTGTGAATAATCAAAAAATTTCTTTCGAAGAATTAAAAGCCGAAGTGCTCAACGATTACAAATTAGTTGTGTCTAGTCGTGAAGCGAGTCTTATTGGGCGTAAAGAAGTATTGACAGGCAAAGCCAAATTTGGGATTTTTGGTGATGGTAAAGAATTGGTACAAATAGCCATTGCCAAATGTATGCAAGCAGGTGATATTCGCTCTGGTTATTACCGAGATCAAACCTTAATGTTTGCTACAGGAATGAGTGATATTGAAAAGTTTTTCTCCCAATTGTACGCCAATCCAGATGTAGATGCAGAACCTGCTACTGCTGGCCGTATGATGAATGGTCATTATGGTACGCGTTGGGTTGATGAAAATGGGGAATGGAAAGATTTAATGCAAGCGCCCCAATCTTCTAGCGATATTTCTCCTACAGCAGGGCAAATGGTGCGTGCTTTGGGTATGGCCTATGCCTCCAAAATGTACCGCAATTGCGAAGAATTACAAAACGGTTTTGAAAAGTTTACGCACAAGGGCAACGAAGTTGTTTTTTGTACCATCGGAGATGCCTCTACATCCGAGGGGCTTTTTTGGGAAACCATCAATGCTGCTGGTGTGCTACAAGTGCCACTTGCTGTATTTGTTTACGATGATGGATATGGTATTTCTGTTCCTAGAAAATATCAAACCACTAAAAGCTCCATTTCAAAAGCCCTAGCCGGTATGCAATGGGATGCAAAAAGTGGGGGTGTTCATATTGAAACCGTTAAAGGTTGGGATTATGCTAATTTAGTGAGCACGATTAAAAATGGTATTCAGCGCACCCGCGAAACACAAGTGCCCGTGCTATTTCATATTCAAGAAATCACTCAGCCCCAAGGTCATTCTACTTCTGGTTCACACGAACGCTACAAAAGCAAAGAGCGCCTTGAATTTGAAAAAGAAATGGACTGTGTGGTGAAGATGAGGGAGTTTATTTTGAACAATGAAATAGCCGATGAAGCTACTGTGCTCGCTATCGAAGAAGAAGCCAAACAAGATGCTCGCGAAAGCAAACAACGAGCTTGGCAAAATTTTATTGAACCCATCCGCCAACAAGTACATCAAACAGCCACATTGTGCAACCAAGTAGTCATGCAAGGCCATGCAAAAGGAGAGCACATTGCCTCATTGGTTCAAAACCTAACATCTATTAAAGAACCTATTCGTAAAGACGTAATGCAAGCCATTTATAAAGTGCTTGCTCTGTGCTCGGGAATTAATAACGAAGCCGTACGTGCTCTACGTAATTATTTTGATAGCTTAAAAGCCGATAACGAAGATAAATTTAGTTCCTTCCAGCAGTCGCAGTCGCCTTACAATGCTCTTAAAGTAGCAGAAGTAAAACCGCAATATGACGAGGCTGCAGCGCAGCTGAATGGTTATGAAATTCTCAACAAATATTTCGATCAATTATTTGCCGCTAATCCTTCTGTATTTGCCTTTGGCGAAGATTTAGGTAAAATTGGCGATGTTAACCAAGGTTTTGCTGGCCTACAAGATAAGTATGGCGAATTGCGCATTACCGATACGGGCATTCGCGAAGCAACCATTGTTGGTCAAGGTTTAGGTATGGCCTTGCGCGGTTTACGCCCCATTGCCGAGATTCAATATCTCGATTACCTATTGTATGGACTTCAACCACTTTGTGATGATGTGGCTACTTTACAATACCGTACTTATGGCGGACAAAAATGCCCTTTAATTATTCGTACACGCGGTCACCGATTAGAAGGAATTTGGCACAGTGGTTCACCAATGGGGATGATTATTAATAGCATTCGTGGAATGTACCTTTGTGTGCCACGTGATATGAGCCAGGCAGCAGGTATGTATAATACGCTTTTGGCTAGTGATGAACCGGGTATCGTTATCGAATGCCTGAATGGTTATCGCTTAAAAGAAAAAGTGCCCACAAACCTCAATGAGTTTACCGTGCCATTGGGTGTGCCCGAAATAATACAAAGTGGTGAGGATATTACCATTGTTTCCTATGGTTCTACACTACGTATTATACAAGAGGCCATCGATAATTATTTGGCTCCACAAGGTGTTTCTTGCGAGGTAGTAGATATTCGTACCTTATTACCTTTTGATATCAACCACGCTATAGTGGAATCTTTGAAGAAAACGAGCCGTATTGTATTTATCGACGAGGATGTTCCGAGTGGAGGCACGGCTTATATGTACCAACAAGTGATGGAATTACAAGGCGGTTATCGTTATGTAGATGTTGCACCGCGCACCATTAGTGCCAAAGCGCACCGTCCAGCATACGCTACCGATGGCGACTATTTCTCTAAACCTAATGCCGAGCAAATAGCAGATGTAATTATGGAAATGATGAG
>JAIXWS010000088.1 GCA_027491165.1 Sphingobacteriales bacterium | reverse complement strand
TTTAAGTATGCAGTAGCAGGGTAGGGTGTATTGAGTTGGGTAAAAGGTGGAGTTATTAAAAAAACGCGGGATTTAGTCATGGTTGTTTCCCTCCAAATAAGTTAATGCCTCGCCCACTACAAAAAAACTACCTGTGATTAATAAGGCGTCTTGTTCTTGTAAATGTTCTTTTGCTGCTTTTACAGCATCGGCAACCGTCGAATAGGATGTCCCTTGTAAATTTAGTTCTTGCGCTATAGCTTCAAGTTCTGTTGCAGGCAAGGCTCTTTGGATTTGAGCATTGCAAAAATAGTATTTGCAATCAGTTGGAAACTGCAACATGGCTGAATGAACGTCTTTGTCTTTTACAAATCCGACAACAATATTTTTTTGTCGTGCACTGATCAATTGCCATTGACTCATCACTTCTTTTACGCCAGCCTTATTGTGGCCAACATCTGCAATTATGAGTGGTTTGTTTTGTAATTTCTCCCAACGACCACGTAAACCAGTACGTTTTTTAACACGGGATAAGGCGCTAATAGTAGTTTCTAAATGAGTATGATAGCCCATGCTCTGCAGTACTTCGCTAGCTGTTAGGACTGTTTTTATATTATGCAATTGGTAAGAGCCCATTAAGTCTGTTTTTAAATCATACATTTCTTGGGCACCTAATTTCACAGCTTTCAAGTATTGGTACTCATCATCTTGCTGTATCTTAACTAAAGCCCATTGAGCATCTGCATTAAAGCTATTGCATTGCTTGTGGATGGCATGCTCAAAGAACACTCTTTCGGTTTCTTTATCTCTTTCGCCTAATATAAAGGGTACCGCATTTTTTATAATACCTGCCTTTTCTTCGGCGATTTCTGCCAAGGTTTCTCCCAATACATCCATATGGTCGTAACTGATATTGGTAATAATGGAAAGTATTGGCGTGATAATGTTGGTGCTATCTAGCCGTCCACCCAGACCTGTTTCTACAATTACCATTGTACATTCGTGGTCGGCAAAATACTGAAAAGCCATGGCTACGGATACTTCAAAAAAAGAAGGTCCTATTTTTTCGAAAAGGCCTTTGTTTTTTGCTACAAAATCAATCACCCATTGTGGGTCTACTTCGGCGCCATTGATTTTAATTCGTTCGCCAAAGTTGACCAAATGAGGGGAAGTATAGAGGCCCGTCTTGTATCCAGCTTCTTGCAAAATGGCGGCAAGCATATGGCTGGTGCTTCCTTTGCCATTGGTTCCAGCAATATGAATACTTTTAAATTTATTTTGGGGATTGCCTAGTGCATCGCAAAGCAATTTGATATTATCCAAGCCAACTTTTATAGCGCTTTTGCCATATTTGGAAAATACGGGTAATTGGGCGTATAAATAATCTAGGCTTTGCTGGTATTGTTGTTGAATGCTTAAATTCACTTGTGTGCGCGTGATTTGAATACAAAAGTAATATCACCAAATTGTTCTGGTGGTGCTGTTTCGCTTTTACTAAAGCGAACTTCTTCTATTTTTTTTAGCGCAATTCTACCCAATTCTGCATTGGCTTGGCTTTTAATGCGTTTGTCAATAATTGCTCCAGCACGGTTAACAGTAACACGGACAACGACTTTACCGCCTTCACGGAATTCAGCCTCTGGTGTAGGTTTAGCGACCAAACTTCTATCGGTAAAAGAATGTCCCATACCGCCTGTTCCATTGCCAGGAATTCCTGTGTAATCAGCTGCACCCTCTGCTCCACCTGCAACACCTTTATCTCCATTGCCCGTTCCATTTCCTTCACTTCCCCCATTTTTATCTATTCTGGCAGCGTTTCCTCCTGGTCCATTGGAAGATGGAAATAATATTTTGGGTTTTTGTGGCGCTTTGTTTTTGTCCTGAACAGGATTTGGGTTGTTCTGTTTTTTATGGGCAATGGGATTTGTTTTGACCACTGCAGCATCTACATCATTTTCATCGGTGATTAAATCATTGGGTGTTTCAGTATTATTGTTGTCTGTATTATTTAATTCGGATTCTTCGGGCTGAATGGCGGGATTGTCTGTCGAATATGTCTGATCTAGGCCATAGGCATCTTCACTATTGCCAAGATTTACCTCCATACCCATTTCTTCTGGTGGTGCAGAGCTAGCAGGTAAGGTGTATCCGATAAACAAGCATAAAAGCAACAGTGCAATGTGGGCACCAATACTAATTATTGCAGCTTTTGGATTAAAATTTTTATTCATTATTGATTTTTTTTCAAAACAATTCCACGATAAAGTTAGTTGATTCTTTATTTTAAGAATCGGCATGATTTATTGTTTATAATTTTTTTGATAAAATAGCAGGTAATTGTCCAGCTTTTTATCCGCTTTTAATCTTAAAAAATTCTGTTCAGAAATAATGAAAGACTGATAAGACC
Source organism: Sphingobacteriales bacterium (assembly GCA_027491165.1). Taxonomy (GTDB): domain Bacteria; phylum Bacteroidota; class Bacteroidia; order Chitinophagales; family Chitinophagaceae; genus Rurimicrobium. The sequence continues at coordinate 51,177 of JAIXWS010000088.1, read as the reverse complement.
CAGCAGGTATTTCTCTAAATAATAATTTTTCATTTCGGGCGGCGTTCATAAATATTTTGGCTTGTCCTGCATTTCCAAAAGTTTTGGTGATCACCATTGCCTGGTCTGGATTGAGCATTTCCATATCTGAATTGATACTGATACCACTAAATTTAACGGTACTGAAATCGCGTAATCCAGATCGGAATCCTGCTATGCTCGCCTCGGGTTTGCCAAAAATAAAAATGCAATAATGACCTTCTTTGGCTGCGTATTGGTATGTATTCGGAATTGGTGATTTTTTATTATTCGTATCGATAGCCGCATTAGGGCCCGAGCTATCAATCGTGCCAAGCTGTTTGGTATTGATACTGTTTTTGCTACTGTCTTTGTTTAATGTATCTGCTGCTTTTTGCTCATTAATGCTTTGGCTGATGGCATCAATCCAGGGCCTTAGAGAGTCAGAGGGATATTCTCTTATGAAATCATTTACAAGCGTATCTGCTTTCCTATAATTGCCAAGAGAAGCAAATGATTGGGCTTCTAGAATTCTGAATTTTCTACTATAACTCAAATCACCATAGATGCGCTTGGCAATGTTAACGCGTTTAATAACTTCGGTATATTTTCTTTCATCAATAAGTTCATAGGTTTGTTGATAATAAGTGCCTACGCTTTCTACACTATTTTCTGAAAGGGCAGCCTTATCCAATGTATTATCTACTTTTAGGGCAATGGCAAAAGTAGAGTTGGGGTATTTGCTTATTAAATCTTGCCTGATTTGCTCCGCATCTTCTAAATGACCTTGTCGCAATGCAGCGGTATATTTTATAGATAGTTCCTCATCTTGAAATTCATGATTCGGATATTTTTTGTCTAAAGAATCTAAATTTGCTAGGCCTTCATTAAATTCTTCTAGGTCCTTAATATAAGCAGTGCTTAGGTTTAGATAGGCTCGTTTAATTTTTTTATTGAGGTTGTTCCTTTGTTGCTCTGTTTTGGGTATGGCAGCCAACAAAGATTCTTCTGTAAGGCCATCACCGCTATTTTTTTCTATTTCAGAGGTATCAGATATAGATTCAGAGGCATCATTGCCAAAATTGCTGGCTGATGCTCTGCGCCAATTATCTATTAGGGTCCTATTTCCCCACTTGCGTTTAAATTCGTTATACCCTTGTTGCACGGCAACTGTACTGCCAAAATACCAACTGCTGTTCGTATTACCCAAATTGGTGTTATTAGCTAAAGATCCTGCATTAGCAGCATTCTGGGCGTTGAATATAGAATCTTCTTTTAGTTTCTCAAGATATTTCAGGTACTTTTTGATTACATTTTTTTGTTCTTTCTCATTCATTAAAGAAAGTCGTAAAAGGCTGTCATTGTGGCGCAATACGTAATAGGGTTCTTCAATTTTATCTAAAGATTTCCCACGTTTAATTGCTAAATCTAACTCAGGATTATCCTTTATATTTTTTGCAAAATACGATGCACTGTCAAATGATTTTTTGGCAAGGTTGTACATTCCTTTTTTGTATTGCAAATTACCCATAGAGGCAAATGAAATAGCCTTTTGTTTAGGCGTCGTTTTTGACTGCTCAATGCTTTTTTGGTAATATTTGATGGCCTCTGTGTAATTATTTTCATTAGCAGACAGCTTCCCTAAAATATAATATACCTGCTCATGATAAGGGGCATACTTTCCATCTTTCAGTAAATATTTTAGTGAGGCAATGGACTTAGACTGATTACCACCACCTTGTGCTATGGATTCTGCCTTGTATTTTCGAGCATAAAAATCCATTTCAATAGGCGGGTGTAGTGAAATATTATAGCTGAAACTATTGGCTGCACTATCATGTTTGCTTATTTGGGCAAATAATTGACCATTCAAAAAAGAAGCTCTTTGTCGGGTATATTTAGAGATAGATTTTGAATGAAGTACTAATCCTAACTGTTTGCTTGCATCTGCATATTCAGCCCTTCGGGTATCTAAATTTGCGCGTTCCAGAGCTATTTTTGCCTTCATACTACTAGATAATGTGCTACTGGCATCTATCAAATCTAAAATTGCCTCTGCATCAGATTCACGTTTACTATCAGCAAAGGTTCTGGTTAGCCAAAGAATAGCGTCATTATGTGCAGGTTGGTGCATGAAAAATTTTGCTAATTTGCTTTGTTCCTTTTTTACAAGCTGCCCATTGTTACTTTCTTTTGCTAGGTTTTTCTTCAACTTTAGCGCCTTGTTCATGCCCACAATATATTTGAAGCAAGACTCTGCTCGCGCATAATCACCCTTGAAATAATAAGCTTCACCCATTAATAAATAAAGGTCATCAGCCCATTTTGTTCTTGGGTCGTGGATTTGAAGACCCACTGATGCTTTGCGGATAATGGTGTCCATATCCGATGCAAAGACTGTCGAATCTTTGTTAGGGTCGAATGGAAACAGGTCAATTAATTGTTCAAAATTGTCTTTTTTTCTGCGAGTCATATTGCCATTTGCTTCCATCATTTTACGCCTAGCATTAAAATAATAGTTGTAGCGCGTAAACATGTTCTGAAAACTACGACGAACAAATCCCCATTTTTTCTTGAGCATTTTTTCATTACTCCAAGCTTCATGTTTCTTTTTCATCTTCAGCTCAAACTGAAGTTTCATTTTATCTTCTTTCTTCTTTTGTTCGGCCTTAATTTGTTGTTCCCGTAATTCTTTCTTTTTGGCAAGACTATCCGCTCTTAAATCTCTTGCGTTTTGCAAGCTATCCGCTTTTATTTTACGTATTTTGCTGAGGCTATCTAGTTTTTGCGTTCTTATTTTAGTTAAACTGTCCAGTGTTTTTTTACGTTTGTAGATAATGTTATCGCTGTATATTTTGCGTACAATGCGAATACTATCTAAACGCGATTGTCGGGTTACTTGTACACTATCCCTGTAACGCTTACTTTCTTTGTATTTTCTAATTTTACTGAGACTATCTGATTTGTTTTTTTGTTTGCTGCGTAAGGAATCTGTAATTTTTTTACGTGATTGAAATGCGCTGTCAAATCCTTTTTGTCGTATCAACTTTAAAGAATCAAAATAACGGGTACGAAAATTGCGCATACTATCTATTCGAGCATTTCGGCTTTTACGGAGGCTATCCTGGTATCTTCTACTTTCTTTATATTTTCGAATGGCAGCAAGGCTATCTGTTTTTCTTTTTAATTTTTGTTGGAGCTTTTCTGTTGCTATTTTTCGAATCTTAATGGCACTGTCCAAAATATTCCTGCGCGCAGCACTAAGAGAATCATAATAGTGTTTTCGATTTGCTTGTAAAGTTTCTAATTTTTGTCTGCGTTGCTTGGCTATGCTGTCTTTGTACACCTTGCTATCCTTGTATCGACGAACTGCTGCAATGCTATCGGCTTTTTTATTGGCGACTGATGGTTTTTTTTGTTGTGCAAGTGATTGAAGCCCAGTAAAAATACAGGCAATAAAAAACAGAAAGGGAAGAATAATTCTTTTGGAATTCAAGTGTGCTATTGAGTGGGTTTTATTGTCTTTTCGTTTAACGTTTTAATTCTTTTCTTATTGTATTGTGTTTATTTGGGTACAATGGTTTTCAAATCTTACTGAATGCATAAGGTGGCCAAAAATAAGGAATACTTTTGTGCAATTGTCTATTAAATGGCAAGGACTAGTTTCCTTATTAGCCTTTAAAAGAAATTGCTGTATCATAGAGTACAAATTGAATATTATAGAAGTATCCTCATTTTTTTTAAGATACCTGCAACACTTAAGACGCTTGGATTTTACCCATTTTATCCTCAGATTTTACTTCTATCTAAAAAAAAATTTGTTTTTAACTTTCAAACCTTACATTTGCTGCAAGTAAACAATAAAAACAAAATTATTATTAATATGTTTTGGACATTAGAATTAGCATCCCACTTGGAAGAGGCTCCTTGGCCAGCCACAAAAGATGAGTTGATTGATTATGCAATTCGTTCTGGTGCACCATTAGAGGTGGTAGAAAATTTGCAAGAATTGGATGACGAAGGAGAGGTTTATGAGGGCGTTGAGGATATTTGGCCTGATTATCCAACACAAGAAGATTTCTTCTTTAATGAAGATGAATATTAAGGTTTAGTCAATAGCTTGCCTGAACGGTACTTAATGCACTGCAACAATTTTGTTACAGTGCTTTTTTTTTCAATAAATTGTTATCTTGTTACAAATTATTTGATATGAAGAAGCTGATTTCTTTCTTGGGAATATCTTTAGTTATTGTGGTACTGATAATCCTCATCGCAGGTTTCATGCAGCCTAAAGATTTGTCTATAGAGCGTTCTGTTTCCATTAATGCTTCCCATAATGTGGTTTTTAACCAAATTAAATTTTTTAAAAATTGGACAAATTGGAGTCCTATGGTGGATAAAGAACCCAATATCAAAATAAGCTATTTAGGTTTAGATGGACAATTTGGTAGTTCCTTTCAATGGAAAAGTGATGATTTGGGTGAAGGGGAAGTAAGCAATACGGGCATTTTCAATAATCGGTTGGATTATAATGTACAATTTATAAGTCCATGGGAGAGCAATGCTGATGGTAGTTTCATAACGGAAGATTTGGGCAACAACAATAGTAAAGTCACATGGAAAATGGTCAAACATGGTACTTTTCCCTTTAACGCCTTTAATTATTTTATCGAAAAAATAATTGGAAAAGATTTTGAAAATGGTTTGTCGCTGCTGAAAAAATATGCAGAAAGCAACCAAACGATTGCCTTAAGCGTTCATGATATTGTAGAAAAGGAATTTCCTGCAACACAACTGGCTACCATACGAAAAAAAATCCCCTTTAGTGAAATGCAGGCTTTTTCAAGCGAAGCTTTTCAGAAATTGGCCAAGCTTAATCATAATAAAATTCTGGGTGCTGCATCCACTATTTATTATGATTGGGATGATCAAAATCAAATGACCGATATGGCTCCTGCATTTCCAGTCAGCGCAGCAAGCAACTCTCCAGAGATAATTATGGTCCATATCCCTGCTACTAAATCCTGCCAATTGGCCGTAAAAGGTTCTTATGCTGGTTTAGGAAGAGCTCATGAGATTATGGGACAGTATATTGCAGAAAAAGGTATTCAGCTCAGTTATGTTATTGAGCAATACCAGTTGGGACCAGCCAATGAGGCCGATTCCAACAAATGGTTGACCAATGTGGTTTATCTTATCAAATAATACCCATAATATACTTGATGATTGAGCTGACTAATCTAATTAGTTGGCTCATTTTTTTTAGATGCCTTGCAAATAAGCAACAAGATTATATTTGCGCAATACTATCCCTATTCAATTTTATAACTTACACTATAATTGGTGCTATGAAATACATCTGTTCTCTTATGCTTCTGTTGTTTGGTGCTACTGCTTATGCGCAGCCCGATCAGCGTTTTAATACACAAAGGGCACAGTATTATTGGGTAGGTATGACCCAGTCTATTAAGCATTTCGACTCAATATTCCAGTATAATATCGGACTTAGGCATCAAAACAAATTAAATGAAACTGCTTTTTTAGAAATTTACGAACAAATAGAAAAGCGTTATAAGGCACAAGCTGATCTGGTGGCTAGTATTGCTGAAAAATGGACATTGATGATGCAGCAAAGGCCATCTCGAACACTTAAATCCGCTCTTTCCGCTATTAATGACAATAAATGCTCTAGGGCTTTTGCTTTGTTGCAATCTAAAAAGGATCAATTAAATCGACTAGAGCAAGATTTTTACAGAGATCTTTTTTTATTTGTGGGCGATCATCAACACGCCGATGCCTTGTTAAGCAAAGAGGTGCAAGATTCATTAGCTGCAATTGCTCAAAATAGATTTCAAACAATTGAGGGTACAGACACTTCTTCCTTTGTAGATCGAAAAATCTATATCGCGCAATTATTTGAAAATGAAAAACAATTGGAATCGGCTATTGCTACTTTACTAGAAGCCCAAAAATGGAATGATGAATTAGTACTCAAAGATATAGCCCAGCAGATCCGTAAAGCTCAGATAGCGCAATTGTTGGCCACTTTGCAATTGAGTAAATCAGATGTTGATAATGCCTATAAAAATGCCAAAACAGCAACGGAAATTTACGAAAACTTAATGGATGAAAGGCTGCAGGTAGCATATGCCAAAGCGTTACATACCTTATCACTAGTGTATAAAACAGCTGGAGCCAACAAAGAAGCTGAAACCTATTTTAATAAAACCATTGCCCAATACAAACAATTGAGTACAGCATATCCGCAAAGGTTTCAACCCATGCTTGCTAGCGTATTAGAAGATTTTGCTCAAGTACAATTGTATTTTGATTGGCACGAAGCCTACGAAAAAAATCTATATGCTATCATAGATATGCGCCGCAATTTGACGGCTCCACAAGAACCTTTTAACTTATATCATATTGGAAATGTGCACAACCTACTTGGGCATAAAAAAATGAATACAGATCTTAAGGTTTTTTTGGCCCAAGAGGAATGGTTGAAATCCACTCAGGTATTTGACTCGCTGTACAATAGAGCCCCCTTACTTGCTGGGCAAGATTTGTGTGCTGTTTTGTATAAATTAGGTGGATCAAACTTGAGTTTGAAAAAGCGAAAAGAAGCGCTTCCATTTTTCATGAAATCACTCAATGTCCGCAAAGAACTGTTTAAATTAGCACCCAATAACAACAAAAGAGCATACATTGATATTCTGATACAAAATGGAACTTTGAATGCTTGGGAGCTTAAAAACAATATTGCTACCTTGCAATTAGATCAAGCTATTCATCTTGCCGAAGAATTGGGTGATAGTAAACGAGCTCAAGAAATAAGAAAGTTTAAAAAAGATGTGCTCACACACTAAGTTTTTTTATGGCCAATTCCTACAGTGCTGAACAATTTAAAGAAGCGATTTTAGCAAAAGATATAGCGATGCTTAGTCGTGCTATTACGATGATTGAATCCACTCGTGCCGATGATAAAAAACGCGCGAGCGAATTAATTGACAGTTTGCTCCCTTATGTCGGGAATTCTATACGAATAGGTATTACAGGCGTTCCAGGTGTGGGTAAAAGCACCTTTATTGAAGCATTTGGCATGGCACTGATTGCAATGGGGAAAAAAGTCGCCGTTTTGGCCATCGACCCGAGTAGTAGCATTAGCCATGGAAGTATTCTGGGTGATAAAACCCGAATGGAACAACTCTCTGTTCATCCCCATGCCTTTATTCGCCCATCGGCAAGTAGCGGTAGCCTTGGAGGTATAACCTATAAAACGCACGAGACTATTTTGCTTTGTGAGGCCGCAGGATTTGATGTGATCATTGTAGAAACAGTGGGTGTCGGCCAAAGCGAAACCGAGGTAAGCCAGATTTGCGATTTCTTTCTGTTGCTTATGTTGGCTGGGGCAGGAGATGAATTACAAGGTATCAAGCGAGGTATAATGGAATTAGCAGATGGGGTAGTGATTACAAAAGCCGACTCGGGTAATGCCGAAAAAGCTAAGGCAGCGCGCAACGAATATGCCCGCGCATTGCATTTTATGCCACCAACAACATCTGGTTGGATACCTCAAGTAAAAGTATGCTCGGCTTATCAAAATGAAGGTATCACGGAAGTCTGGGAAATGATTAATCAATTTGCTCAACATCAAAGCACTAATGGGTTTTTTTATGAAAATCGACAACAACAAAATATTTTCGCTTTTCATCGATTATTACAAGAACAATTGCGCGATACATTATTGCGCAAGCCTGGCCTAAACGAACAGATTAAATCCCTTGAACAACAAATTACTGAAGGAAATATCAGTCCCTATACTGCAGTTGGTCTAATATTAAATTAAAAATAAATATTAAATTTCTAAAGGGCCTTGAATGTATTCCTTATTTTATGCTAGGCTTATTGGGGCTTCTGTTCGTTTACGGATATATGAGGAAGCAACCAAAAATGTGGGCTAAAAATACCCAAGGGACCAATACAAATGGTACAATCATCACAGCGGTTGGCATAAGCTTTGGGATCACTTAAAATATTTTTTGGAGAACAAAAAAATATTTTTTTCCACAATAAATTAAAGCCTTACCTTCGCCATCCAAAATTTCACTTAAAAGGAGGAAACAAAAATTGGAAGAAAACACAATTCCACAAGTACAGTCGGCTCATGATGATTTCGATTGGAGCGTTGACAAACGCAATGTTGCATCTTACTCGAAAGAGGATCGCGTAAAATACGCTGAGGTGTACGACAACACATTTACACCGATAGACGAGTCTGCGGTGATGAATGGTATCGTGGTGGGTAAAACCAACACAGATGTTATCGTGAACATCGGATTTAAATCTGATGGTATGATTTCTTTAAACGAATTCCGTGATTTAGACGTGAAAATCGGTGACGAAATCGAAGTAATGGTGGTAGAGAAAGAAGATCGTAATGGTCATCTTCACCTTAGCCGCAAAATGGCAAGAGCTGCGCGCAGCTGGATGCAAATCGTAGAATTCTACAAAACAGGCGAAATTGTTACGGGTAACATTACCTCAAAAACAAAAGGTGGCTTGATTGTAGACGTTCATGGTTTGGAAACATTCTTGCCCGGTTCACAAATTGACGTAAAACCAGTTACGGATTACGACCAGTATGTGGGTAAAACAATGGATTTCAAAGTGGTGAAAATCAACGAACAAATCCGTAATGCTGTGGTATCGCACAAAGCACTTATCGAAAGCGATATGGAAGCACAACGTAGCGTTATCATTGGCCAACTTGAAAAAGGACAAATCCTTGAAGGTACCGTGAAAAATGTAACCGACTTCGGTGCATTTATCGACCTTGGTGGCGTTGATGGTTTACTATACATCACTGACATCAGCTGGGGACGTATTACTCATCCAACAGAAGTATTGAGCAACGGTCAGAAATTGAACGTAGTTGTTCTAGACTTTGATGATGAGAAAAAGCGTATCAGCCTTGGCTTAAAACAATTAACTCCTCACCCATGGGATAACCTTTCTGACGAAATCGTTGAAGGTAGCTCTGTAGCGGGTAAAGTAGTCAATATCGAAGATTATGGCGCATTCCTTGAGATTATGCCAGGTGTTGAAGGTTTGGTGCACGTATCAGAAATTACATGGTCGTCTCAGCCTATCAATGCAAAAGAATTCTTCAAAATGGGCGACGAATACCAAGCTTCAGTAGTGACGCTTGATAAATCAGAGCGCAAAATGAGTCTTTCTATCAAACAATTGACAGAAGATCCTTGGGAAACAATCGAAAACAAATATCCAATCGATAGCCGCCACAAAGGAACAGTGAAAAACTTGACTCCTTATGGTGTGTTTGTTGAGCTTGAAACAGGTATTGGTGGTATGATTCACATCAGCGACCTTAGCTGGATCAAACGTTTTAATCACCCAAGCGAATTCACTAAAGTTGGTGAAGAAATCGAAGTGATTATTATGGGTATCGACAAAGAAAACCGTAAACTTTCTTTGGGCCACAAACAAGTTGAAGATGATCCTTGGAATACATTTGAAACCGTTTTCCCAATCGGTTCGGTACATGAAGGTACAGTAACCAAGAAAGACGATAAAGGAGCTACAGTACAGCTACAGTATGGTCTTGAAGGTTATGCCCCTATCCGTCACCTCCGCAAAGAAGACGAATCAATGGTGAGCGCAGACGAAACGATTCAATTCGTAATTATCGAATTTGATCGTAACGACAAACGCATCATGGTTTCTCATACCAAAGTATGGGAGCAAGGTAAAATCGAAGAAAAAGAAGCAGTAAAGAAGGAAGCAAAAGCCGATTCTGATAAAACCAAATCTGCCGTTAAAAACATCCAAGCTAAAGTAGAGAAATCAACTTTGGGTGATATCGGCGCCTTGGCTGCTTTGAAAGACAAAATGAAACAAGACGAAGAAGATAAATAATCTTTCTCCAATTTTGTATCTATAAAAAAAGAGCATCCCTTTTGGGATGCTTTTTTTTTATGCACCATATTTTCAATTTAACCATTGCTTAAAGAGATTGTAGGTAACTGTTTGTTTGTCAATTAAAATAGGCTATAAAAATAGCCTGCACTTATTCGCAGGCTATCATTATAAGGGGCCGAAATTTTTAATTTACTTCTTCATCAAATCATCAATAGCTTTTTTAGAACTTAAAAAGCTGAATTTGTTCTTTAATTGTTCAAAATTGCTGCGATCTGACGTTCTAGAATACGCCCATTGTACAAATTCTAGTTTTGATCCTTCAAAGGTTAGCCAATCCAACATTTCACTTAATTGCGTTGTTTGAACTGTATGATCCATAAGGCTTTGTTGCATCAATTTCATTCTATCAGTGTCTGTGATCTTTTCAATCACTGCGCTGGCTAGTTGATTAATTTGTTCATTATTTAAGTTCTTGTTGTTTGGTTTAACATCTTCATCTGTTTTTGTTGATGCATCAGACATCAATTTTTCTAATTCGCTTTTTGAATGCTGTAAACTCAAATAACTACTCAATTGTAAATAATTGCTTGGGTCTGTTGTTCGGGGATAACAGAATTTAGCCACTTGCAATTTGCTGTTATCAAAGCTTAACCAAGTCAATATAGTTTTTACTTGCTCTGTTTGTACCTTTTTGGTTTCTAAAAAACTTTGAATCAAATTCACTTTGTCGCCACTACTCATGCGCTTTTCAACGGATGACTTTAAGGTGTATAACTGCTCATTGGTCAGCACATTGTTGTCTATGCTTTCAAAGGGCCTATTTTGCTCTTCCAATTGATCCGTATCTCGGTTCTTCCAGTTGTCTTCAGCATCTTCTTCAAAGTCCGGTTTTTCTTCTATTATTTGGCTTTTATCCTTACTATACAAAGCCTCTTTGCTTTCGCGGATGCTCATAGTCCTATATTGTGGGTCTATAGTACAGAAATAGGTGGTATAGGCATCTACCCGCATTTTTCCTTTATAAATCAATACAGCCCTAGCTCTATTATGAACACCATAAGGATTATCGTCATTGGGGTAAAATCGATAAACCTTTATTTCATGTATGCCACTAGGTACATCTATAAAGGCGATGCTTCGACCATATCGCTTGTAATGTCTTCCGTCCATCACTACGGTCAGTAATTTGTCATTGCGTAATTTAAACTGAATATCACTATGTCCTAGCTGCGCCCAAGAACTGTGACTGATACTAACGAAGAGTAATAGAATTAGTCCTAAATTTTTCATGTTCATTATTTAGATTATTTATTGGAATTGGAATTTTAGTTTTTACGATGACCAAATAGTTGATGTGCCGATTAAAAGTATTCTATAAAATAATTATCTTCCAACCAGCAAGGCGCATAAAATACCCGTCGAAACACCTGCGTTTAAGGATTCTGCACCACCAATACGCGGTATGGTTACATTGTAACTGGCTTTTTCAATAATGCTGCCCTGAATCCCTTTCGCCTCATTGCCAATAATAATAATGCCTTTATCCAATTTGGGCATATCATATACATTAGTACCTCCTAGCGTGGCAGCAATAGTTGGTAAGGGACTACTTGCGATAAATGTTGCTATGTCAGACTCATAAATAGAAATCCGTAAATGAGCTCCCATAGCTGCTTGCACCACTTTCGGACTATAAGCATCCACGCAGTCTGGCGCGCATACAACATGTTGAATACCATACCAATCGGCAATGCGCAAAATAGTGCCCATATTCCCGGGATCTCGGATGCCATCTAAGGCAATACACCAATCCCGAACATGATGTATAGTATTTGGGGCCTGATCTTTGACAACAATCAGGGTTTTGTTTGCTGTTTGTAGGCTAGAAATTTGTTGTAATTCTTTTTCAGTAACACCAATTAAAAGTGCTTCTGGGTGCTTGTTAATAAGCACTTGATTAGATTGTATCCATTCGTCCACTCCAACAATCATCTCTATTTTATGTGCAGACAAAAGCCATTCAGCTACAATTTTTTCGCCCTCAGCAAGAAAGCTTTCGTATTCTTTTCGAAATTTTTGCAGTGCTAACGAGCGAATGTATTTACTTTGCGTTTTGGAGAGCATATTTTGCAAATCTAATTAATTGCCGACATACAAAACAATGATTGAAAAGAGAGCGCTAAATCTCAAAGTTTTATTGCTATGTTGCTGTTGCACTCTAGCTATTTGGCTACAGAGTTGTAACACCACCAAACACGTGCCCAATGGCGCGCATTTGTTGCGTAAAAACTCCTTAAAAATTAAGTCGGATAGAACGATTACCAATAAGGGTGTTTTAGAGGATCAGCTTAATGTATTGGTGATTCAAAAAACAAATACTTATTGGAGTGGTTGGTTTCCTTTGAAATTATGGAAATACAATTGGCGTTCAGAAAAGTACATTAGAAATCAACAAAGCGAAATTCCCAACTCAATAGAGCGTCCAGTATTATACGATAGTCTTTTGCAAAAACGCAGCGTTGCTAATATGCAGTATTTTTTAATCAACCAAGGTTATTTTAAGGCTAGGGTAACCGATACTGTTCGCTATACTGATAAAAGAGCTTATGCCCAATATAAAATTGTTACTGGTGTCAATTATTTAATTGACAGGGTTTCTGTAGATGCCGATGATAGTACTGTTGGAAATATCATTAAGGCAGGTATGAAATACACCTTATTGCAAAAAGAAGTACCCTATACTAAGCCTTTAATTGATGAGGAGCGCAGTCGCATTATCAACTTGATGCAGAACAATGGGTATTTTAAATTTAGCCAAGAGAATGTAAGTTTTGAATTGGATACGGTCAATAAAGAATCTTTGCGTGATGCTGATGGTTTATTTGAAAGTGCCATTAATTTTATTACCCTACAGAAGAAACAAAAGAAATTATCCGTCGATATAAAGGTCATAATCAGTGATACTTTTGACAATCAATCTTACCTGAAGTATAAGATTGGTAAAATGGTAGTTTTACCCGATTTTATTGATCGTTCGGTTTCTTTTGATTCCTCAATGATCATCAAGGATTATGATGGCATTCAGTTTCGCTATCATAAATATTTTATCAAAGAGGCTGTATTAAGCAAACAAATATTTTTGCGACCTGGTGAATCCTATTCCCGAAGTAACCACGAGTTTACCATTACTAAGTTAAATGAATTGGGGATTTTTCAGATGGTTAATGTCTATTTTGTAATAGATACCAGTGTCAAGGGGGAGCATCTGCTGGATTGTTACATAGCATTAAGTCCCTCCAAAAGATTAGACGCAACAGGCTCTCTAGAAATTGCTAACGCACAAACCTATATACTAGGAAATTCAATCGGAGCCGTTTACAGGGATAAAAACTTTTTTAAAGGAGCCAATCTTTTTTCGCTTTCGGCAACCGGTGGGGTGGAAATGGGGAGTAATGATAGTGTTGGTAATAATTTTATAGAGCATTTGTTTTTACAAAGCACCAATTTCTCTTTGAATTCATCCCTTTTATTTCCCAAATTCTTATCACCTTTTAAACCCAAATGGATTGATAAACGCAATCTTCCTCGAACACAGTTGTTATTAGGGGTTAATGTTTTGAATAGGATTGACTTATTTAGGCTCACCAATATCTCCTCTTCCTTTGCCTACAATTGGCGCAGAACCAAAACCCAAACTTGGGATTTTTCACCCGTATTTGCCAATATTTTATTGCGACAAATTAGCCCTGCATTTCAGCTGCGCCTGGATTCTAGTGAGGTACTCCGAAATACCTATCGAAGAACATTTATTCAAGGAGAAAATATTTCTTTCACCTTTTCTGATCAAGAGAAAAAACAAAATAAAAATTTTAATTATCTCCGTATCGGATTGGAGGAAGCGGGCCTAATCATGGCAGGGCTCAATTCGATTCAAAAAAATTTTGGTCCAAGGCAGGATTTTATCTTTGACCAATATTTTAAGTTTGATTTGGATGCTAGACGTTATTTTAATGCACGACATTCATTGATGGCAATTCGCTTTTTGGCAGGCGTCGGTAGCCCTTATGGTGATTCTAAAACCTTGCCCTATATCAAACAATATTTTGTGGGTGGGCCCTTTAGTATAAGAGGTTGGAGGCCTCGTACTTTAGGACCTAAGAATGTCAAAAGTGGTGCAAATAATATTGATATTACTGGTGACATAAAATTAGAATTGAGTACCGAATATCGTTTCGATATGATTCAATTATTTTCGGGTACCCTCAACCTTAATGGCGCTTTATTTGCTGACGCAGGCAATACATGGCTAGCCAAAAAATCGAGTGATTTCCCTACTGGGCATTTTGATATTAGCCGTTTGGGTCACGACATTGCAGTGAGTACTGGTGCCGGTTTGCGTGTAATTGTAGCCGGATTTTTTACTGTTCGTTTAGATGCTGCTTTTCCCATTAAAAACCCTTACAATCCTGTAAATAATGGCTGGCAAATCCAGCAGGTAGACCTGAGTAATAAGACCTGGAGAAGCAATAATGTAATCGTGCATTTAGCAATCGGTATGCCTTTTTAATATTTCTTTAAAGCAAAAACGTTTAATTTTATCAAAATATTTTACCATGAGCAATATACTCTTCAAAAGCCTTTTTGTAGTTTCAATCTTGTCATTGGTTCAATGCAAAAAAGAAACAACAAAGGGTAACTGTGCCCTTGTACTGTGTACTATGGAATTCCGAATGCTGACGGTTACTATTAAAGATAAGGCAGGAAATTTTTACAAGGCCGACAAAGTGGAAACCTATACCCCAACGGGAAAAATGATCTTCAGTCAAAGCTCACCAAGTTTTTTGCCCGATTCTAGTTATGTTGTCATTGACGATAATAATATGAAAGACCTAACAAAAAATGTACACACCACATTGGATTTTAAAATTTATAAAGCAGGCGCTGTTGTCAAAATAGTAAAATATGTAGTCACTGCCGATTGCTGCCATATATCGAAAGTTAGTGGTGACACTGAAATAATTGTAGAGTAGTAAAATGATTAGATTTATATAGCGTACAAACTAAAAAAGCACCACAATAATGTGGTGCTTTTTTAATACAAGTTGAAAAAGGGATTATTTGTCTAATTCTGGAATCTGTTCCACATGTTTTTCGTCCATCATTTTTTGAAGCCAAGAGCTCAGTACGAATAAAATACCGGCTGCAACGCCTGTCATTACAATAAACAACATAAAGAATTCGTATAAGTTGGTAATGGCAAAACCCATAAAGGAAGGGTAAACCACTGGTGCATTTGGATCGATACCTTCGCCACTTGGTGGAATCAATGCACTTAAGGTTCCTGCAAATTTATTGGCTGCAGCATTTGCCAAAAACCAAGTTCCCATCATCAAAGAGGATAGTCGCAACGGAGCTAGTTTTGAAACCATTGAAAGCCCAATTGGAGATAAACACAATTCACCTAAAGAGTGAATAACATAAAGTCCAAATAACCACCACATGCTTACTTTATCTCCGATACCCAAACCTTTTACAGCAATGGCAATGACCAAATAACCTAAAGCCACCAAAGCCAAACCAATAGCCATTTTATAAGGAGAAGAGGGTTCTAGTTTTCTTTGGTATAGAAAGCCCCAAATCAAAGAAACAATAGGGGCTAATATGATTACAGATAAAGGATTTACCGATTGAAAATAAGAAGCAGGCATTTCCCATCCAAAAAGATTACGGTCGGTTTGACGGTCTGCAAACAAGGTCAATGATGCACCGGCTTGCTCAAAGGCACCCCAAAAGAAAATAACGAAGAAAGCCAATATAAAAATCACGATGATTCGCTTAGTTTCAAAAGCCTTTAGGCTTTTATCACTCAGGATAATAATAGGCATCAATATCATGGCACCATAGATAAAATAGCTAATGATGTCTATGTCGCTTTTAAACATTTGCTTAAAATTGAGCATGAAAAAGATAATACCTATAGAACCAATAATGGATAAAATCGCTTTCAGATCTAATTTCTTCACAGGCAAACCAATATGTTTTCCTTCTTCTGAGATGAGGTATTTTTTCTGACCCCAAATGAAAGCTAATAAACCCAATAGCATACCGATACAAGCTGCAAGGAAACCCCATTTGAAATCCATTGATCCGCACACTAAGGGCGAAAAGAATGCTCCCAAATTAATACCCATATAAAAAATCGTAAAGGCGCTGTCAATTCTTCTATCACCTGCAGGATATAATTGACCAACCATGGTAGAGATGTTGGGTTTGAAAAATCCATTACCAATAATAATGGCCGTTAAGCCTAGCCACATGATTGTGGTTCCGCCATCAGCACCCACGCTGGCACTCAAAAACATGAAAAATTGCCCCAAGGCCATCAATAATCCACCTATAACAATACTTCTTCTATTTCCCAGAAACTTATCACATAAATAACCACCTAATAATGGTGTTAAATACACCAAACCTGTGTAACTACCATAAATCTCGGATGCACTGGCATCATTCATTAACAGTATTTTAGTCATAAACAAGATGAAGATGGCCCTCATTCCATAATAACTAAATCGTTCCCACATTTCAGTAAAAAACAAGAAGTATAATCCTTTTGGATGCCCTTGTTTAGGAGTCGTCGTTTCTGTCATAATTAAATTTAAAAAAGTGAATAAATGAGTTGTTTCAAGTTGCCAAGATACTGTAAAAATGCAAACCAAAAAGGGGGATTTTTTAGTTACTTTGCAGCCTTAATGCTACAATAAGATGAATATACTTCTTTTAGGTTCGGGTGGTAGGGAGTGTGCCCTTAGTTGGAAACTAAGCCAAAGCCCTCTATGCAAAAAACTATTTATAGCCACAGGCAATGCGGGTACCGCAGCCTATGGAACTAATGTGGCAATAGGTATCAACGATTTTGAAGCACTTAAAACTTTTTGCCTGGCCGAAAAAATTGATATTCTTTTTCCAGGATCTGAAGAGCCTCTAGTCAATGGCGTATATGATTTTTTTAAAAAAGATGCATTGCTCCAGCATATCATCATCCCAGGTCCAAGCAAAGAAGGAGCTCAATTGGAAGGCAGCAAAGCATTTTCTAAAAAACTAATGGCGCGGCATAATATTCCTACAGCAGCTTATGCCGAGTTTGATGAATCAAATTTTGAAGAAGGATTACAATATCTTGAAAACCACAGCAGCCCCATTGTGCTCAAAGCAGATGGATTGGCTGCGGGTAAAGGCGTTGTGATTACCTCTGATGTTGCAGAAGCCAAAGAGGTATTTACCGAAATGATTCGGAATGCACAATTTGGTGATGCAAGTAAAACGGTAGTGGTAGAACAGTTTTTGACTGGAATAGAGTTGTCTGTATTCGCTTTTACCGATGGTAAACATTATGTGTTGTTACCAGAGGCCAAAGACTATAAGCGGGTAGGAGAGGGTGATACAGGCCCAAACACTGGTGGAATGGGTGCTATTTCCCCCGTTCCATTTGCTCAAGCTGAATTTATGCAGAAAGTAATAGAACGCATTGTAGAACCCACCATCAATGGCCTGCGCAGTGAAAATATCATTTACAATGGCTTTATATTTTTTGGGCTGATCAATGTACAAGGCGATCCATACGTCATTGAGTACAATTGCCGCATGGGCGACCCTGAAACTGAAGTAGTGATGCCTCGATTAGAAAACGACTTAGTAGAATTGGTGCTGAAAATGAATGAACAAAAATTAAACGAGGTAAGCATACTACATAGCCCAAAAGCTGCAGCCACAGTGATGTTGGTTAGTGCTGGTTATCCGGGCGAATATCCAAAAGGCAAAGTGATTAGCGGTTTGGATAAAGTGCAGGACTCCCTTTTATTTCACGCAGGAAGCAAAAGCAATAACGGACAAATTGAAACATCTGGTGGGCGAGTGATCGCCATTACTTCATTAGCAGATGATTTAAAAACTGCGTTAAGTATGAGTTATCAAAATGCTGAACGGGTTCAGTTTGATGGAAAGAATTATCGCAGGGATATAGGATTTGAGTTTTAGCTTTTTTTTAAATTAGACACTTGATTCTGTTCTGTTACTCAACATTATCTTTGTTCAAAAGAAACGAAATATGAAAAAAATTTTATTAGCCTTATTCATTTGTGGCATACATTTAGCTCATGCGCAGTCAGTTGACTCTTACATTTTTAAAGTTGAAACTGGCAAAGCCTATACTCCTCTTACAACGGGTACAAACCTTACCTCAGGTTTAATTTGGGATGAAGAAAGTTTCAAAATCCCCTTGGGTTTCACTTCAAATATTGGAGGTAAAACCACGAGTCATTTTTCAATATTGTTTGGTGGCACATTAGGTGTATCATCAGATACTATGGGCGTAGTAAATACTTTTTGCCCATTTTTTGATGCCGACTTTGTAGATAGAGGTTGGATTAGCGGAACAGCCAAATCACCTTTACGTTATTTGGTTAGTGGTACAAGCCCCAATCGAATTTTTAAATTTGAGGTATTCAATGCTGGATTTTATGACGAAGAAAGCTTATATGGCACCTTAAAAGACTCTGCTAATTTTCAAATTTGGCTTTATGAAACCAGTAATATTGTAGAAATTCTCTTCGGCCCTTCATTAATTTCCTATCCTGATGATTATTTCTTTGTTACAGGAAATGCACCTGTGATTGGATATTTTAAAGATGCGGATGTGGACGCAGCAAGTTTTACAAAATCCTATTTTCTGAAAGGAAATCCATCAATGCCTACCATCGACAGTGCCACAAGTCTTGCTGGTATTACATCCAGTGTAAACGCTTACCCTTCAAATGGGACTGTTTATCGTTTTATTCCCAAAGCAGTTGCAAACGCTATCGGTGAATCTAGTATTGCTAGTCAATTGCAGGTTTATCCAACAGTGATTACCGATAATGTTACGGTAATTGCCCAGAATATACCTAACACATCTGGAAGAATTATGGATATGAATGGCAAAGTAGTAAGCTTAATTCAACGCATCGAAAATGGCAAAAACACCATCGATTTAAGCCACTTAGCTTCGGGTAATTATGTACTAGAAATAGCTCATAATGATGGTAAGGCTCTCTATAAATTAACCAAGCAGTAATATTAATCGGGTTATTACTCTTGAAAAAAGTCGCTCGAAAAAAATGACATTCGAGCGACTTTTTGTTTTAACTTTCTTATTCATTTACAATAATCAATAGACTATTTTTGCTGCTCCATGAACAAGAGTATCATCCAACAAATGAAAACACAAAATGCTGCTCAATTTTTGTTGGGTTCGGATGTTTTGGTGGTTGATGCTCAAAATTGGACACCTAACCAACACATCACGATTCAGAGTTGGATGGTAAATTACCCTGAGCAACATTTACCCATACAATTTGGGCAAATCATTTGTCCCAAAATGGACCATAAAGATGCTGCCATTCAATTGATGTACCTCAAGCATCATGTTACAGCCAAAAGCACCGCACTAATTTATTCTATTTATTTTGAACCTGAATTTCTAGCCCAATGGGACGAACAAAGTATTTTTTCAGAAGAAGCTTTGAATGAAAACAATGCAGGACTTCAGGTAGCATTTTGTCCCGAAACTCAAGCAATAATTGAAGAATTAAGCAATTGCAATCCTGTATCCAATTTTTCGCAAAAACTTCGTCAAATGGAACTTTCGGTGCAATTAATGCGCAAAGCCATTGATCATATTGGAGCTGCAAATGACACCTATACAGTACCTGCTTGCGGCTTTTTAAGCAATAACACAGAGCGGGATAAGGTATTGCAAGCCCGCGAAATCTTAGAAGGAGCATTCGACCAAATGCTCTCTATTAAAGAACTTGCGCGTAGGGTAGCCATAAATGAATGTTACCTCAAAAAGGGCTTTAAAGCCATGTTTGGCAAAACCATCAACGAATTTCAACAACAATTACGTATTTCAAAAGCCAAAAACTTGTTGCAGATAGATGGCCTAACCGTTAGTGAAGTTGCCAATACTTTAGGCTACAGCAGTATCTCGCATTTTAGTACTGCTTTTAAAAAAGCAACCAACATGAAACCCTGTGAATTGCTTAAATAATAGCACTTGCATTATCTTTCCACAAAATTTATCCATTGTTACATTTTCCCAACGCTAAAATTAATATCGGTCTTTTTGTTACTGAAAAAAGGACAGATGGCTATCATAATTTAGAAACTATTTTTTATCCAGTACCAAGGCTCAAAGATGCATTGGAGCTATTGGCTGCCCCACAAAATGAAGCCTCATCCCTGCGCATTTCGGGTAAAACAATCGAGGGTGATGTTTATAACAACCTTGTTTGGAAGGCTTTTCAGTTGATACAAAATAAATATCCCGGAAAGTTAAGCCCTGTAAACATCCATCTACTCAAATCTATTCCTATGGGTGCTGGATTAGGAGGAGGCTCCGCAGATGCAGCCTTTATGTTGCGCTTGCTCAATAAATTTTTTGAATTGAATATCGCTGACGCAACTTTAGCTGAATATGCACTAGAACTGGGTAGCGATTGCCCCTTTTTTATTCACAATAGCCCACATTTTGCGCAAGGAAGGGGCGAAGTATTAAGCCCCATTAATCTAGACTTAAGTAATTACGACTTGCAAATTATTTGTCCCAAAGTTCATGTGAATACTGGAGCAGCGTTTGGAAAAATCAGCCCAAAACCTGCATCCTTTTCCCTAAAAAACTTATCCGATTTGCCCATCGAAAAATGGAAGGATTTCGTTTTTAATGATTTCGAAAAACCCATTTTTGAAGATTATCCCATACTTGCTGATATCAAGCAAAAATTATATCAGGATGGCGCCCTTTATGCCGCTATGAGTGGCAGTGGAAGCGCATTGTATGGCATTTTTGAGCAAGGGAATACACCAAGTTTTGAAACAAATGAATTAATGGAGGTTTTTTAGTCCATTTGTATATCGAGCAAAATATCATAGGCCTTTGATCCCAATGTCTTTACTACTAATTGGTGTAATATTGGAGGAGCTTGAATTAGTGTTATTTCTATGTTCAATCAGAGTCGGTCTGCTTTCCCTTGGTCTTAGTTAGCGTGGTGGTGGTGCAGCCCAGTTAAATTGCAATATTTTGAGGGGCTATAACCGCTAAGATGCTGCTAATTGCTTATCTTGCAGTCTTAATTAACTGAATGGATCACAAAAGAATTTTAGTTACAGCCGCTTTGCCTTATGCAAATGGGCCGGTACATATTGGTCATTTAGCAGGCTGTTATCTACCTGCAGATATTTATGTGCGTTATCAACGTGCACAAAAACGTGATGTGCAATTTGTTTGTGGAAGTGATGAACATGGTGTACCTATAACCATTCGAGCCATGAAAGAAGGTATTACACCGCAACAAGTGGTGGATAAATATAATACCATTATTAAAGACAGTTTTGCCGAAATGGGTATCTCCTTTGATATCTATTCACGAACTTCTAATGCTACGCATCATGCTACTGCACAGGCTTTCTTTAAGAAATTATATGATGATGGGGCCTTTGAAACTAAAGAAACGGAACAATATTTCGATGAAGAAAAAAAGGTTTTCTTAGCAGACAGATATATTGTTGGTACTTGTCCGGTATGCAGTAATACCAATGCTTATGGTGACCAATGCGAAAAATGTGGCTCGACCCTTTCACCCGAACAATTAATTAGTCCCCGAAGCGCTCTGAGTAATGCACCTTTGGTGAAAAAACCAACGACGCATTGGTATTTCCCATTAAATAAATACGAAGCTTTTCTAAAAGAATGGATTGTAGAAGGCAAAAAAGAGGAGTGGAAAGCCAATGTTTATGGACAATGCAAAAGTTGGTTGGATAGTGGATTGCAGCCTCGTGCTATGACGCGTGATAGCAATTGGGGGGTTCCTGTACCTATAGATGGTGCCGACGGAAAAGTACTTTATGTTTGGTTTGATGCGCCTATTGGCTATATATCGGCTACTAAAGAACTTACGCCCAATTGGGCGGATTACTGGCAAAAAGAAGATACCAAACTCGTTCATTTTATTGGTAAAGACAATATCGTTTTTCATTGCATCATTTTTCCAGCAATGCTGAAAGCGCATGGAGGATTTGTACTTCCTGATAATGTACCTGCAAATGAATTTCTAAATATTGAAGGAGAAAAGGTTTCTACTTCGCGCAATTGGGCTGTTTGGGTTAACGAATACCTCAAAGATTTTCCAGAGCAACAAGACATATTGCGCTATGTGCTTTGTGCCAATGCACCTGAGACAAAGGATAATGATTTTACCTGGAAGGACTTTCAAACCCGCAATAACAGCGAATTGGTCGATAAATTAGGCAATTACATTAATCGTGTAATGGTGCTTAGCCATAAGCTATGTGCTGGCAAAGTTCCCAAATGGCACGAATCTGTTGCTGATGAACAGGATAAAAATTTGGTTGAAGAAATAAGGCTTGCAAAAGGCAAAGTCGAAAACAATATTGAAAGTTATAAATTTCGTGACGGCCTTTTTGAAATAATAGAATTATCCCGCAAAGGAAATGTGTATTTGCAGGAAAAAGCGCCGTGGAAAGAGGCTTCCGCTATTGAAAAGGGTGTTTTTAATGATGAAGAAAAAATAAAGGCGCAACAAAGAATCGATAATTGTCTGTATCTCGCTTTGCAATTGACAGCCAATTTAGCAATTTTATCCAACCCTTTTATACCGTTTACCGCAAAGAAGATTTGCAGTTTGGTAAAGGTTGTCGATAGAATATTGGATTGGGAGAATGCTGGCAAAATTGATTTATTAAAAATGGGCTACTCACTTCGCCCACCTGAATTACTTTTTCGTAAAATCGAAGACAGCGAAATAGAAGCACAAATGAATAAGTTAAAAGAAGGATTGGTAGCGAGTGTCCAAGCCCAAGAACTTGCAAAACCTGAAGCCCCAAAACTTGAAGATCAAATGCAAGAATTGAAACCCGAAATCAGCATTGACGATTTTAATAAAATCGATTTACGCACCGGTACTATTATATCTGCACAGAAAGTAGAAAAGGCGGATAAACTCTTACAATTGGAAATTGATTTGGGTTTTGAGAAAAGAACAGTTCTTTCTGGTATTGCCTTGCACTTTTCGCCCGAAGAAATCATTGGCAAGCAAGTTGTAGTGGTGGCCAATCTTGCAGCAAGAAAAATGCGGGGAATTGAAAGCAAAGGGATGATAATGATGGCCGAAAACGCAGAAGGGAAATTAGAATTTGTTTCGCCAGAAAATATAGTCAACAACGGAGCAAGCGTTAAATAATTCACTGTTTTTTAAAAAAATCGAGATACAGCTCAATCAAATGAAAAATAAAAAACGCAAATGGCTTTGGACCAGTATTTCGGCAATAATATTGCTCGCATTGCTGATTGCTTTTGGCAAAAATAACGATGAAGGAACAAAGGTGACTGTTGAAAAAGTAGCTACCCACACCATTACCGAAACGGTAACGGCAAGTGGTAAGATTTACCCTGAAACAGAAGTCAAAATCAGTCCGGAGGTTAGTGGTGAAATTATAGAACTCAACATTAATGAAGGTGATTCGGTAGCTAAGGGTCAATTATTGGTGAAAATTAATCCAGCAATTTATAGCTCTCAAGTTCAACAAGCTGAGGCATCTATGCAACAAACTCAGTCGGGTGTAGCTAATGCGCAACAAATGTCTGCACAGTCAAAAGCCAATTTTGAACAAGCACAAGCAAATTACAATCGAAACAAAAAACTTTTTAAAGACAAAGTAATTAGTGCAACCGAATTTGAACAAATTGAGGCTACCTATAAGGCGGCCAAAGCGAGTTTTGAGGCTGCTCAAGCTAATATTGCTGGAGGAAATTATGGTGTCAAAGCTTCGGCAGCAGGCTTGAATCAAGCACGGGAAAACTTATTGAAAACAAGCATTATTGCTCCCCGTTCAGGAATCATTTCTGCGCTTTCTGTCAAGAAAGGTGAGCGTGTTTTAGGCACTTCACAAATGCAGGGTACGCAATTGTTGAGTATCGCTGATATGAGCCGCATTGAACTACGCGTGGATGTTAGTGAAACTGATATTGCAAAGGTTAAAATTGGCGATACCAGTATCATTACTGCTGATGCTTATCGTAATAGAAAATTTACCGGAGTGGTTTCTAAAATTGCGGTCTCCAGCACTACAGCTAGCACAGGGAGCAGTGATCAAGTAACCAATTATACCGTGCATATTTTAATTCTACCTCAATCCTACAGTGATATTGTCAGTACTGGAAAATATAAATATCCTTTCAAACCAGGAATGTCGGCCTCCGTGGATATCCAAACTCGTAAGGAGTACAACATACTATCTGTTCCTGTAAATGCAGTTACAACAAGGGATTGGGCTGATTCGCTCAAAAACGATGATTCTATCAGACAAGTAGTTTTTGTATACAATGCCACAGAGAAGAAGGTCATGCTACGCGATGTCCAGACAGGTATCCAAGACAATAAATTTATTCAAATTATTAATGGTCTCAAGGCAAACGAAGAAGTTGTAGTAGCCCCTTATGGCGCTATTGCTCGTTTATTGAAAGATAATACTAGTGTTCAGTCTGTGTCCAAAGACAAGTTATTTGAAGACAAAGAAGAGTAATTGTTCACCTAAAAATTAGTGCTTTGCAAGCTATCAAAAAGCAAATTGGTATTATAGGTAATGGAAGTTGGGGAACCGCTTTGGCTAAAATCTTAACGGATAATGGTCATTCGATTTGTTGGTGGATAAGAAATGAAGATGCCATTGAATATCTTAAAACACGGCGACAAAATCCACATTACCTCAAAACCGTAAAATTTCAAGAAGGTACATTACAGCCCACCTCAAATCTTGCAGATATTTTTGCGCAATGTGATTCCATTATTTTTTGTGTACCAGCTGCCTATGCACAAAATGTGCTCCAACAATTTTCAAAAGAACAGTTAATGGGAAAAACCATTATTTCTGCCATCAAAGGAATATTGCCTGAGCATAACCAACTATTGAATGATTATTTGGTAAGCCAATTTAATTTTGATATTCAGAATTACGTTTCCATTACAGGCCCCTGCCATGCCGAAGAGGTAGCTTCAGAGCGACTTTCTTACCTTACTTTTTCTTGCCTTGATGAAAACAAAGCAGAGCAAATTGCGGCCTTGTTTACCAATAATTATATGCGCACCAGCTTTAACCACGATATTTGGGGCGCACAATTAGCCTCAGTGCTCAAAAATATTTATGCCTTAGGGGCAGGCATTGCCCATTCATTAGATTATGGAGACAATTTTTTGAGTGTATACATTACAAACTGTTATCGCGAAATGTATCATTTTCTTAACCAACATTTTGATAAGGTACATCCTTCAGAAAACAGACCCGACTTTCACACCAGCGCCTATCTTGGTGATTTATTAGTTACGGCATATTCTATGCATAGTCGTAACCGCCGTTTTGGGGTTATGATTGGTAAAGGTTATAGTGTTGCTGCAACTACATTAGAAATGAATATGGTAGCAGAAGGTTATTTTGCCTCTAAATGCATGACTGTGGTTGCTGCACAGTATCAAATTGATTTGCCCATTACACAATGCATTTATGAGATATTATGGCAACAAAAAAATCCGTCTGATGTTTTCAAAAGCATCGAAGGAATGTTGAGTTAAAATAGGTTCAATTGGATTTTTGTATTGGGCAATGCAGTTACTTCAAAAGCGCATACATGTTTACATCGCCATCCAATACTTCCGCAACAACCATTCTGCCGTAGCAATAATTAAAATGATTGCAAAAAGCCATTTCCAATCAATCAGATCTGTTTGTTCTATCTGTTCATTCAGTAATGTCTTTATGTCTTGATTACGGGCAATTGAATCGTAAACGGATAGCATGTTTTGTGTATGGAAACATATACCCTTATGCTTTGCGGCAAGGGCATACATCAAGGGGTAATTACATCCATTCTCCTGATCTTCGAGTGTGCTAGAGCTAACCATAAATTTGCCTTGATCGCTTAGCCTTTTGCCCTCATAGTTGGTACTTGCTTCATAATTATAGGTACCTGGAGCTAAGGCCCCAATATCGAGTCGATAAGCATTGCCATTGCGTTCAAAGGAGAAATTCATGGATCGACCAATACTATCTTTCACTATCAGGGTAGCTTCCGGTTTATTGATTTGCTCATTATTGGCATTGTACAAAAAAGCGTTGATAGAAACATGTTCGGGGTTATTCCAAATGTATTTTGCCAATTCGGTTCGGAAAGGTTTAGCATGGTTATTTGCCGTCAAAAAATTTAGTGTTTGTCGAATGCATTCGTCTACCACAAGATGCTGCTTCGTGTTTTTGTATTCATACAATCGCCAACGCCAAAGACCTTCTCCACAAAGAACAGCACTATTATGTTGGCCCGAAAGCATTGCCCATAATGCTTTCCCGTTTTTATCATTGAATAAAACTTGGCAGTTGGTATTTGCATTGAAATCGCTTGCACTTACACTTAATGGTGGTAAAATATCGCTAACGGTGGCTATATTATTGGGTAAACTAAAGCTGCTAAAACTATTATTAAAAACCGGTTCTATACTACGTGTGGCAATGCCTAAACCAAAGGAAACAGCTTTTTGTAATTGGTTTGTTTCGAAATAGTTGTTTTGAAGCCCAGTTATCAGCCACAGATTCTTATTCTTGAAATTTGCAGGAGAAATTGACTTATTGTTAGAGGGGATTTGATGCAAGATGATAGCAGCGTATTCTTGAAGGTTATTCGGTAGTTCATCCGCCATTTTAATCGTTAACTCATACTGGTCAAGGCCTTTTAGCGCATCACTTATGGCTTTGATATCGGGATGAGCTGCAGCTGCCAAAAATAAAATTTTCTTTTTTTCTTCGAGAACCTCCACAAAAATGCTGGCTGTATTGTTGGCTATGTTTGATTCCTTACCAATTTTTGCAGTCCTTAGGCTGAATTGTTGTAAACCTGCTTTGGTAGCTTTTACAGAGAATACCACACTAGCATCAAACTGATTGCTATTGATGCTAATGGGTGCCGTTGCCACTATATCTCCTTCGGCGTTGCACAATACTACATTTTGCTGAACACCTGTACATCGTGTAGCCACGATGTCTGCTCTTACTTCCCATTGACTATTAAGCGAAGTGCTTTTGTTGGCATACAATTTGGCAATACGGATGTCTTGCGGTATAGCGGAATCGCCAATAGCTATGCTATATAAAGAAGCATTTAGGGGTATCTCTGCATAAAGCGGATTATTACCCTCATTATACCATCCATCTGATGCGAGAATGATGGCACTTAGGTTCTGTTGGCTATAGAGCTCGGTAGCATCACTGATGGCTTTTGTAAGATTAGTGCTTCCTACGGTATACCTTGGCAAACTATCTTTTGGATAAGGGCCATCAAGGTTATATGAAACGAGTCGGTAGCTTTTATCTAATTTATTTTGGAGTTCGAGTAATTTTTTTTGATAACTACCCGCATCATTTCCAAGGGCTTTTTTGATGGAGCTAGAATTGTCCTGTAGCAGTAAAACAATGGGTTTTTGTTCTTCTACAATACGCTTTTTGATTTTAGGCGATATAATCAACATCAAAGTCAAGAAAATAACCAAAGCCCTTAATAGAGCAGTAAGCAAAGGTTTGGGTACTCCACGCTTTTTATCAGCACGATACACGAGTCCCGCAGCTGCGGCAGATACAATCAGAGCAATAAAAAAATATAAGAATAGCATTGTGTTTGCAAACTAAAGAAAAAAAAACAACTAAGCTTAGATTTGATTCAATCTAATAAAGTCGATTTCTGAATCGTTACCAAATGCATCTTTAACCCTATGCTCATGAGTATCGGTTAATATAACCTGCCCAAACATAGGAGTGCTGATGATGTTCAAAAGAGCCTCCATTCTTTGTTGATCTAGTTTTTCAAAAACATCATCAAGTAATAAAATGGGACTACTATTCATTTTTGTTTTTAAGTACTCATATTGGGCCAATTTGAGTGAGAATAAAAAACTTTTCTTCTGACCTTGAGACCCATAATTTTTGAGGCTATTTCCATTCAAAAGAAAGACCAATTCGTCTTTATGAATACCCTTTAATGTTCGTTGAAACCGCAAGTCATTTTGTACATTTTGCTCTAATAAATGCTCTAGAGAAAAATTACTCAAATCACTTTGGTATTCAATGGTAGCCATTTCTTTATCAGCCGAAAGTTGGCTATAATATTTTTGCAGAAGGGGTACAAACTCCTTTAAAAATTGCCTACGAACCTGGTGAATATAATTCCCGGCAGGGGCCATTAAAGCGTTGTAGTAATCAATTAAGGAAGCGTCAATTTTGGAGTCGTTTGCATACATTTTTAGCCATGCATTACGCTGTTGAAGCACTTTTTGGTATTGCAGTAGATTGTCTAAATATTGACTATTGCTTTGCCCCAAAATGCTGTCCATAAATTTTCGGCGCCATTCACTTCCCTCATTTATCATTTCAATATCGTCTGGAGCCACCATTACTGCTGCATATTTTCCAATATGTTCGGCATGTTTATCGTAGATAATGCCGGCACAGCTTATTTCTTTTTTGCCATTTTTATATTTACAGATTACAGACTCTTTTTTGTGGTCCTTTTCAAATAAGCCTTCGATACGGTATGCATCAGCACCATGTAAAATGGTCGCTTGTACGGTAGCTGAAAAATAGCTCTTAGTATAACAAAGGGTATATATTGCATCTAAAAGATTGGTTTTACCTGAACCATTTTTTCCGCATATACAAATAAGCTTAGCCTCAATATTATAGGCCGCTTCCGGGTAGTTCCGAAACTGAAAAAGTGAAATTTTACGAAGTAATGTCAAAATGAAGTTTGAGCGGATTGGAAAAAACAATAAATTCGCACAAATTTACTAAAACTGTGCAGACTCAATTCAATAAAGAAACTTACCTGTATTGGTACGAAAGTATGCTGTTGATGCGCCGCTTCGAAGAGAAAGCAGGACAGTTATACGGAATGCAAAAAATTCGTGGATTTTGCCATCTATATATTGGTCAAGAAGCAGTAGCAGCGGGCACTATGTCAGCCATTACAGATCGTGATAATATAATTACTGCCTACCGTGATCACGCTATTGCGATAGCCAAAGGCATGAGTGCGAATGAATGTATGGCCGAACTTTATGGTAAAGCAACAGGCTGTACCAAAGGAAAAGGTGGTTCGATGCACTTTTTCTCTAAAGAAAAAAGATTTTTTGGTGGCCACGGTATTGTAGGTGGTCAAATTGGTCTTGGTGCAGGTATCGCATTTGCCGAAAAATATAAAGGTACAGATAGTGTTACCCTTTGCTATTTTGGTGATGGTGCAGCACGTCAAGGTTTGCTTCACGAAGCTTTTAATATGGCTGTATTGTGGCAATTACCCGTTATTTTCATTTGTGAGAATAATGGGTATGCAATGGGAACTTCTGTGGAGCGCACCTCAAAAGTATCTGATATTTATCGCCTTGCAGATGGTTTTGATATGCCTGGTGATAGTGTAGATGGTATGAGCTGCGAAGATGTGCATCGCGGAATAGAGCGTGCTGTTAAGCGTGCCCGTGAAGGTGATGGTCCAACTTTCCTTGAAATTAAAACTTATCGTTTCCGTGGACACTCCATGAGTGACCCTGCAAAATACCGCAGCAAAGACGAAGTAGAAGAATATAAAGAAAAGGATCCCATTACAGAAGTCTTAAAGGTTATTGAAACCAATGCTTGGGCTACTGAGGCAGAAATCGAGGCCATCAATGAAAAAGTACGTCTTCAAGTAGAGGAATGTGTACAGTTCGCCGAAGATAGCCCTTGGCCAGATGATTCGGAATTGTATAAAGATATTTATGTCGACGAAAATTATCCTTATATTACCGATTAATTGAACTTCTGTCCCTTAAGTTTATCCCTATTAAAAATAAAAATCAATCTCAAAAATGTCAATTATAGAATCTACCGAAGGCTTATCATCTTTAGAAAAAATAGCCCTTGCTTACGAGAACAAAAAGAAAACAATCAACACTGTGGTATTAGCCATAGCCTTGGCCGTAGCTGGTTTTTTTGCTTATAAATATTTAGTACAGCAGCCTAATGAAGAAAAAGCTTCTGTAGCCATGATGCGTGCTGAGCAAATGTTTGCTATCGACTCCGTAAATCTTGCCCTAAATGGTGATGCCCAAAATGCAGGCTTCTTAAAAATCATCAACAAATTTGAAGGAACGGCAAGTGCAAACGTGGCACATTTTTATGCGGCATCTTGCTATATGAAAATGGGTGATTATGCCAATGCTATTAAACAATTAAAAGCTTTTGATGCTAAAGGCACCGTGCTCGAACACGCCAAAAGCGGTTTATTGGGCGATGCTTACATGGAAAATAAGGATATTAAAAATGCTATCGAAAATTTTAACGCAGCAACAGTTGATGCAGATGATGATGTTTATACGCCAATGTACTTGCAACGTTTAGCTATTGCTTATGAAAAAAACAATCAAGTAGAAGATGCTAAAAAAGCATACATCCGTATCCGTGATGAATTTCCACGCAGCTTCCAAAGCCGTGATGTAGAAAAATCATTGGCCATGTTGGGTGTTTTAGATTAATTTGCTTGAACCCAAAACATTTAAAAATCCTCTTTTTAATCGAAAGAGGATTTTTTGTAAAAAGAAGAAAGGAATGCATTGAGCATTAAACATTAAACATTCAACATTTTCCAAATGGCTTTATCCTCCGACAGTGAATCTCTATTATCCTTACAAGGTCTTGAAGGGCTTAAAGGCGCTCGGATAGCCATTGTGAGTACCGAATGGAATGATACAATTGTAGCTGCTCAAATAGAAGGTGCTACTACAATTTTGAATCAAGTGGGTGCCCTTTGCGTCAACAATTATTTAGTACCTGGTGCATTTGAAATTCCCTTTGCCTGCAAGCAAATAGCCGAAAGCAAAAAGGGTAGTGCAGAGGCTCCCGAAGCCATTATTGCTTTTGGTGCAGTAATTCGGGGCGGAACTCCACATTTTGAGTATGTTTGTCAGGCTGTAGTGGAGGGCATTACAAACCTAAATATTACTTTACATATACCCGTAATTTTTGGCGTACTTACTCTCAATACCGAAGCCGAAGCTTGGGAAAGGCTAGGCGGGGTTCATGGTCATAAAGGCGAAGAAGCTGCGATAGCAGCATTAAAAATGATTCAGTTTAACCGTTCAATTTCGAATAAATAGTAATGCATCAAGTACAAATCTTTATCCCTTGCTTTGTTGACCAGCTCTACCCCGAAACAGGTATGAATATGGTGCGCATTTTAGAAAAATTAGGTTGCACCGTGCATTATAATGCAAAACAAACTTGTTGCGGACAGCCAGCTTACAATGCAGGTTATAAAGAGGAAGCGAAAAAAGTAGCGACTAAATTTATACACGACTTTCAAGAAGATTATTATATCGTTGCACCCAGCGGCTCTTGCACTGGCTATGTGCGCAGCGCCTTTGAAGAGATGTTTGCCGATAGTAGCGAAGCCAGCAATAGCAAAAAGATTAGGGGCTATTTGTATGAGTTTACCGAGTTTTTGACGGATATATTAAAAGTGGAAGACCTTGGTGCCAGCCTCAACATAAAAGCCACTTATCACGATGCCTGCGGAGCCCTGCGCGAATGTGGTATCAAGGCCGGACCCAGAAAATTACTCGAAAAAGTAAAAGGTCTTGAACTGATAGAAATGCTCGAATGTGAAACCTGCTGCGGATTTGGTGGCACTTTTGCCATTAAATACGAACCTATTTCGATAGGTATGGCCCAAACAAAAGTACAAAGTGCCTTAGCTACTGGTGCCGAATACATCATCTCTACCGATGTAAGCTGTATGATGCACATTCAAGGCTATATCGACAAAAACAATTTGCCTATCAAGACGATTCACATTGCAGATGTGCTCGCAATGGGCATGTTCGGGCTTTAATATTTTAATAAAAATTTCTCATACCTATCAATAAAAAGTCTATCCACGGCTATTGCTCAAGCCTTATCTTTGTTGCTACTCAGATAGATTTATGCTACACCATTATACGCCTTCGCTGACACAATACAAACGATTAGTAACCCGCGAAGTTCCCATTGGCGATTTGATGCTTGGGGGTAATCATCCTATTCGCATACAAACAATGACCACTACCGACACAATGGATACTGAGGCCACAGTGGCCCAAACCATTCGTTGTATTGAAGCGGGTGCAGAGTTGGTGCGTATTACCGCCCCTAGTAAAAAAGAAGCTGAAAATTTGCTCGAAATCAAAAAGCGGGTTCGTGCTGCTGGTTTTACAACACCCCTTATAGCCGACATCCATTTTACGCCCAATGCGGCCGAAATAGCCGCTAGATTGATTGAAAAGGTACGTGTGAATCCAGGCAATTATGTCGATAAGAAGAAATTTGACTTCATCAATTATACCGATGCCGAATATTTTGCCGAAATAGAGCGTATACGAGAACGATTTACCCCATTAGTAAAGATTTGTAAAGAACACGGAACTGCTATGCGCATTGGAACCAATCATGGTTCTCTAAGCGATAGGATTATGAGCCGTTATGGCGATTCGCCAATTGGAATGGTAGAATCTGCACTTGAATTTTTGCGTATTGCCCGTGATGAAAATTACCATCAAATTGTGCTCAGTATGAAGAGCAGCAATCCGCAAGTAATGGTTCAGGCCTACCGACTTTTGGTGCAAAAAATGGATGAAGAATTTGGAGAATGTTACCCTTTGCATTTGGGTGTTACAGAAGCAGGCGATGGTGAAGATGGCCGTATCAAAAGCGCTGTGGGTATTGGTACTTTGCTAGAAGATGGCATTGGCGATACGATTCGTGTTTCGCTTACCGAAGACCCCGAATTTGAGGTGCCGGTTTGCCGCGATATTATTGCCAAATATGCTGCTCCAGCCTCCGAAAAAATCATTGTACCCTCAATTGAAAAGCTACCTTACGATCCATTCGCCTACCAACGTCGAAAAAGCTTTGCTGTGCAAAATATTGGTGGAACGCAAGTTCCCGTGGTTATTGCCGACCTCAGCAAAGAAGAAAAAATTACGCCTAAAACATTAGAAAGCATTGGTTATCATTATGACGAGCCAAGTGATAAATGGAATATTGGCGATCAAGCGGCTGACTTTATTTTTACCGGAAATCAAATTCCTGAATTTGCATTGCCTGGCACTTTGCGTGTGATTGTTTATCCATCAGCAATCAATGCAGATACTGACCAGCAAAAGGTTTTGCCCATTTTTGATATCGCTGAATATGCTGCTTCAGAGCATAAAAATCATCTACTCAATTTTGTGATGATGGATTGTTATAGTGATGATAAAACCAGTTCACATCTTGAATTAGTGCAGCATTTAGACCCAACTGTTGTGCTTTGCCTCAGCAGCAAAAACGATAATGCGATGCAAAGTATTCGTAGGGTGTTTATAGAACTGATGCAACGCAAGATTCAAAACCCTGTGCTTATTATTAGTGATAGCAATGGCCATACTCCTGATGAGCATTTGGTACAATTAGCAACGGATACAGGTGCACTTTTATTGGATGGTTTAGGAGATGGTATTTGCCTAGGTTATGCTGCTGGCGCTACGATGGATGATGTACAAACCAAAGGCAGAACCTATTTGCCGGTAAAAGATTTGAATCAATTCAGCAACAACACTGCTTTCTCTATTTTACAAGCTACGCGGACTCGAATTTCGAAAACAGAATATATTTCTTGCCCCAGTTGCGGCCGTACTTTGTTTGATCTACAGGAAACTACAGCCAAAATTCGTGAAGCAACACATCATCTCAAAGGCGTGAAAATTGCCATTATGGGCTGCATTGTTAATGGTCCGGGCGAGATGGCTGATGCCGATTTTGGATATGTAGGTTCTGGTGTGGGCAAGATTTCCTTGTATAAAAACAAGGATGTGGTAAAGAAAAATGTTCCGAGCGAAATAGCCGTAGATGAGTTGATCCAATTGCTGAAAGACAATGGCGCTTGGGTAGACAGATAATGTTTTTACACTACGCATAATAATGTTGATGAGCAACTCATGATGCGATTTAAAAATCATCACCTTTCCTCAATTTACTTTTGACATCAATAGATTTTAAATAAAATAAACAAATGAAAAAACGCACATTATTCTTAATTACATTGGCGCTCAGCACTACAATATCCTTTGCACAACGCACAAAAATTGCCATCACGACCGAGATGGGTACAATAGTAATGGAGTTGTATAACGAGGCGCCCAAGCACCGCGACAATATGATTAAACTTGCCAAAGAACATTTCTTTGACAGTACTTTGTTTCATAGATGCATACCCAATTTTGTGATTCAAGGTGGCGATCCCAATTCTAAAAATGCTGCTCCTGGTGCCATGCTCGGTAATGGCGAAACAGGGTATCGTGTAGATGCAGAATTTAATGATTCACTCATACATAAATACGGTGCCCTTGCTATGGCGCGTGATAATAACCCAGCTAAAGCCTCTTCAGGTTGCCAGTTTTATATCGTTACCGGTAAAAAATTAACGGATGACGAATTGAATGCTCTGGAGCAAAGGAACAACCGCAAATACTCTGCTAGTCAAAGAGAAATGTACAAGACAAAAGGAGGTACTGCCTTTTTAGATGGGGGATACACAGTTTTTGGTGAAGTGATTGAAGGAATGGATATTGTTGAAAAAATATCTAAGGAACCGCGCAACCAAATGGATCGTCCCAATAAAGATATGCGTATGCTGAAAGTAGAAGTGATAGAGCCCAAGGCATCTCAAAAGAAAAAGAAATTTTTGGGTGTCTTTTAAACCAGATTTACTTCAATATAAATATCATTGAAAAAATCCATAAGGCTTATAAAAGCCTAGTTGAGTCAAGGGTTATTTAGGAATAGCATTCATTATGGCTATTCCTTTTTTTTGCCATCATTAATTTTTGATGACGATCTCTTTAAAGAAGGTAATGGGATTGGTGTAAAATTTAGTGTTGAAAACCGCTTTTGTAGAATACATGCATCAGCAGGAAATGAGGCAAACTAATACAAGCTAGAAATATAAAGAAGTTTGTTGACATAAGCTGTAAATAGCTTGAGTTGATATTGACAAAAACTAAGATAATCAAGAAGATAAATAAAGCACCTATTGTATAAGGTATGGTCTTCTTGTATAAAGCAAAATGCGGAATATCCAGCTGTTTTTGTACATGCTTCCATGCATTGTAACTATGTTGACAAATGAAATATAGGGCAAAGGATAATAAGAGTGGAACGAAAATACCAATTATCAAGAGCATTAAAACGGCTAGAAGGGAGTAATGTTTTTGAAAAACGGCTTGAAATAGGATGTACAGAAAGGCTAAGCTTGGTATTATATACAATTGGTAAGGACTAATCTCTTTTAAGGATAAAAGTGAGTCTAGACCACTAATTTTCGACAGGAGCTGAATTGATTCATTGAAGTGCATACAGATTATGAACATCAGTATGGATAAGCCCATAAGAAAAGCCTTACCATAAATTTTCACAGAAGTGTTTTTTATTCCAAGTTCTTCCAGCTCTGATTCACCAAAATGAAATGCTGAGTAAGCTATAAAGATGACCAAGGCAACCATTGGATAGCTTAACCAAAGGATAAAATAAGCTAAAATGATTAGCAAATACTTCAAAATAAATGCTACCAAAACATTTTTCTTGTTTGCAATGAGCAAGTGATCCACAGCGCCATGAGGTATACCCACCACAAAAAGCCCTGCTAAAACTATACTATAGCTGTAATATTGTGCAATGGTATTACTGTAGAGGGATACTATTGCGTATAGTATGATTAATGCTGTTGAAATGATGTATCTATACCGCCCCATGTATTTTCTGAATCTTGAAGTGATTTTCCTTAGGTAATTTTTTTCTATGCGCTCAATGATTGAGGAAGTTTCCTTTATGGACTCATCATTATGATTTACTTTCAATTGGCCTTAGGAAAAGGCAAAAAAATAAGGAGGCATTCAATCTATTTTTGAAGCCTCCTTATTCTACATATAATTATCAGAAAGATTAGTCTTCGCTATTTCTGCTCAGTGCATAAATAACCAAACCAAATCCAATTTTGTTGATAGCATCAGCGATGTTATAAACAATGTCCATAGAATGC
Organism: Sphingobacteriales bacterium; assembly: GCA_027491165.1. Taxonomy (GTDB): domain Bacteria; phylum Bacteroidota; class Bacteroidia; order Chitinophagales; family Chitinophagaceae; genus Rurimicrobium. The sequence goes on along the minus strand of JAIXWS010000088.1, from coordinate 15,008 downwards.
AAAGCAGCAGCTTTGTCTTGAACCAATTTCATTCCGAATAAACCACCTTCTGTTCCTAGGATGTATCCTAAAGGATAGATTGCCCATCCTACTAATACGAACCAACCAAGGATACGAGTTGCTTTTGCAACTTGTGGACCTGCTGTTTGTGACAGTTTTGCAACCTCACCAAACCAAATTAAGTATGCAATATAGAAATAAGCAGCTCCTGAGATTACTCCCCAAAGAACGCTTTGTGTTGGATCAATAACTTCTCCAATGTAACCTGTAATTAACATTACCAATGAAGCGGCAATTAATTTCCATAATAAACCAATTTTTGCACCAGCTTTTTTGGTTATTAAATAAAATTCCACGCACATCAAAGGCACGGTTAGAATCCAATCTACATATCTAAAGAATGTAGGTGATTCACCAGTTGCTAAATTATACCCTCTCATGTAGTAGTAATGCACTGCTGCAATGAAAGTGATTAATCCAGAAACCAAAACTGAAGTTCTCCATTTTTTTGAGGTGTTGTTTAGCTCAAAGAAAAAGAATACCGATGCGGCCATCATAGCCATCGTGCCGATAAAGAAAGTAAAGGCCACGTAATTGTCACTCGCAATTTTTAAATTTTCCATAATTTTTTAAGTTTTTTTGTTTAACAAATATTCAAACAAAATAAACAACAAAAGAATAAACTAGTGTAATAAATTTTCTTAAACTAAGTTAAGATAAATTAGTCCTTAAGAGAGATATTTCGGCGAACCTTGCTGAGGAATTCTGGTGTAATGCCAAGATAGGAGGCTATTTGGGTGTTTGGTAGACGGTTATATAGCTCAGGATATTCGTTCAAGAATTTTTTATAGCCTTCTTCAGCACTTAAGCTGATATTTTGAAAGATCCTATTTTCTAGGTTAATAAATTTATTTTCCATGATAACCCTAAAATTTCGATCGAATTTTGGGAAATTCTGCAATAAATAAAGCAAACTATTTTTATCGAGTTGGAATAGAATAGAGGGTTCGATAGCCTCAATATAAAATTGACTGGGCGTATTGTTATTGAAGCTTCCTAAGTCTTGTATCCATTGATTTTCGGTGGCAAACTGAATATTGAATTCACAGCCATTTTTATCAATCGCGTACTTCCTCAATAAACCAGATGAAACAAAGCTATAATGCCTACAAGTGTCGCCTTTATTAAGGATAAATTGTCTTCGCTTGATTGTTTTTTCAATTACCCTAATACCCAAAGCTTCCACCTCCAATTCATTGAGGGGCAGATATTGATTAAAATGAGTAATTAAATTATCCAAAAGAGACCGATTTATATTTATTTGAATTTTGACAAAAGCAAGTCATATGTAATAATAAGCATTTTTTTTAATAATTACAAATAAAATGGGTTTATTGTCCTGGATTTTTTTCTTGAATTAATAAAATTCTAATTTCTTAATTAATATATTGTAAGTAACATTATTGACCTTTTTATATATTAAAATTTTTAAACCAAAATTAAAAAAGAGTACCAATAATCTGTATAAAGCCCATACTATAAAACGATACAGGGAAAATTCAAATAGTCCATTGTGTTATCAAATTAAAAAAGCCCCAGCTTTTGGCTGGGGCTTACATTTTCTATTCAGTTACTTTCTTTAATCTCTCCCATATTTCAGGAATCTGCTTGGTCCAAAATAGTTCCTTCATTTTTTCTTTAGCGGGTAGGGCAGGAGTGCCAAATACGGTTTGGCCCTCGGGCACATTAAAGCCAACACCACTTTGCGCATTAACCACGACACCCTTTCCGATAAGTAAGGATTTATTAAGCCCCACTTGCCCCCATAGCGTTACCTCGTCGCCCAAAATGGTTTTTCCTGCAATCGCTACCTGGGCAGCGATGAGGCAATTACTACCCAAAACTACACCATGGGCGATGTGAACTAAATTATCCAATTTACTGCCATCCCCAATAATGGTATCCCCACTAACACCCCTAGTGATGCTGCAATTAGACCCAATCTCTACACCATTGCCAATTACTACACGACCGCAAGATTCCATCTTATCGTATTGGATTTCGCGTTCTTTTCTGCGTTTATAATAAAAGGCGTCTGATCCAATAACTGTACCCGAATGAATGATTACATGATCACCAATAATGGTATGATCGTAAATAGAAACATTGGGATGAATCAAACAATTCTTACCAATTCTTACGTGATTACCTATAAAAACATTAGGCTGTAGATGGGTTCCTTCGCCAATCAGCGCAGTATCACTAATCATTTTGGAAGCGGCTTCAAAGGGTCGAAAATGTTTGGCTATCTGGACATAGGCTGCAAATGGATCATCAAGAACGAGTAATGTTTTACCTTCTGGGCAATCAACTTCTTTGTTGATGATAATGGTACTTGCAGGTGAAAAAAGACATTTGTTATAATACTTCTCATGATCAACAAAAGAAATATCACCGGGCATTACTTTATGAATTTCATTAATGCCGGTACAAATTTGTTCTCGATTGCCAAGCAGTTTTGCACCAATAAAATCGGCTAACCATTGTACAGATATTCCTTGCTCAAAACGCATATTGTTTCCTATTTTGCACAAAAATACACGCAATCAGTTCATAATTTTTTTTGTGGCTCAAAATTTATTTAGCAATATCAACGGAAGTATAGTTCCGACCAATGAAACGGACATGTATAGCAGCAATGAATCTGTACGTAGTCGATACGGTTTGTATGAAACAATTCTATATAAAAACGGGGCGATTGAACAAGCAGAGTATCATTGGGCAAGGCTTTGGCTAAGTTTGACTCAATTAGGTTTTATCATACCTGAAGATTATACTCCTTCATTTTTTGAAGCACAAATTCATGAATTGGCAAGGCTCAATAGGCTCAAAGATGTAGGCAGAATTAGAATTCAATTTTTTGCACTCGAAGCTCAAAAACCCCTGATGCCCTTTTATTTTATGGAAGCTATTTCAATCAACAAATCCCTAAATGAATGGAATATAAGGGGACTTGTATTAGGGATATTAAAAGATTTTAAGAAACCAATAATAAAAGAAAGTAATTGCAAAATCAATCATAGTCTCCACATCCCTTTGGCCAAAAAGGCAATGGTTGAAAATAATTGGGACGATGCACTCCTTTTAAACACAGAAGATAGAATTATTGAAAGTTCAATTGCTAATTTGTTTTGGATAAAGAATGATGTAATATACACAACACCACTATCTGAAGGCTGTTTAGAAGGGACTATCCGGGCTTGGCTTCTATTGCAACTACGCAATAATGGCTATGAAATCATCGAAAAAAAACTGAGCCAGCATGAGTTGTTTGAAGCCGATGAAGTTTTTTTGACCAATAGTATTCGGCAAATAAAATGGGTAGAACGAATAGAACAACATTATTTTGGTAATCAAAAATCGAAAGAGCTATATCAAAAAATTTTCAAGAAATAACTACTTTTTTTTCTTCCCATCTTCTTCCTTTTTGCGCACCACTACCCATTCTTCAATAAGTACCTTAAAGGGCATTTTTCCAATCAAGATTAGGGCATATTTATCCTTTAATTCGTTTAAAATGCCAATTTGATGATTGGCTTTATGGCGCATTAAATCACCAATTTTGGCATCTCCTCCTACTATTTCAAAATTCTTATCCGCTTTGCGCGCTGCGCTCTGGTTGCTTTGGATCTGTTTCTTTTTAAACAATACCGATTCGGCATTCTTTATCACCTCAGTTTTGTTTTCGCTCTTCTTCCAATCCATAATGATTTGCTTGAAATTACGCTCCATTTCCCTTAGATAATCGAGTTCTTCCTTCTTAATGAGATTCTGTAATTTTAAAGCATCTTGCTGCTGTTTGACTCGTTCTTTATCATTTAAATGTTCAAACTCTTTTTTCAGCTTTTCATTATCCTTCAGTAATTTATTGAGTGCCTTTTCTTTATCGGATAATTGAATGACTTGCTGCTCTGTTTGCAAGAGCATCTTATCCAATTTAAAATGCCCTCTTTCGGTCAATTGTTTTGCACGCTGAATAATTTTGGCATCCAATCCACTACGTTGTGCAATAGCAAAGGTGTATGAACTGCCGGGTTTTCCTATAGTCAATTGATATAATGGCTCCAGTTTTTCTTCGTCAAAAGCCATTGCGCCATTCATGATGCCATTTACTTTTCCAGCCATCACTTTGAGGTTAAGGTAATGCGTAGTAACGATACCCAAAGCGTGCTTGCGCGATAGTTCTTCCACAATAGCTTCGGCAAAAGCACCTCCCAAATTTGGGTCGGAACCACTACCTAATTCATCAATAAAAAACAAGGTTTTGCCATTCGCAAAATCCATAAAGTACTTCATATCCCGCAAATGAGCACTATAGGTACTCAATTCATGTTCTATGGATTGGGTGTCTCCGATATGAATCATGATTTGCTTGAATATACCCATCTCGGATCGCGGATCTACAGGTACTAAAAGTCCTGACTGCAGCATCAATTGCAGGAGACCTACCGTTTTCATAGTTACTGTTTTACCGCCAGCATTGGGTCCACTAATGATGAGTATTCGATCTTCGCGGTTTAACTTAATATTAGTCGGAACAATTATTTTGTTACTTCTTTTATTATTGAGCAAAAGAATAGGGTGGTATGCTTTAATCAAATCAAGACTAGGGTGGGCACTCAATCTTGGCATAAAAGCATTCATGTCAGCTGCTAGCAGCGCTTTGGCACGAATAAAATCATACAAACCACAGAGGTGATAGTAGCTCAATAATTGGGGTTGAAAGCCCGAGAGACTGGCAGTGGTTTGGGATAAAATGCGGTGTATTTCGCGAGATTCTGCCCGTTCTAGAGAGAAGATTTCATTATTGATTTCAATGGTTTCTTCTGGCTCGATGAACACTGTTTTTTGGGTATCACTTTCTCCATGCAATATTCCTTTGACAATTCTCTTATGTTCCGCTGTAATAGCCACAGTTCTTCTTCCGTTCAAAAATCCTTCTGAAATATCAGCTAGATAGCCTTGTTTATTCAGTTTGCGCAGGATGTTTTCAAACAACTTCCTCAATTGATTGCGTTGTTTAGACAGGTCCATCCTGATGTTCATCAATTCCTTAGAGGCATTGTCCCTAACATTACCTTGTTCATCAACTACCGCATTGACGATTTCAGCAACTTCTTTGTAATAATGAACTTTATCCGCCAAGGCCTGCAGCTGGGGAAATAGCTTATTGTGGCTAACAAACCAATTGAGTATGCTCTTGATACTCGTTGCTAAATTACTTAAGGAGATTAGCTGTTCACCAGAAAGGCTGGCGCCACTAATGGCTAAAAGCTGCAATTCCTTCTGAACATTTTTGGTGAAATCGTTGGGAAAATAATCGCTACCGCTCATAATAGAACGGTATTCGGATGTTTGCAATAAAGCTTTTTCAATAAAGTCTATTCGTGAATTAATTTTGAGTTCACGCACGCGTTCTTTAGCCGCATCAGTGCGGCATTTCTCCAATAATAATTGTTTGACTTTACTAAATTCTAATGAATCTCCTGCGTTGGCAGGGTACAATTGCAGCATAATCTATTTCTTCCGGAACGGCGCAAAGGTAAAAGCCTATTGCTTTAAAAAGTCATCAATATTACTGAATAGAAAATCGGGATATTCTTTGCTGAATTTCGCTGTAACAAAACCACCCAATAGCGGACGTGCAGCTGGTTGATTAAGTTCGGCTGTAGATAATGGTATTAAATCATACGCTGCATTCGGGAAATAGTGCAAAACCCTTAAGGCTAGTGCCACTCGGTTCATGTAATCTGTACTTCCAATATGATAAATACCGCTCTTAGCATCACGCAGCAATACATACATTGCACGGGCAATATCCATGGCATTGGTAGGCGATGCAAATTGGTCGTAGGGTAATTTTAAGATCAGTTTTTGGCCTTCTTGGCATTGTTGTATAATGCGGGAAACAAAGTTTTTTCCTCGTTCTTCATGGCCATAAATATTGGTAACACGCAACACTAATGTGTTAGATACCTCTGCCAAAGCCAATTGTTCTGCCGCTAATTTATGGCGTGCATATACGCTTAACGGATTCAATGCTGCCTCTTCTGTGTAGGGACCTTCTTTGCCGTCAAACACATAATCTGTGGAAATATAGACCAATTTGGCGCCACATTGTTTCGCTATGTTAATGATATTGATTGTGCTTTGCACGGTTTTTTGATAACTCTCATCGACATGTTCTTCGCAATAATCGACATGCGTTAAGGCTCCGCAATGGACAAGCACATCAGGTTGCCAAGCTTTGATATCAAAGTTTTCAGGGTGTTGGGGCTCCAGGGTATTGTAAAAGACTGTGCCTTGGGTAGGATAGGAAAAATAAGAACCTTTAACTTCCCAACCCTTTGCAGCAAAATGCAGCATACAATTGCTACCTACTAGGCCAGACGCCCCAACTATAAATACTTTCATAGATAAAATTAAGGAACAAAAATAGAGTTTATACGCAAAAGATTCATGTTGAATTTTCACAGGCATGCACTAAGCTGCACTTGGGTCATTTTATAATGTTGCCATAAAGGATTTACACAAAAAAGCCTTCAATAACTTGAAGGCTTTTATAAATTCATTTTTGTGGATGCTTATTTGATACCTAATTTAGCTTTTACAAGTGGCAACATATTGTCTGCATCACGAGTTACTAGAACAGAACCTGTTGATACGTCAAATACATAGTCGAAGGCTTTTTCTTTTGCAACTTCTTTAATTGCTTTTTCTGCTTTATCCAAAATAGGCTTGAATAGTTCTTGTTTTTTGGTTACTACTTTTTCTTCAGCACTTTTTTGGGTAGATTCAATACGTGCGCCCAAATCAGTAATTTCTTTTTGTTTTACTTCTTTAACGGCATCGGTCATTGTTTTTTCTTGGGCTTGATAATCACCCATTTTCTTTTGATATTCCTTACTCATCGTCTCTAATTGATCTTCAAAAGATTTGGCATAGACCTTAAGATCCGCTTCTGCTTTTTTTATTTCGGGCATGAGAGATAACAATTCTTGCGAGTTGATATGACCAATTTTGAGTGATTGGGCCTTAACTGAACTAAATAGTGCGAAGGAACAGGCAACTAAAATGATTTTTTTCATTAGGATGTTTGTGAATTTTTATTTTTACAGAGTTGCGAAAGTATAAATTATTCCTTGGGTTTCGACCTTATTATTTACTTATACCCAAAGATTTTAACACTTCGTCGCTTCGATCTAACTTAGGGTCGGCATAAAACATGGTTACGCCACCTGCTTTATCTAATACTAAATCATAACCACGTGCTACAGCCATTTTTTGGACGGCATTGTAAACTTTGTCTTGTACTGGTTTGACTAATTCTTGGCGTTTTTTAAATAGATCACCCTCATAACCGAAATATTGCTTTTGTAAATCTTTTGCAGATTTTTCTTTTGCCATAATTTCGTCTTCACGTTTTTTACGCATATCTTCATTGAGCATAGCACGCTCAGCTTGATAGCTTTTATACATTCTATCTACATCCTTCATTTTACTATCCACTTCAGATTGCCAATTTTTTGAAAGGGCATCTAATTGGGTTTGGGCAATCGTGTAATCGGGTACTTTTTCTAGAATATACTTGGAATCAATAATGCAATATTTTTGTGCATCTGCATTCAAAAAACTTGCTACCAAGAGCAAAAGAGAAAAAAAGAGTTTTTTCATGTTTTTTTTAATTTTAATGTTTAGTATTAGGTCAATGGTTTTGACTGTATTTTTACTTAAGACCTCTTATTTCGCTAGGGGTTTAATAAGAAAATTCTTTTAACAAATTTAAGCGCTTTAAGGGATTATTCTGGTTCAAAACCGAGCATAAAGGTAATTTTAGACATGTCTTTAAGACTGGTTCTACTATTACCGTTAGGAATAAAATTGTTTCGATCAAGACCAATACCATAATCCAAACCTAACAATCCAAACATAGGCAGGAATAGGCGAATGCCTACACCCACATCTCGATTAAGCCGTGTTGGGTTAAAACTATTAAAATTATTCCAGGCATTACCCGCATCAGCAAACAATAAACCATATATGGTAGTGGTGGGATTGAGTGAAAATGGATAGCGAATTTCGGCAATATATTTATTGAAAATGGTTGCATTCTGGGCATACACGTCATATCCACGTTGTGAAATAACGTCGCGACCAATAAAGAAATTTTGACCAGAAAGACCATCACCACCCAATTGAAAGCGCTCAAAGGGAGAAAGACCAATATCGGGATTGTAATAACCCAAAAATCCAAGTTTGGCTGAAAATTTGAAGACCATATTGCCTACGACGGTTTTGTACCAATCAGCCTTGAAACGATATTTATGGTACTCTATCCACTTGTATTTAACGTCTTGACTCGCATTAGCAAAATCAGTTCCACTAAAACTACTATAGGGAGGGGTAAACTGAAAACTAAAACTAATGTCAGAACCACTACGTGGGTATTGCGGTTGATCAAGTGAATAGCGCTGGATAGAGAATTTAAAATGCAGGTTATTACTAAAACCATTGGTAAAATCTGCAATGAGGCCAGTGTACTTTTCCAATTGATAATTTTGATAATTCAAACCATAGCTAACTATAAAATTATCATCAGGCCATTTAACCCTTTTACTCAATGTTACACCGCCACCTAATACTTTAATAAAGGATTGGGAACCGTCATTAAGGTTGGATGCAAAACGCGAGTAAATAAAATTTGTCGTCAAAGAATTTGGCTTCTTTCCTCCGAGCCATGGTTCGGTTAACGATACATTAAGTGAATTGAAAAGGGGACCATTTGAAGAGTAATTGACCGCAAAGCGCTGCCCATCACCTACAGGTAAAGGATCCCAAAGTTTGGGCTTGAATATGTTTCTTAAAGAGAAGTTGTTAAAGGTAATGCCGACTTGTCCATAGAAGTTTACACCTCCTCCAAAACCCATGGACATTTGCAATTGGTCGCTCGATTTTTCTTCAACTGAATAATTAATGTCTACTGTACCGTCTGGTCGGGGCTTGGGTTGTGGAATAGTTTTTTCGGGATTAAAAAAACCTAAAGCTGCAATTCTACGTGTTGTGAGCATGATATCTGCACGACTAAATTTACTGCCCGGATAGGTTGTGATTTCCCTTCTAATTACATTTTCATTTGTACGATCGTTACCCTCAATGGTGATGTTATTGATGGTGGCTTGTGTTCCTTCTGTAATTCGAATTTCGTAATTAATGGTATCCTTTGCTACTGAGGTTTCAACGGGTTCAATTCTAAAATATAAATAACCATCATCCATGTACAAACTACTGATATCTTGTCCGGCTGGGTCAGGAATGGTACCGATTCTTTTGGCTAAGAGTTCTTGGTCATAAATATCACCCCGTTTGATGCCTAAAAGTTTAGTAAGCATTTCGTTACTGTATTTAGTATTCCCTTTCCAATTCATATCGCCAAAATAGTAGCGACGACCTTCATTTACTTTAATATCTACGTTGATATTACCATTTTTAACAGCATAAATAGTATCATCTATTACGCTTGCATCACGGTAACCCAGCGTATTGTAATATTCTACAATAGCCTCTTTATCTTCTTCAAATTTTTTCTCGTTGAATTTAGAAGATTTTAAAAATTTTGGTCGGAAAAAAGGGTCAACTGCATCTAAAGTTTTAGATAGCGATAAGAATCCAAAATTACGCACATATTTCCCAAAGGACCGTTTGCTACTATCTTCAAAAATGGATATATCATCTGAACGGTGTAACGAAATCCTACCTGATTCTTTGGTGCTTTTTAAGGCACGTTTTAGTCTGGTTTCACTGGCATTTTGATTACCCGAAAAATTGATTTGATTAACCTTTGTTTTTTTCCCAACCTCAATATCAAAAGTTAAGATAACAGAATTCACTATAACGGAATCTTTCTTTTCTTTGATTTTTACCAATGTACTGCCATATCCCTTTTCTTCGAAAAACTTCTTAATGCGAACAATGGATTCTTTTTTAGCAGCTTCGGTGACTACTTTAGCTTTTACAAGATTTAGTTTGTTTTTGATCTCCTGAGCTTCCCCTTTTCGGATTCCCCTAAAATTATACCTACTTAACCTTGGGCGTTCTTCTACATTAATTTGAAGGAAAATTTTATCGTCAATAATTTTTTCTATGATTATATTGACATCCGAGAACAACTCTTGCTTCCAAAGGTTTTTAATAGCTTTTGAGATCGATTCATCATTGGGTAATTTAATTTTTTTTCCAACAGAAAGACCTGTTACTGCTACCAATAAATCCTCGTCGAGAAAGTTGGCTCCAGTAGTGCTCATTCCTCCGATGGTATATTCCTTAGGGCTTTGGGGCGTGCTGCTCGAAAAGCTATTTGAAGTACCCATAGGCATGGCAATTTGTGCTATGGCGCTTGTAAAACCCAATGCACAAAAAGAAAAGGCAATTAAAAAAAGATGCTTATTATTTTGGAGCATGCTCTGATGGTTGAATTTGTTCGCTGGTTTTTCCAAATCTTCTTTCACGTTGCTGATAGTTGGCTATGGCATGCAAAAATTGTTCCCTACGAAAATCGGGCCAATGGATCGGTGTAAAATAAAGTTCGGAGTAGGCGAGTTGATAGAGTAAAAAATTGCTGATTCTACATTCACCACTAGTGCGTATCATCAACTCCGGATCAGGAAATTGATGGGTACACAAATGTTGATGAAAAAGTTCATCGCTAATTTCGTTTGGATTTATTTTGCCGTCAAGAGCTTGTTGGGCAATACTTTTTATAGCATTAATCATTTCCCATTTAGCACTATAGCTCAGTGCTAAAATTAGGTTAAGACCATTATTTTTATTGGTAAGGTCAATGGCTTCTTGCATTTCCTGCTGGCATAATTGGGGTAATGCGGCAAAGTCTCCAATAACATGCAAGCGAACATTCCTCCTGTTTAATTCGTCTACCTCTTGGCGAATGGTGGCCACTAAAAGTTCCATTAAAGCATCCACTTCAGCTTTAGGTCTATTCCAATTTTCGGTAGAAAATGCATAAAGGGTAAGGTATTCAATACCAATTTCGCCTGCAACACTGACTACCTCACGTACACTTAATACTCCCTCATGATGGCCGTAAATTCTATCCTGACCACGCTCTTTGGCCCATCTGCCATTGCCATCCATGATGATAGCAATATGCTTAGGTAAAGTTGCTTTGTCTAGAGGCTCTAATTGCATAGCTTATAAAAAAATCGAAACGCGTTGTGTATTTAAAAAAAATTAGGTGGGCGAAGATAAAAAAATAATAGGCTTATAAAGCAAGCCTATACAAGTCTTTTCAATAGTTTAACGGATGGGTGGCTAATTGATTATATGGCACCATAAGACAATACCCTACGAGCCTCATCATGAATGATTTTCAAAGCTATCTCACTAGGTAAATCATCCGATTGGCTCATTAAATAATCTGATATAAAATGATTGAGTTCTTTAGCTGGTGCATCAGGATTAAGCCTTTGGGCAATTTGGTGAATCATGCCGATTTCTTGCTCAATAGCAGTTTTTACGCTTTCCCATACCTCACGACTAACATAAACCTGTTGGCTGAGGTTATGTTCATACTCTGTGCGAATGGTGGTCACTAATACTTGTTGCAGCAAAGAAACCGTCATGGCACTATTGTAAACCCTAGGCATCATTTGACGAGGATGTACGCGCTCCATTAGCAAGCTTAGTCGCTCAAAAGCTTGCAAGCGCATCCTAATCGTGATATTTTGCGTTTCGTGAAGCAAAGCAATTTGTTTACGACGCAACTCAGAAACCAAAAATTTCTGAACAATTAAATAACTCGCTGCCAATACTATAAGGGCTGGTAAAGTATATTTTAAAATCTCGAAAATAGCTTGTACATCCATCGGACAAATATAAGGAAAGCAATTAGAATTTTCTGGGATAATCTATGATCGAATTCTGTATGAGGGAAACCACAGTTCAGACCTTTAAAAATCTGTTTTTTTTATTCACAAATAAGGCTATACAAATAGCATTAAATAATTGACTATTAGCCCAACATAGCCATCAAATCCTGATGAATAGACCATACTTGTTGGATTATAGATTCTTGACCATCATTATAAATGACCTTTTGACATCGACTCATTTTTTCTTCCTGATTCATTTGCTGTGCTATGCGAGCGGAGACTTCATCTGCACTTAAGTTATCGCGCAACATAACGCGTTGAATGCGTAAATCTAATGGTGCAGAAACACCAATCATAAGATCCATATTTTTATCGCTAGCACTTTCAAAAAACAAGGCTGCTTCTTTGAGTACATAGGGAGCCTTTTCTTGTGCATTCATCCACTCTTCACCATAAGCAATAACAGCTGGATGAGTTATCGCATTCAGTTGCGATAATTTCACCTTATCCTTAAAAACAATTTGACTTAAAAACGTTTTATTGACTTGATGGTCTGTATAGGCATCATTGCCGAATAGGTCTATTATTTGCTTGCGCAACAATGGGTCACTTTCCATTAATTTTCGGGCAATCCCATCTGCATATAATATAGGTATGCCAAGTGTTTCGAACACTTGGCATACTGTACTTTTTCCGGAGCCAATACCTCCTGTAATGCCTATTTTAAGCATTTTGATTAGCTTGCAACAGCAATTGTATTATTTTTTTTACGGTAAGCCATAGTCATGTCCATAGAAACTGCAGAACGCTCAATTGTAATATAATTGTTGTTGCTAATTTCTAATTTCAAAGTTCCGTCATCATTTACTTTGGCAATTTTACCGTGTATACCAGCAGTAGTAATAATTTGTTCGCCAGCAGCAATACTTTCTGTAAACTTCTTTTGTTCTTTAGCTTTTTTGGCCTGAGGGCGAATCATGAAAAAATACATCACGACTACCATGGCCAACATCATTAAAGGAAAACCTAATCCGCCGCCAGGTGCAGGAGCAGCTTGTAACATAATTGTGTTCATTGTCATTTTGTTTTGTTTTTTGTGTTTGTGTATTAGATTAATTGTTTAGTTTTTATTGCTTTTCCATCACTTCAGCATCAATATAGAGGTTATGGGTACCTTTATTGCTATTGGTAAAGATATTCACAATTTTATTTTGCAGCCCAACCTTACCTGTAGAATTGAATTTAACGTTGATAACAGCAGATGCTCCAGGAGCAATAGGTTCGTGGGGATAATTCGGTACGGTACAACCACATGCACCCGCTGCATTGGTTATCAGTAGGGGAGACTGACCATTATTTTTAAAGACAAAGTCGTAGGAAGCAGATTCTCCCTCATACATTTTTCCAAAACTGTGGCTCGTGTCCGTAAAATCCATTGTAGCCAAGTTTCGAGTTGCTTCTTCTCCAGATTGAGCTGTGCGTGGATTGTTGATTAAAGAAGTGTTTAATTTCTTTTTAGAAGACAATTCCTTTTCGGATGTCTCTCCACTGCAGGAAGCCCATAGCGCTAGGCAACTGACCAAAGCAAGATTTGCTATTTTCCAATGTTTCATAAAGCAAAAATTGAATATAGAGAATTAATAAAATAAAGTATTAGTGAGCTAAGCGGTCTTGCTTACTGATTTTTTTATCTTTTTCGAGATCTTTTAAAATCTTATCTAGTACAGCATTGACAAAATGTCCACTTTGTGGCGTACTGTATTGTTTTGCGATTTCAATATATTCGTTGATGGTAACTTTAGTGGGTATGGTTTCAAAATACAAAAGTTCACAAAGGCCTAAACGTAGTAAAATCAAATCAATCTGCGCCACACGATCCGATTCCCAATTAATGAGTTTTGGCTCGATTAATTCCATGCAATAATCGGCTTTTTCAATAGCCGTTACCAATAGATTTTTTGCATATTCTAATTTTTCGCCTGTCAGCAAGGCCATAAAATTGATGCTCGCACTATTTTTGAAAAAATTATCCATCAAAATATAAATCATTTCTTTGTCATCTTCCCAGCCTGAAATTTCGTCTTGGAGATAAGATTGAAAATCTTCATTATTGATGATAAGCTCTGTCCAAATATATCGAATGATTGCTTTTTCTGATTTAGCATCTCGCCCTTCAACAGCAATATACGTTTGATAAAGAGCAGAGGTACATAGTTGTTGGTATAGTTTTTTTACCCAATCTTGATCTACACCTTGGAGGATATTTGAAGAAGTAAGTTTTTGTTGATAGGTTTCATTGCTTAGGGTTTTCCAAATAAACTCATTGCCTGCAATTTTGGTATTTACATTTTTATCAGCCTCTGTAGGTACATATTTCGAGGAACGAAACCGTGCATCAATTTCAGCGTATTGCGCTATTGAAGCTACATAAGCAATAGTGGTGGTGAATAATTCAAGCGATAAGGCTAGTTTTTCGTTTAGGATTTTTAAGCCTAAAGTGGTAGCGATATCATTATTATCGGGTTGGGCAGCATGCAGGGTATATAAAGTTTGCATCACTTTTACCCGAATATTTCTACGACTGATCATAATGCCTTAAAAGAGCGTTTGAGTGTTTTTTTGAGTGTGCAAATGTAGCGCAATTTTCTTGCTTTAATCGTGCCAATTGCCATTTATTGATAGTTTTAGGGTTCTGATATCCATATTGAACTGTCTAATCAAGGGACAAGAAAGAATCAAAACAAGGAGCATTTGTATTTGCTAGCTATAATTCTTTACAAAATCACTAATTAAATAGGCAATCAACTTTCCCGTACTCGTATCTGATTTACCATTGGCCAATTGTGTTGCGCCCTCGCAAAGATGCAAATAGGCGGGATGACATTTATCGGCAGCCAATGCAACAAATTGTCGGGCTTGTAGGGTGCTGATTCCTACTGGCGTGGCCGCACTACTCAATACATTTTGAATACAATCTAGATCAAGCTCGATGCCTGTTGGCTGCCCATCAGTAAAGTTTACAGCTTGCAAAACAGCTTCGTTAAAATCACTTTGCTGATGAAT
>JAIXWS010000060.1 GCA_027491165.1 Sphingobacteriales bacterium | reverse complement strand
TCGATTACTACGTTACGGCCTTTAGGGCCAAGGGTTACTTTTACCGCATCAGCAAGGATATCAACACCTTTCTTCATTTTGTTGCGGGCTTCAATATTGAAAAACAATTGTTTTGCCATTGTTATTTAGAATTTGATATTTAGAAAATTTGGCAATGTGCCAATGATTGTTTTGAAATAATTTTTTAAGTGTAAGTCAATTGCCGAATTGTTTTATCGACAAATTACCTCATTGATTTAGATAATAGCAAGGATATCGCTTTCACGCATAATCAAATAATCTGTTCCTTCGATATTGATTTCTGTTCCAGCATACTTGCCATACAATACTACATCGCCAACGGCTACAGTAGTTGGTTCGTCTTTTTTGCCCGGACCAGCAGCTACTACAGTGCCACGTTGTGGT
The DNA here is from genome assembly GCA_027491165.1 of Sphingobacteriales bacterium. Classification (GTDB taxonomy): domain Bacteria; phylum Bacteroidota; class Bacteroidia; order Chitinophagales; family Chitinophagaceae; genus Rurimicrobium. The sequence goes on along the minus strand of JAIXWS010000060.1, from coordinate 6,783 downwards.
TTTTCTTTTGCAGTATCGGGGATAATGATGCCACCAGCAGTTTTTTGTTCTGCGGCATCAGCCTTTACGATTACACGGTCGTGAAGCGGAGTTACGCTTACGCCTGATGGTGCAGTTGTCTTTTTTGCCATAGTTAATTGTATTTTATTAAAAAGATTTGATTTAAGTATGTACTAGACTTAGTAGCATAATTTGTGCCAAAGGTCTTTTGTCGGACATTTTAGCAGAAGTACTTCGTATTTTGACAGCTATAGTTTTAACCTATAGCGTCATTTTTTCATACAGTATTGGGTATTTCGCCCATTTTGACAGCAATAGTTACATTTGTCTAAAATCAAACAAAAATTATGGCCATATCAATTGGGCAAAATGCCCCCGATTTTACACTTTTTGATACCGATAAAAACGAAGTTAGCCTCAGTTCATTCAAAGGTAGAAATGTTGTTTTGGTATTTTTCCCATTAGCCTTTACCAGTGTTTGTACGGTTGAGCTTTGCGGTTTACGCGATAATATCAGCAGCTATGCGGCTTTGAATGCCGACATATTGGGTGTTTCGGTTGATTCTCTATTTAGCTTAGCTAAATTTAAAGAAGAGCAAAATATTAATTTCCCTTTGCTGAGTGATTTTAATAAAGATGCCTCTACAGCATATGAAACGATCTATGAAACATTTGCTTTCGGAATGAAGGGTGTTTCTAAGCGCTCGGCTTTTGTAATCGACAAAGAAGGTATTGTGCGCTATTCTGAAGTATTGGAAGATGCTGGAAAAATTCCTGATTTTGATGCTATTCAAGCTGTTTTGAACACTTTAGCTTAATCGAGAAGATTACCTGCGAAGCTATTGGCCCCAATAATAGTCAAGAAGTCGCTCATGCGCATTTTATTGGATTACTGCATGGCTGTTTCGCAAATAAAGCCCCGAGCATTCTTTTGCTCGGGGCTTTATGCTTTCTAAAAAATCTAATAATCCCTACAAATGTGATTAACTTTGGCGCTGAATAATACAGGCAAGCATATGCGCTATTGGCGACATTACCCCAAGTTTTTACAAACGATTTTGTTGATGCTGTTGATTTTTACTTTAGCATCATTCTCCTTTGTAATAGCCAATTTTGGCATCAACAAAATTTATGGTGTAACGATGGGGGCCCTTAGTGGTGTGGGTCCTAATAGTAGTGGCCGTTTGATAGCGGCCACGCAATTTTTGCAAGGGGTCACTAGTTTGTTTACCTTCTTGTTTAGTGCATTGTTGTTTGCTTATCTGTGCCATCCAAAGCCAACAGAATATTTAGGGCTACAAAAAGTGCGTGACCCCCGATTTTTGATTGGGGTACTTCCCCTAATGGTTTTTGCGGTGCCCGTTTTTGCACAATTAGGTGAATGGATGCAATTAATTGATTTTGGTGCTGGAGCCAAGGCAAGTTTTGAAGAACAACAGAAGATGATGAAAGCCTTGATGGGCGGAACTTCTATCGGGAGTTTGTTGCTTTATTTGTTGGTTTTTGCAGTTCTTCCAGCCTTGGGCGAGGAATTTCTTTTTAGAGGCATCGTCATGAGATTTGCCTACAACAACACACGAAATATTCATTTTGCTATTGTCTTTTCGGCAGCCATATTTGGCTTGGCGCATGGTACGGTGTATAATTTTTTGCCCATTATGCTGGCGGGCGTTTTGCTGGGATATATTTATTATTTCAGCGGCTCTTTGTGGCCCAGCATTGTGGCCCATTTTGTAAACAACGCCATGGCAATTGTATTGCTGTACTTAAGTAACAAAGGCATTGTTTCAAAAGAGCTTGGCGAAGCAGAAGGGCTTCCATGGTTCTTCTTGCTCTTTGCACTTTCAGGATTTTTATGGATCTTTTTTTTACTTCGCAAAAATGCAACACCCTTGCCATCCGACTGGAATGATGACTTTAGAGGAGAAAGACTAACTGATTAACCAAAATTATTTTCTGTGAATTGGAATACCTTTTTTACCCGTACAGGCACTGCCCTTGTTTTTGCCATCGTCATGCTCATAGGGCTTTTAGGGCAGCCTATTTTCTTTTTTGCTCTTTTGCTCTTGATACAATTTTTGAGTATTAAAGAATACTATTTTTTGCTGTCACAAATCAATCCAAGCGAACAGTATTCAGTATTGCTGCAAGCAATTGTTCAGCTATTGGGGATGGCAGCATTGTTGTTAATCGCTAATATTTTGGATACGAACAAAGCCGCATGTGCAGCCTTATTATTTATCCCTGTTTTAATTCTATTAAGGGAAGGCTTAAGTGAAAAGGGCAGCATCAATAAGGCTTTCCATTCTTTTGGGGGCATTATATATATTACTTTGCCCATTGCCATGTTGATGCTGATGCGCGAAAAAAGTTTGCTTTTGCCTCTTGGATTAATTCTGCTCATTTGGATAAATGATACGATGGCCTATGTCGTTGGCTCTTTTATAGGTAAAACACCGTTCTCCACAATATCCCCTAATAAAACATGGGAAGGTACCATTGGCGGCGGGATATTAACGCTACTGGCAGCCGCTATATGGGGCTTTTATAGTCCCTACTATACCATGCAGGATTGGATGGCGCTCTCGATTTGCGCATCGTTTGCTGGTACTTTGGGCGATTTGTTCGAAAGCAAATTGAAACGTTTGGCAGCGGTAAAAGATTCGGGAAGTTTTATGCCCGGCCATGGTGGCGCCCTAGATCGATTTGATTCTCTCTTGGTAGCCACACCATTTGCTTTTGTCTACAGCTACCTTTTTATGGAGCCCCTCAGTATCCATCTTTTTTAAATTATCTTCGCAATCCAAAATAAATAATCGTTTATGACAATTCACAGAGAAGGCTATAAATACATCACCATAGCTACTGTTTTATTTGCCCTAATTGCCTGGCTAAACCAACATTTTTTTATAGACATTTTGTGGGTCTATTGGCCTATTCAGTTGGTATTCTTCTTGCTATGGCTTTGGATTGTATGGTTTTTCCGGATTCCTAATAGGGTTATGACGCAAGGAGCAAACTTAGTAATTGCTCCAGCCGACGGCAAGGTGGTGGTGATCGAGGAAACAACAGAAACAGAATATTTTAAAGATAAGCGCCTGCAGGTATCTATATTTATGAGCCCCTTGAATGTGCATGTTAATCGCAGTCCAATCAAAGGCGAGGTCAAATACATGAAGTATCATCCCGGCAAATACCTAGTGGCATGGCATCCTAAGTCTTCTACAGAAAACGAAAGAACTACGGTAGTGGTAGGGAATGAGCAAACGACTTTGTTGATGCGCCAGATTGCCGGTGCCTTAGCTCGCCGTATTTGTTATTATGTAAGAGAGGGTCAGCCAATCAAACAAAATGAAGAATTTGGTTTTATTCGTTTTGGCTCGAGGGTGGACATCTATTTCCCAATAGGTACAGCAATAGATGTGAAAATTGGACAAAAAGTAGAAGGGGGGGTAACGGTTTTGGCTAAAATGCCATAAATTTGACTATTCTTAAACATCAAAAATATAACACAATGAAAAAAGTAACGTTATTCCTTGCTGCACTTGTCGTTGCAGGTTCTTCTTTTGCTTATGATGGCAAATGCTGTAAAGGTAAAAAAGAGTCTTGTTCAAAAGAGAAAAAAGAAGCTTGCGCAAAAGGTAAAGGCTGCTGCAAGAAAGATAAAAAAGCTGAAGAAAAAGCAGAAAGCCCAGCGCCTACAAAATAATAATAGTATCATTTCTCCATTACCAAGAAGCACCAATACTCCTAATAGATTGGTGCTTCTTTTTTTTGCCTAGTGCTTTCCGTATTTCACGAGCATTTCGCAGTACATTTGCTCCCTTAATATGAAGAAACTCGCCTCTATCCATAAATATTTTGTCAAGCACAAGTGGCGGCTCATTTCGGGTATATTCTTCGTGGCTATTTCCAATTTATTTGCCGTCATTCCGCCTACAGTCATCCGTACGGTTATTGATTCTGTGCAACAAGAAATTCAGAATTATCAGCTGCTCTCCAATACCAGCCTTAAGGGCGATATGCAGCATTATATATTTGCCCAAGTATTTTGGTATGGATTGTTGTTATTGGCTCTAGCCTTGTTAAGAGGCATTTTTATGTTCTTTATGCGGCAAACCATCATCGTAATGTCGCGGCATATTGAATATGACCAGAAAGCTGAAATTTATAATCACTATCAAAAATTGGATGCGCATTTTTTTAAGATAAATGCTACAGGAGATTTGATGAACCGATTGTCTGAAGATGTGGGAAGGGTAAGGATGTTTACGGGCCCTGCTATTATGTATACCGTCAATTTGGTGGTGCTCACGGTCATGTGTGTTTGGGGAATGCTGCGCGTTAATGCTTTGCTTACTGTTTGTGTTATTGTGCCACTGCCTATTTTGGGTTTTGCGATTTATTATGTCAACAAACTTATTTATACAAAAAGCTCAAAAATTCAAGAGCAATTGTCCGATTTGACTACGACTGCCCAGGAAGCTTTTTCGGGCATTCGGGTTATTAAATCCTTTGTTCAAGAGCAGAATATCCTGCGTCATTTTATGCTTAATTCTGATGCGTATAAACAGAGCACGATTAACCTTGCGCGCACGGAGGCCATTTATTTTCCGGCCATGAATTTGTTCATTGGACTCAGTATGCTCAGCACTATTTTGGTGGGGGGCTATTTCACCATTATGGGCAAAGCTACTGCAGGCAATATCGCTGAGTTTGTGATTTACATCAATCTCATGATGTTTCCGATGTTCATAATTGGATGGGTGGCTAGCGTTATTCAAAGGGCGGCGGCATCGCAAAGTAGAATTGATGTATTTCTGCAACAAGAGCCTCGGATAAAGAATGCGGATAATCCATCTTGCAGCCCATTGCAAGGCCAAATTTCTTTTCGGTCAGTTTCTTTTACCTATGAGCATACAGGCATTAAAGCATTGAATCATTTTTCTTTAGATGTCCGAAAAGGAGAAAAGATAATTGTACTAGGCGAAACGGGTAGCGGAAAATCAACATTGGCTCAATTGCTCTTAAGGATGTATGATCCGCAAGAGGGTTCTTTGCAAATGGATGGCCTAGATATAAAACACATTGACCTCAAAACCCTTCGCGAACATATTAGTTATGCACCTCAAGATGCCTTGTTGTTTTCGGATACGGTGTTCAATAATATTAAATTTGGCAAAGAGGATGCTAGTGATGAGCAGGTCTATGAGGCTGCTCGTTTGGCTGATCTTGATCAAGAAATCAAATCCTTTGCTCTTGGTTATCAAACTATCATTGGTGAGCGCGGGGTGATGCTTTCGGGTGGTCAAAAACAAAGGATGGTTTTGGCTAGGGCCTTACTCAAAAATAGTCCGATACTTTTACTCGATGAATGTCTTTCGGCTGTGGATACGCGTACCGAAAAAACGATCGTACACAACTTAAAAAATTACCTTGTCGACAAAACGGTAATCGTCATTACACACCGTATTTTCTCAGGTTGGGATTTTGATAAAATAATTGTGTTGCAAGATGGCGCTCTTGCCGAGCAGGGTGTTCATCATGAATTGATGCAGCAAAATGGTCGTTATGCCAAGCTCTATAGACACCAAACCGAAGAAACGTTGGCCTAATGGAACAGTTAGTAGAACAGATGATCATTCAAATAAAAGCTACGCAGACATTAGAATGGATGGCTGCAATCTTTGGTGTAATCAGTGTCTTGTTTGCGCAGCGCAATCATATTTTATTATATCCAGCGGGTTTGGTGAGTACAGGCATTTATGCTTATTTGTGGTCGCGTAGCGAAGCCGCATTGTATGCCGAAGCTTTGTTAAATCTCTATTATTTTGTGATGACACTGTATGGTTGGTGGCATTGGCAAAAAGGAAAAGATGCGCGGCAAATTGTAATTTCTGTTTGTACCCAGAGGGACTGGTGGTTGGTATTTTCGATGGTATCGGGATTGTGGCTGCTGTTTTATTTATTATTACTGCAAACCAATTCTAATGTGCCTGTTTTAGATAGTTTTGTTTCGGCCGCTGCATGTGCAGGGATGTGGCTATTGGCAAGAAGAAAAGTAGAAAATTGGTTGCTCTTGAATTTGTCTAATGTGGTAGCGATACCGCTGATGGTGTATAAGGGCTATTATGTTACTGCTGGTCTTACGATTGTGCTTTTTGTGGTAGCTGTATTTGGGTTTATGCATTGGCGCACATTGTACGCAATAAATAAAGCTGAAGAAATGAAAATAGCTGACGGTGCCCGCCCGGATGAATCCGTTCGTGAGGGCGACGCCTGAATAGTTGAATGGCTATTCAGTGCTGACCCGCCTAAATTAAAACTTTACAAGTCAATTAACCGTTTAACTAATTACCTTTGTTATTCACCTTTCCCGAAATTATTAATTCTCGGAAGAATGAACAGTTCGGGGGCCGACTGGTTTTGACAGCATAAGGCAAGGTGAGTAAGCGTGTCGTGCGTTGGATAATTAGCACGTAAATCTGAATATTCAAACAATAACTGGCAATACTACGTATGCCATGGCTGCCTAATCGGAGATTAGTCACCCATTTTGACCGCCGCTAATGCAGTAGCCCATAGCTGTAGCCGCCGTCTAAATCAAACAAAAATTGGGATAGCTAAGGTGAAGCTGCGGCGCCAAGGCAAAATCAAAGCAGATAAGCAAAGAGTTGGTTGGTTTGTTTCCGGCTTTTTTGACGAAAATCAATAACAAAATACACACGTAGAAGGCTCATTGGGCATGTGTTTGGACCCGGGTTCGAATCCCGGCGGCTCCAC
>JAIXWS010000062.1 GCA_027491165.1 Sphingobacteriales bacterium | reverse complement strand
TTGTTTTCCCCAATGCCTATTATTGGGATGGTTCATCTAATCTCGTTGTAGAGATTTGCTGGAGCAAAATGTCTGGTACTTACGGAGGTACACCAGAACCTGTGTATTCAAGCAATACTGGCTTTACGAGTGTGAAGTATATCCCTTCTTATAGCTTACCCGCTCCTGGAATGGGTGATGGTTGTAGCTTAGCAACAGGTACGACATTATTGGCTTCTACACGCCCCAATACAAGATTTAATGTATGTATAACACCAAGCTTGTTTACTTATTCTTGGACGCCAACTAGCTATTTAAGCCAGGCAGACTCCGCTAATACGAATGTTGATGGTATCAAAGACAACACGACCTACAATGTACGTGTTACAGCAGCATCCAACCCTAATTGCTTTACTGATGGTCAAGTACCCGTTACCGTGGATAGAAGCAATAGTGTAACCGCATTGCCATTGAGTCCAGTGATTCATTGCCGCCCAGGATATTTTTATGACTTGGATGCAACAGGTAATGGTTTGAGACCTCTTCGTAATCTAGCTTGTGGTACAAGTGATGTATTAACTTGTGGTGTATTAGATAACAAAGTAATTGCTAATCCGAGCACAGGTAGCATAATCGCAGAACCATTCAATCATCCTTTTAATGGTAATTTCAGCACAGCGCATACACAGTTTATCATACCGAAAGAAGCTTTACGCAATGGTAACATTACCTCAGGTACGATTCGTTCGATAGCCTTTAATGCAGTAAGCGCTAGCAGTATGGACTTCGCTAATTTAAAAATTAGCATGAAATGTACAGATACGAAACAATTCACCGCAACACCACCGGTTAGCTTCGAAACAGGCGCAATTCCTGTATATACAGCTCCTGGTCCTACGGTGATTAACGCAGGTTATTTGACTAATTTCATTTTGGATCAAGCGTATAATTGGGATACTTCAAAAAATCTATTGATTGATTTGTGTTATGCACAAGCTACAATAGGTACAGGCCCAACAATTAACATGTACACGACGCCAGGTTTCAACCTGATGGTACGTAGTCATCAAACTTCTGGTGATGTATGTTCTAATCCAACTATTGAATTAGGTCCTACTACATTTGAGTTATTGCCTAATTTCCAAATCGGCTTCTGTTCAGCTGGTGATACAGATTTCACTTATTTGTGGACACCTGGTAATTATTTTGAAGATTCTTTGATGAAGCAACCATTGGTATATGTGGGCGAAGACACAAAAGTATTCGTTTCTACACGTGGCCGTAACGGTTGTTTGGTAAAAGATTCTGTATCTATAGTGGTACCAAAGAATGGTCGCTTTATTACCCGAGATACCATTATTTGTGCCAATGAGACTATTCAATTACGTTCATTCAATGGTTTAAAAACAAAATGGTTTGAAATGAACCCTGTTACAGGCTTTAAGTATGACACAGCAAAAAGCTTAAGTTGCGACAGCTGTGAGCGCGTAATTGCTAAGCCTAAGCAAAACACGACCTACTATGCAGCGGTAACTGATATCAATGGTTGTATTGATACCTTCAGGACTTCAATTACGGTTAAGCCATTGCCCACTATTAACATCACCAACAGAGATACCGTGATTAAATACGGTAAGAGTGTATCGTTAAATGTTTTTGGTGGTACGCAATACCATTGGACTCCGATGGCGGGTATTAGTAATCCAAACAATGTGAATCCAACAGCAAGTCCTTTGGTTACTACAGTATATCGTGCAGTAGGTATAGGAATGAATGGCTGTAGAGGTGAGGATAGTGTGAAAATCACGATAGATTACAAGAGCCCAATCAGCGCCCCAAGTGCATTTACTCCAAATGGTGATGGTAATAATGACAGGTTCCGCCTAATGGGTGTAACGTTCCAAACCTTGACAGAGTTCCGCGTGTTTAACCGTTGGGGTCAAGAAGTGTTCAGTACCCAAAATATCAATGATGGCTGGGATGGTACTTTTAATGGCAAACCAATGGATATGGGTGCTTATAATTATATCATTCGCGTAGGCTACCCTGATGGTGCTACCGAAACACTTAAAGGTGACGTAACACTGATTCGATAAGGAATTATAAATAGTGTATTTTAAGTTAACGAGCGGCTGTATACCTACAGCCGCTCGTTTTTTATTATTATGTAAAAGATTGGAATTTAGAAAAATATCCTCTTACTTTTGCCGTACAAATTTTGTATTGGATGTATCAAAGAATTGTAGATAAAGAATCTAAGGTAGCCGTAGTCGGGCTTGGATATGTAGGACTTCCTATCGCTTTAGCATTTGCGCGCACAGTACAAGTAATTGGTTTTGATATTCATGAAGGGCGTATCCAAATGATGCAACAGTCAATCGATCCGAGTAACGAATTAGCATCCTCTGCCTTTGATCATTGCGACATTAGTTTTACAAATAGCATTGACGATTTACGACAGGCCCATTTTTATATTATTGCTGTACCAACACCTGTTGATGCCCATAATGTTCCTGATCTTACACCCGTATTAAGGGCGTCGGAAACGATCGGAAAAGTGGTTAAAAAAGGGGATTATGTGGTTTTTGAATCTACCGTTTATCCAGGTTGTACCGAAGAAGATTGCCTGCCTGTAATTGAAAAAATATCTGGTCTTAAGGCGGGTGTAGATTTTAAATATGGCTACTCCCCCGAGCGCATTAATCCAGGTGATAAAGTACATACTTTAGAAAATGTAATTAAGGTCGTTTCGGGCTCTGATGCACAAGCGCTTGATGAAATAGCAAAAGTTTATGAACTGGTTGTGACAGCAGGTGTCCACAAGGCCTCTTCTGTAAAAGTAGCCGAGGCGGCAAAGATTATTGAAAATACGCAGCGCGACTTGAACATTGCCTTGATGAATGAATTGTCTGTTATTTTTGATAAGATGGGTATAAATACCTATGAAGTCTTAGAGGCTGCAGGTACCAAATGGAATTTCCTTAAATTTTATCCTGGCCTTGTTGGTGGGCATTGTATCGGTGTCGATCCGTATTATCTGACCTATAAATCTGCTCAGCTGGGCTATAATGCCCGTGTTATCTTATCTGGTCGTACAATAAACGATGAAATGGCAGCCTATGTTGCCAAAAAAACTGTTCAATCTATCATTAAATCAGGGGCGAATATTGCAGAATCGAAAGTGTTGGTGATGGGATGTACTTTTAAAGAAAATGTATCTGATATCCGTAACTCGAAGGTTGCCGATGTGATTAAAGAGTTGCAAGCCTTTAATGTTAGCGTTCATGTTACGGATACACATGCTGATAGTGCTGAATTACAGCATGAATATGGTTTTGGTTTAGTATCTGATTTGTCCAATGATTATGATGCCATTATTGTTGCCGTTAACCACGATGCCTATACCCATTATGATGAAGCGTATTTTCAATCGATTAGCAAGGCAACAGCTTTGATTGTAGATTTAAAGGGTATTTATAGAGGTAAAATCACACAATTAAAATACTGGAGTCTTTAATAATGTCCCTTTTTCATACACAAGATATTAGGCAAAAATCTTTTTTGATAACTGGTGGAGCAGGTTTTATCGGTTCGCACATTGTCGATTATTTATTGACCAATGGAGCCCGAAAAGTACGTGTTCTAGATAATTTGTCAACAGGATTGCAGTCTAATGTCGATTTATTTACACAACATCCTCATTACGAATTTGTATTGGGTGACATTCGTGATACGGCAACTTGCCAACTTGCTTGTGCGGGTATGGATTATGTAAGTCATCAAGCAGCATTGGGTTCTGTGCCCCGATCGGTCAAAGATCCCGTCTCGACTAATGAGGTGAATGTAACAGGCTTTTTAAATATGCTTACTGCGGCTAAGGATGCTGCTGTCAAGACTTTTGTGTTTGCTTCGTCTTCTGCTGTATATGGAGATGAACCTCATTTACCCAAAGTTGAGGAGCGCATAGGTAATCCGCTCTCTCCCTATGCGGTTACTAAGAAAACAAATGAATTGTACGCTGATGTTTTTTCTAAACTTTATGGTATGAACATCATCGGTTTTCGATATTTTAATGTTTTTGGTGAACGCCAAGACCCTAATGGCCCTTATGCTGCTGTGATGCCCTTATTTGTAAGTGGTATCATCAACAATGCTGCAGTTTTTATTAATGGTGATGGCGAACAAACGCGCGATTTTACCTACGTAGATAATGCTGTGCAAGCCAATATTCGTGGGATGTTGAGTGCGGATACCGATTCATTTGGGCAGGTATACAACATTGCTGTGGGCGAAAAGTTTTCTGTAAACTTTTTGTACAAAGCTATTCGCGATTTGTTACAAATACCACATGAACCCACCTATCGCCAAGAGCGAGAAGGAGATATTCGAAATTCGCTCGCCGATATTTCGAAAGCAAAAAGACTGTTGGGATATAATCCTCAATATCGTTTTGAGGATGGCTTGAAACTAACGGTTGATTATTTTAAGAACATGTACACTAATAACATTAACTAGATGAAAGCCCTTGTGCAGCGCGTATCTGAGGCGAGTGTTACCATTGATGGGCAAATATACAGCCGTATAACAAAAGGATTAGTGGTATTGCTAGGCGTCGATATCAAGGACAGTACTGAAGATGCCGATTGGCTTTGCCAAAAGCTTATTGGATTGCGCATCTTTAGTGATGAAAACGGCTTGATGAACCAATCTATATTGGATATGCAGGGCGAACTTTTATTAGTGAGTCAGTTTACCTTAATCGCTTCTTATAAAAAGGGGAATCGCCCATCATTTATCCATGCTGCTCGCCCTGAGCAAGCTATCCCTCTTTACCAATATTGTATTGAAAAATTGGCCAGTTTGTTGGGTAAGCCCATAGCAACAGGCCTTTTTGGCGCAGATATGCAAGTTGCTTTGGTAAATGACGGACCCGTAACTTTACTTTTAGACACCCACAATAAAGAATAAATGCTAGATGATATACATTTTATGAAAGAGGCTTTGCGCTTAGCACAAGCCGCATTTGATGCCGGTGAGGTGCCGGTGGGTGCAGTAGTAGTATGGGATGAAAAAATAATAGGCCGTGGTAGCAATCAAGTGGAGCAGTTAGCCGACAGTACTGCACATGCCGAAATGATTGCCATTACTGCCGCTTGTAATACCATTGGTGCAAAATATTTAATGGAAGCCACACTATATGTCACGCTCGAGCCTTGCTTGATGTGCGCCGGTGCTATGTATTGGAGTAAAGTAGGTCGGGTAGTTTTTGGAGCCTCTGATGTAAAAAATGGGTACAAAAGAATCGCGGGTACCCAAAATCCTTTTCATCCTAAAGCCTCTATTTCTTATGGCATCATGGAGCAAGAATGTGCGCAATTGATGAAAGATTTTTTTGCTCAAAGACGATAAGGTCAATTTTGTGGGACAATAAAAAAATCCCGCTCCATTATTGGAGCGGGATTTTTAATTTATTTTCTTTCGATAACATAGAGGTCTTCGTTGTCCTTTTTCATCCGGTATTTCTCACGGGCAAATTGCTCTAAGCGCTGTGGGTCGCTTTGCAAGCGCTTGAGGTCTTCTTCCATCTCTTCTGTTTGTGCAGTTAAAAACTGGATGTGATCTTTGGTGTCTTGCAATTGCTTTTTGGTTTCTTGTTGTGTCATCCAATCATTTTGGTCGAAGAAGGTCATCCACACCAAAAAAGCTATTGTTGTTACACTAAACTTGTTGAATAATAAACCGAATACTTTTTTCATAAAATAATTCTATTGTTTATCCAGCCCTAAGCTCTCCTCTCAAGGAGGGCAAAGGGTCGATTTTTATTTACCGAATTTCAATTTTTTACCAGGATAATAAGCACTAGCACCCAATTCTTCTTCAATACGGAGCAATTGGTTGTATTTGGCCATACGGTCGCTGCGCGAAGCCGAACCTGTTTTGATTTGTCCGCAATTTAAGGCCACAGCAAGGTCTGCAATCGTATAGTCCTCTGTCTCACCGCTACGATGGCTCATGATCGTATTGTAGCCAGCATATTGGGCCATGGATACTGCGTCAATCGTTTCGGACAAAGTGCCAATTTGGTTTACTTTTACCAATAGGCCATTGGCAATATGCTCTGTAATTCCTTTTTCTAGACGTTGTACATTAGTGACAAATAAATCGTCGCCAACCAATTGCACTTTGTTGCCCAGTGCATCTGTTAAGGCTTTCCAGCCTTTCCAGTCATCCTCATCCATACCATCTTCAATGCTCACAATTGGATATTTCTTACACCATTTTACCCAATAGGCCACTAATTCTTCGCTGCTCATCTTAGCGCCGCCTGATTTGTGGAAATGGTATTTTTTTGCTTTTGCATCCCACAATTCACTAATTGCTGCATCCATAGCAATGCCCACTTGTTCCCCTGGTTTGTAGCCCGCTTTTTCGATGGCTTTCAATACTGTTTCAATGGCTTCTTCATTACTTTTAATATCTGGTGCAAAACCACCTTCATCCCCTACATTGGTCGAATAGCCTTTTTCTTTCAATACATTTTTTAAGGAGTGGAAAATTTCTACACCCCAACGCAATCCTTCGCTGAATGTAGATGCGCCAGTGGGCACCACCATAAATTCTTGGAAGTCAATTTTGTTATCGGCATGTGCACCACCATTCAAGATGTTCATCATAGGTACCGGCAAGGTTTTTGCGTTTGCACCCCCTACATAACGATACAAGGGAAGGCCAGTAGTTTGGGCAGCCGCTTTTGCTGCAGCCATACTCACCGCCAATGTTGCATTGGCACCTATTTTGGATTTGTTGGCTGTTCCGTCAATTTCGAGCATCAACTCATCAATCTCTCTTTGGTTGGTTACTTCAATGCCGTAGAGTTCTTCTGCTAATGTATCGTTGATATTCTTGACCGCTTTCAACACCCCTTTGCCTAAATATTTTTTCTTATCGCCATCACGCAATTCTACGGCTTCGTGTTTGCCGGTAGAAGCACCAGAGGGTACGGCAGCACGGCCCATTGAGCCATCACTTGTGTGTAAGTCAACTTCTACTGTAGGATTGCCACGTGAATCTAATATTTGACGGGCGTGAATGTTGGTTATAAAACTCATAAAAGAATGCTGTTTTTAAATTTGGGCGAAATTAATAATTATAAGCGAGTTATAATAATATAAGTCATCAGTTCAGTGGTTAAAATGATCAGTATTTGGCAGCTTTGAACATTTCGTAGAAATCGAAAAAAACAAAACCACTCAACATTGATTACATCCCGGCTATCACCGAAATCTCTACTTGTACTCCTTTGGGCAAACCAGATACTTGCACTGTTTCTCTTGCTGGAAAATTATCGCTAAAGTAACGTGCATATACTTCATTAACTGTTGCGAATTTGCCCATGTCCATCAAAAAAATAGAGCTCTTAATGATGTTTGAAAAGTCCATCCCTGCTTCGTTTAGGATGGCTTTAATATTCTCCATCACTTTTTCGGTTTCAATAGCAATATCCCCTACAAAGAGACTACCATCTTTGGGGTCAAGGGCTATTTGTCCGGATACGAATAGCATATTGCCATATTGTACCGCTTGGTTATATGGGCCTATGGGAGCAGGAGCCTTGTCTGTGCGAATTATTTTCTTTTCCATAACGCAAATGTAAGCGCTAAGCCTAACTTTGCACAGCTTTATGGAACAGATTTTATTGATAGATACCTCCACTCAAAAATGCAGTGTTGGGCTCGTGCGGGACGGTGCTTTAGTACACACATTATCCCACGACGAACAGCAGAGTCAAGCTGCTGTAATCAACACTTTAATAGAGCAATTATGTCTGCAAGCGCAGTTGCAATTGGCTGAACTCAGTGCTATCGCAGTTTGTTCAGGTCCCGGATCTTATACAGGTTTGCGTATAGGAATGGCCGCAGCAAAGGGTTTGGCATTTGCATTAGCTAAGCCTATAATCAGCCATCACAAACTTGAACTGCTTGCGTTTCAGAATATCAATACCAATGATAATTATTGGTTTTATGCCACTTTAATCAGTGCTCGCGAAGGGGAGTTCTTTATTGCTATTTATGATGCAGATATGCAAATAGTACATCAACCGATACACGCCAATACGGAAGCTGTATTGGATTTGCTGCACAAATTACCAGCCAATCCATTGTGTATAGTTGGTGATGCCATGGCGCAACAAACATTTGGGGATAAGGTCCATTTAATGTCAGCAATAGACTTTGAACATTGGGCTACTTGGGCTGCAAATAGTTTGGCCAATCAAGATTTTGCCGACTTGGCAACTGCTGTGCCTTTTTATATGAAGGAGGTCTTTATTTATGCCCCTCGCGAGCGTGGTGAACATAGTTAAGCGTGTTCTATACAATTTTTTAGTGCCTATTTTTTGAAAAAGTGTAACATATCCATCCCGAACAAAAAAGGCCTACGCTATAAGCAAAGGAGGAAAGCATATCGCCTCGAAGCATAAAAAACATCATGCCCATGGCTGCTGGATATATTAAATACTTGAATTGACTTTGACCACCAAGCCAATACCCATCATCGTATCGGGCTATGAATAGCGCCAATCCTGCAATAAAAAGGATGGAACCTAAAATGCCAAAGTTGATATAGCCTTCGGCAATAAAGGTGCTCGAAAAATTTGTGAAATCAGAATGCTCCAGTTTATTGACTAAGGCGCCACTTCCCACACTTTTGCTTGGCCAAATACTGCGGGGTACAAAAAACAGCAATACTGTTGCCAATTGTTTGCCCCAGGTAATTCCCTGGCTATGCACATAATTTATGGTGCTGCATAAGGAACTGTAGGCATCAAAATCACCCCCTAAAAAGGAGTATGAAAAGACATCTTGAATGGAGCCAAATGTTGATTTGATTTCACTTCGACTAAAACGTACGATGCTTAAAATGGGGAAGAGCAGTATGGTGCTGCCTAAAAGAAATGTTTCAAATAATTGTTGGTGTTTTTTCAAATATTCTTTCAGAAAAACAAGCATTGCTCCTAGGTAAAAAGTAGCCAACCAGTAGCGTGGAATGGCTGTAGGAAAATGGGCAATGCAGCCCATGAGCAGCACTACAAACAAAAGACCATTGCTCATTTTTTTTTCTTTCCATAATTGAATACTTGCAAGTAAACCAAACAAGCACACTCCTCTCAAGACCTTATCTACCAATAGTTGTATCGTTGCGTTTTCTATCGAAACACCATTGCCTCTTTCCCAAAAATGGCCATTGTTGGAAAGTAAAATGAGCAAAGTAGAGGCCGAAAAATAGAGCACAGATACCTGCGTTTTTTTGAAGGAATAGCTGCGTGGTTTATCAGCTATTTCATTTCGATTTTTTCTGGCCTTTTGCCGAATGACAGTGTAAACCAAATTGCAGAGGAGAATGATTCCGTTGGCGTATAGTATGGTTGGCGTATTCAAGATTCTGCCCCAAGGAAATTGCCCTAACGCAAATTGGCCCATGGGTACTAAGGACAGAAAAAGCAGATTGAAAATCCAAACCATTTTATTGAGCGAAAAGGCTTGCTTGTCAGCCAGAATGCCATAAAAGCTGATGAGAATGTTCAGCAGAAAACTTACAATAATGGCAATAGTGTCGAGATGCAATAATTCTAATTTAAATGGCTAAATCGTTTCAAAGTTAGGTGAATCGTCTATTTTTTGTCAATGTCCCCTAGCCACCTTTTTATGTATAGTACTTTAGACAGCGATTATGGGCTTATTTGCAATGGTTTCTTTTGGCCTTTTACAGCGGACATATTTAACCAAAACAGCCACTCGTATAGAGTGGCTGCAGGTATTGATAGGTAAATTCAATTATTTCATTGACTGAGCGTCTTTCAAAAATTGTTCCAAACCAAGGTCGGTTAAAGGGTGTTTTAATAGACCTAAAATAGAAGACAAGGGACAAGTGCAGACATCAGCACCTGCTTCGGCACAACGTACAATGTGCAAGGGGTTGCGGATAGATGCTGCCAATACTTCGGTCATAAAACCTTGTGTATTGTACACGTTTACAATTTGCTCAATGAGTTGAACACCATCCCAGCTGCTATCGTCGATACGGCCAATAAATGGAGAGACAAATGTAGCTCCCGCTTTAGCAGCCAAAATTGCTTGTCCGGCAGAGAATACTAAAGTGCAATTGGTTTGAATTGCATTGTCAGTAAACCATTTTATGGCTTTGATACCGTCTTTGATCATAGGCACCTTAACCACAATGTTTTTGTGCAATGCAGCCAATTTTTTTCCTTCGGCAATAATACCGTCAAAGTCAACAGACAAAACCTCAGCGCTCACTGGTCCATCAACGATGTCGCAAATAGCACGATAATGGTTTAGAATGTTTTCAGTGCCACTAATGCCTTCTTTGGCCATTAGGGTAGGGTTGGTAGTTACCCCGTCAAGAATACCCAAGTCATTTGCTTCTTTGATTTGGGCAAGGTTGGCTGTATCTATAAAAAATTTCATTTGGTTTGTTTTTTCTTGAAGCAAAGATAATTTGATGCGATGGAGAATAAAATTAGTATGGGTTAAACTTATCCCCAAATTCCTCACTATTGATGTCTGGAAATGGAATAAAGCAAAAAGCCGTTGCATGGATTTGCAACGGCTTTTTATGATCATTGTTTGTAGAAAAATTACGCGTTAGATAAAGCTTTAGGCGCAGCCGATTTAATGGCATCGCTTGCTTGGTCCGCATACTTCTCAAAGTTTTTATTAAACAAACCTGCTAACTCAGATGCTTTTTTGTCATAAGCTTCTTTGTCAGACCAAGTTTCGCGAGGATTCAATATTTCGCTAGGTACTCCTGGGCAAGATGTGGGCTTTAAAACGCCAAATACATTATGTGCTTCGTAAGCTACATCATTTAATTCGCCTTTCATTGCAGCAGTAATCATGGCACGGGTAAGGCTTAATTTCATGCGGCTACCTGTACCATAAGCGCCACCGCTCCATCCTGTATTGATCAACCAAACGTTGATATTGGGATTAGCTTCTAATTTTTTACCTAAAAGTTCGGCATATTTTGCTGGGTGTAATGGTAAGAACACACGGCCAAAACAAGCTGAGAAGGTAGTTTGGGGTTCTGTAACACCTACTTCTGTACCAGCAACTTTAGCAGTATAGCCAGAGATGAAATGGTACATCGCTTGTTCTGTAGTCAATTTAGATATTGGAGGAAGGATACCAAAAGCATCACAAGTCAAGAAGAAAATGTTTTTGGGCTCACCACCGTAGGAGGGCTCTTTTGCATTTTCAATATGGTAAATAGGGTATGCAGCGCGGGTGTTTTCTGTAATGCTACCATCTGCATAGTTGACTGTTTTGGTTCCGGGCAAGAAAGTAATATTTTCAAGCAATGCCCCTGGTTTTACTGCTGCAAAAATTTCAGGTTCTTTTTCTGCACTCAGGTCGATACATTTGGCATAACAACCACCTTCGAAGTTAAACACCGAACCATCGGCCCAGCCATGCTCGTCATCACCAATTAAGGCGCGGTTCGCATCCGCACTCAAGGTCGTTTTACCTGTGCCAGAAAGACCAAAGAATAATGCTACATCACCATCCTTGCCTTCATTGGCCGAGCAGTGCATGGACAATACTTTGTGGTCGTGAGGTAATACAAAATTCAAAACACCGAAGATGCCTTTTTTCATTTCGCCAGTGTAGGCAGTACCACCAATCAAAATTACTTTACGGGTAAAGTTTACGATTGTAAAATTGGCCTGACGTGTACCATCAATAGCGGGGTCGGCTTGGAAACTTGGCGCTTGAATAATGTGCCAATCAGGATTTTGTGTTTGAATTTCAGCTTCTGTTGGACGTAAAAATAAATCGTTGCAGAAAAGGTTTGCCCAAGGTGTCTCGTTGATTACACGAACATTGAGGCGATATTTAGGGTCGGCACAAGCATAAGAATCACGAACCCAAACTTCTTTGCCATTTAAATGCTGGCACACACGGTCATATAATTTGTCAAAAGCATCAGGAGCGAATGGAATATTGACATCTCCCCAATCTACAGAATGTTCTGTAATAGCATCTTTAACGGTAAATTTGTCTTTAGGTGAACGGCCAGTGAATTTGCCTGTACTTACACAAAGGGCACCTGTATCGTTTAATTCGCCTTGGCCGAGCTCAATCGTTTTATTAGTTAGCTCTTCATTCGAAAGATTCCAATTAGCAATAGCTACGTTCAACCCAATCTGAGCAAGATTTGCCGAAGGGTTCTTCTTTCCATTTTCCTGCATAAATTTTAAATTTTGAATTTGGACAACGAAGGTACGGTGCAGAATTAATAATTTGATATTTTGGCTATTAAATTTTCTACCCTTATGTGGATAATTAGTGCCCTAAAAGCCATTTGATTAAATCACTGACGAAGCTCTACTGATGGGATAATTAGGGTAGATTGACTTTATTCTAACACAATGCTGGTAGTACTATGTTTCGCTATAATTACAGCGGGGGCTTGATAAATTGGAACGCATTAGCATTTTCCTTTGCTAAAAAGTTTGTTGTAGATGATTATTGCTCCTCTTCTTGAGCGCTTTGATGACTGGCGCATGCTATTTCTTCATTTCTATTACATTGCCGATACAGCCATTAGGTGCTTGAATATGCAATAATGCAGCAAGGGTGGCAGCGATATCGGTTGCCCCTACACGTCCAAAAGTTTCACCCTGGGGGATGCCCCAACCGTACCAAAGTAGCGGGATATGTGTATCGTAAGGGTTCCAAGTGCCATGGGTAGTACCTTTTTTGCCGTCGGAGTACCAAGCTGGCTGATAAATAATACCAATTGCACCACATCGTGAAGCGTAATAGCCATTGGCTATTACTTCTTTCAAAAAGCCAGGTATGTTATTCTGATACATGTTTTCGAGGTCTATTACCTGCGCAATGCCTTCTGTTTTTTGGCAGTGTATGATCAGCGCATTTTTTATGGTGGCTCGGTTCAGTTTCTGCTTTTCTATAAAAGGTTCATCCAATACAATTTGATAATTCATCACTGCACGGATGATACTGTCTGAACCAAAAGTCTTTTTCATTAAGGCTTTTAGTTCTTTTTCTACATCATTTTCTGCCAAGTTGCCTGAAGCTATTTTATGGTCATTTAAAAAAGAAGTGTTATGCGCTGCACCATGGTCGGCACTGAGGAAAATAGTATAATTACCCTCGCCAATTGTATAATCTAAATAGCGTAAAAAAGAAGCAATGTCTTTATCCAATCGCAGATACATATCTTCTACCTCTACCGAGTTAGGGGCATAGGCATGACCGATATAGTCTGTTGAAGAAAGGCTGAGGCAAAGCATATCGGTTTCTTTTTTTTGCCCCAATTCTTCGGCATTAATGAGTGTTTTTGCTAATTGAAAAGTGAGCGTATTGCCAGCGGGTAAGCTGCGTATTTGTTTGTAATTATTGGGTGAATTTTTGTGCGGAAAAGTGGGTGTTGTTTCGCCTTTTCGTAGGTATTCGTATTCGTTATCATCCGCTATGCTTTCGGTGTAAGAGACAATGGGATAGAGTGTTTCCCAATTGTTTTGCATCAAAGTATCCGGCCATTTTTGGGCATTAAAATGTTGTAGCCAATGGGGTAATTCATTTCCATAAAAACTACTGCTGATAAAATTACCTGTACTATCGTCAAACCAAAATGCAGCATTGGCGCTGTGCCCAGCAGGAAATATAGCGCCACGATCTTTCAGTGCAATACCATAAACGCGCGATCGGAAATTTGTTGCCAAGCGTAATTCATCACCAATGGTCGTTGTTTTCATTGCGTGTGGACTCATTTCTCCTGCTTTTGTGCTGCCTCCAATACTCTGTACTGTTTTATCTGCTGCACAGTATTGTTCTATATTATTTTCTATCCATTCATTACCTACAATGCCATGAATGGCAGGCAAAGTGCCACTATAGATGCTAGCATGTCCTGGTGCGGTGTAGCTAGGTACATAATTGAGATAAGTATTTTGGCAATTAAATCCTTCTTTCAGCAAACGATTGAATCCACTACTTCCATAGCGATTTTGATAGCGATACAAATAATCCCATCGCATTTGGTCCACCACAATACCCACTACTAGTTTGACTTTGCTTGGTTTTTGTGCAATGGCATGTGTATGGCAAAGCAGCAATAAGAAAATGGAAAAAATAGGGCTTTTCATAAAAGATATTTTCTTCGGTTTGACCATATTAGCCCTCATGCTTATGCTCCTTGGGAGAGGTTTTAGGGTTGAGGTAAACATATTCCACGCATTTATTTCACATGTGCAACTTTGGCTTTCTGTTTCACTATCGGGATATTCACCCCAATATTAGCAAGCATTTCATAACAGCCAAATGCCTGCTTGGAGCGGCCTTCATATATTTTAAGGTTTGTATAACGCGCATAGACTGCTTTGTTGCAATACTCTAGATAAGCATATTTGAAAAAAGTAAACCGCAATGCTGCTTCTACACCAATATCCCAGCCTCCAAACTGAAACCCTTTATCGTTGCTGTTACCAAAAATGGTGTTTTCAACGTGCGGATAAACAAAGCCGATGCCAGCTTTCATCAGCAAGGAAACATTGAAGTTTTTGTATTGCATTCGCGGTACTTGGTAGCGGCGTACAATGTTGAACAAAAAGAAATTGGCCCCGTTATTCAATTGCCACAATAAGTTGCCTCTGTTGATCAGATAAGTATCCACTGGCAAGAAATTCATTTTGCCTTGTAGGTGCAGTAATTGCTGTTGTTCTACCTGAAATTTGGTATGGTCGAAATTGATTTCAAAGGCCCAATCATCATTAAACCAATAACCCAAACGATAGCTATATTGGGGTATGGTTATGGGCTGCTTAAAAACACTTTTTTCGTTCCAGCCCGGCTTATCCTTTCCTATTACGTTTCTGAAGGTGTAATCGTTGCCCAAAGCCTCTTGGCGCACATGGATATTGCTTTGGGTATACCATTCTTTATTATATCCCCAAGAAAAATAAAGCTGCCCTTTTTTGCCGGCATAGTCGGTGTTTTGAGCCTTTGTGTTCAGGCTCAAAGCTAGACCTATGAAGAGTATAAAGGCAATTCTTTTAAAAAAAATATTCATGAATTATCCCTTTTCTTCTTTTTGTTGTTGTGTAATTATCGTTAGTGCTTGCTCTTTATGTAATATCGGTACATGTAATTCTATCATACCGGGTACAATGCTTAAGTAAGAGCTATCTTGCTTATTGATTATTACACATGGAATGCCTTCATTTTCAATATTACCTTTGATTACCTCTGCTTCAAATCTGTTGAGGCTTTTGTAAACACTGGTCCATTTTATGGGTTCGCTCATTTGGATAAGCTTAAATTTTATAGCATTGTTACTGCTTGTTAGTATATTATTCGTCCAACTTCAGTACGGCTAAGAATGCTTCCTGAGGCACCTCTACATTACCTATTTGACGCATACGTTTCTTACCTTCTTTTTGTTTTTCTAATAATTTGCGCTTACGCGAAATATCTCCCCCATAACATTTGGCCGTTACATCTTTACGCATGGCCGAAATATTTTCACGAGCTACAATCTTAGCGCCTACAGCGGCTTGTATGGCTATCAAAAATTGTTGACGGGGTAACAACTCTTTTAACTTGGCGCATAGTTTTCGTCCAAAATCTTGGGTACGGCTTCTGTGAATCAATGCACTTAAAGCATCCAATGGCTCAGCATTTAATAGGATATCCATTTTTACAATATCAGCCTCACGATAATCAATAGGTGTATAGTCGAAAGAGGCATATCCACGTGTTTGTGATTTTAACTTGTCATAAAAATCAAACACAATTTCGGCCATAGGCATTTCAAAAGTTAATTCAACCCTTGTTGGGGTTAAGTAATTTTGATTCATCAACATGCCTCTTTTGCTCAAGCACAAGGTCATAATATTGCCAATATAATCAGGCGAGGTAATGATTTGAGCTCTGATAAAAGGCTCTTCAATGCGATCGATACGCGTAGGATCGGGCATTTCCGAGGGGTTATTGACTATAATTCTCTTGTCTTTTTCGCGCTGCGTATAAGCATAAAAACTTACGCTCGGTACCGTGGTAATCACCGTTTGGTTAAATTCTCTTTCCAGACGTTCTTGGATAATTTCCATGTGCAGCATGCCCAAGAATCCGCAACGAAAACCAAAGCCTAAGGCTTGTGATGTTTCCATTTCGAAGGTCAGCGATGCATCATTCAATTGCAATTTGTCCATGCAATCGCGGAGTTCTTCAAAGTCATCTGTCTCTACGGGAAAGATACCGGCAAATACCATGGGCTTTACGTCTTCAAATCCGTGAATGGGCTCTAAAGATGGATTGTTAACGGTCGTAATGGTATCACCCACTTTGACCTCCTTTGCATTTTTAATGCCCGTGATGACATAGCCTACATCCCCTGCCAATACTTCTTTTTTAGAAGTCATCGTTAGTTTGAGTACGCCTACCTCGTCCGCTTCATATTCCTTTTGAGCATTGATAAACTTGATTTTATCTCCTTTTTTAATCGTGCCATTTATTACCCTGTAATAAATGATAATGCCACGGAAAGAATTGAAAACCGAATCGAATATCAATGCTTGCAATGGAGCCTCTACATCACCTTTGGGGGCAGGGATGCGATCGATAATAGCATCTAAAATTTCTTGAATCCCGATGCCACTTTTTCCTGATGCCAAAATAATTTCCTCGGGTTTGCAACCGATCAAATCAACAATTTGGTCGGTTACCTCTGGTATCATAGCGCCATCCATATCTATTTTGTTGATCACAGGGATGATTTCTAAGTCATTCTCAAGTGCTAGATATAGGTTAGAAATAGTTTGGGCTTGTATGCCTTGAGTGGCATCTACCAAAAGCAAGGCGCCTTCGCAAGCGGCTAATGCACGCGATACCTCGTAAGAAAAATCTACGTGTCCAGGAGTGTCAATAAGGTTAAGGATATATTGCTCTCCTCTATGGGCATAATTAATTTGAATGGCATGGCTTTTAATGGTAATGCCTTTCTCTCGCTCCAAGTCCATATCATCTAGTACTTGAGCTTGCATATCTCTATCTGAAATGGTGTTGGTAAATTCCAGCATACGGTCAGCTAAAGTGCTTTTCCCGTGGTCGATATGGGCAATAATGCAAAAATTACGAATGTTTTTCATCTTCTACTTTTCCTGTTGTGCGAATGTGCGAAAGTACGAGAAATGACTGATTCTTATAGGTACATTCTTATTATATTTTGTATCTACAAATCATTAAAAGCCTTTACAAGAATAAAAGTCTATTTACCGTACCTTCGCCCCCTTATTTTTTATTTAAGACTATGTGGCATCGTATCGCAGCTTTTATCATCAATTTTAGAATTTACTTACTCGTTATATTATTAGGTATTACTGTTTTTATGGGCTACCAGGCCACTAAAGTTCAATTGAGTTATGACTCTACTGGTGCCATACCCACTGATAATCCCAAATATTTGGAGTACCAAGAATTTAAAAAACAGTTTGGGCAAGACGGCACTATGATGGTGGTGGCTGTACAAACAGATCGATTTTTCGAAGCTGATTTTTACAAGGCATACAGCAGCTTGGTTGGGCAACTACAAAAGAGTTTTGCAATTGAATCGGTACTCAGCATTCCTACCTCCATTGTATTGACTAAAGACACGATAAGTGATAAGCTTAAGGTCGATAGGCTAGCAGCATCACTCGGCGGAACGAATAATATAGATAGTGTACAAAGTACCTTTCTAAACTTGCCTTTCTACAAGGGACTATTGTATAATCCCGAAACAAAAGCCTATATGATGGCCTTGTACATCAATAAGGATGTGCTGGCCTCGAAAGCGCGCAGGAAAGCTATTGCAGAAGCTGTAGCGCTATGTGATGCATTTGGCAAAAGTCAGGATATAGAAATGCACTATTCAGGTTTGCCCTTTATCCGCACACAAGTGGGTTTGAAAATTGAGGCAGAAATGAAAATGTTTTTGATGCTTTCATTATTGCTTACTGCGGTAATCTTGATGTTGTTTTTCCGTTCTTTTAGTGCAGTTTTAGCATCTATGGTGGTGGTTGCTGTTGGGGTAATTTGGTCGGTAGGGACGATGACTTTATTAGGCTATCAAATCACGTTACTTACTGCATTAATTCCGCCATTGATTGTGGTTATTGGGATTCCCAATTGCGTTTATTTTCTCAATAAATACCATAGTGAGTACAGCAAACACGGTAACAAAATAAAATCTCTGTTGCGCATGGTTGATCGTATGGGTATTGTGACCTTGTTTACCAACCTTACAGCCGCAATAGGTTTTGGTGTTTTCTTTTTTACCAAAAGTAAAATACTCAAGGAATTTGGTTTGGTGGCAGGGATCAATATCATGAGTCTTTTTGTGATATCGCTGGTATTTCTTCCAGCCCTTTTTAGCTATTTGCCAGCGCCTAAAAGTAAGCATACCAACTATCTCGATAGTAAATGGCTCAATAAATTATTAAGCTTAATAAATCATTGGGTTTTCGTGCAGCGGAAGTGGATTTATATCATTTCTGGCTTGTTAACCATTGTTTCTTTAATCGGTGTTTCTAAACTCAAGACGGTAGGCTATGTAGTGGATGACTTGCCGAAAAAAGACAAAATTTTTACGGATCTTAAATTTTTCGAAAAGCATTTTCACGGGGTAATGCCTTTAGAAATTGTTATTGATACCAAGCGTAAAAATGGTGCGGTGTCTTTACCGGTGATGCAGAAAATTGATGAATTAGGTATTGCTTTGGCCGACTATAAAGAATTGGGTCATCCTTTGTCTTTTGTGGATGGTGTAAAATTTGCGCGTCAAGCTTATTATGATGGCGATAGCAGCAGCTACGGCGTTCCCAATATGATGGATGGCGCCTTCATTCAACCATATTTGCGTGCAAAGCCTAATAAGGAAGCAAAGGCCAATGCGGGAGGCGATATGTTTCATAAGCTATTGAGCACCTTCATGGATGCAGATAAGCAAAAGGCTCGTATTTCTATCAATATGGAAGATGTAGGCTCTGTTAGGTTGCCGATATTGTTAGATAGCATAAGCCCCAAAACCTATGCTTTATTTGACACCAGTAAGTATAATGTGACCTTCACGGGTTCGAGTATCATATTTTTAGAAGGTAGTAAATTTATCATCAATAGTCTTCGTGATAGTTTGGCTCTTGCCTTCATCATGATATTTGGATGTATGATTGTACTCTTTTATTCTTGGCGCATTTTGCTGATATCTTTTGTGGTTAATATTATTCCCTTATTGGCTACGGCGGGTATCATGGGCTGGATGGGTATTCCTATAAAACCCTCAACTGTATTGGTATTTAGTGTGGCCTTGGGTATTACGATTGATGTTACGATTCGTTTTTTGGTGAGTTACAAACATGAACTTGGGCGTTATAAAGAAGATATACCGAACACTGTTAGGCATACCATTAATGATACTGGATTGAGTATTATTTACACTTCCTTGATTCTAATAGCCGGTTTTGGTGTGTTTGCCTTATCCAATTTTGACGGTACAAAATCCTTAGGTTTTTTAACTTCACTTACTCTGCTTTTGGCCATGATTACCAATCTTACCTTGCAGCCCGCCATGCTACTTTGGCTAAACAAAGCGGGTCGCGATAAGAAAAGTTCTACCAAATGGCTTGAAGATGGAGAAGATGAGCTTGATGTTGTGGAGGAGCAGTAAAGGGATGCAATTTGCTCTAAAATTTCTATGGTGTTTACTTCATTCTTGCGGCATATTGCATTTTAATCAAGCCATCAGCTAATCCAATTCTCGGTACATAAATTTCGTTTGCACCACTCCAGCGCATAATGGCTACAAAGATTTCTAAGGCAGGAACAATCACATCGGCACGGTCGGCACGGAAATTGTATAGGTGCATTCTTTCTGCAACGGTAGAGGCACTCAATTCGCGTAGATAGTCTTTCAATAGTTCTAAGGAAAGTGGTTTGCCTTCTTTCTTTTTGGAAATCGAAAATATTTTATTGATGTTGCCCCCGCTACCTATGGCTACCAGGGGTTGGGTATGAGCGGTATGGGTTTTAATGTACCACTTCATATGGTTCCATTGCTCGTCGCTTACCGATTCGTTAAGTAAGCGTATAGTGCCAATATTGAAAGATTCTTTGAATACAATTTTATTGTCCGCAAAAAGTGTTACTTCTGTACTGCCTCCTCCTACATCAATATAGAGGTAAGATTTTCCTGCACTTAGGTTTTCAGCAATATGGGTTTCGTAGATAATATTGGCTTCTTCGTGCCCTCCTATGATGTCAATTTGGATGCCTGTTTGTGCTAGTACGTCTTTAATGATTTGTTTCCCATTTTTAGCATCGCGCATGGCCGAGGTAGCACAAGCTCTATACCCTTCTACTTTGTATATGTCCATTAATAGTTTGTAGGCTTTCATGGAGTCGATGAGTTGTTTCTCCTTTTCAGGCGGAATGATTCCTTTTTCAAAAACATCAAAACCCAAGCGCAAGGGTATTCTTAATAAAGTTAATTTGGTATAATCAACGCTGTCATTTTTGTAAGGCTTAGCTTCGGAGATGAGCAAGCGTGCGGCATTTGAGCCAATGTCTATTGCAGCTAAAATCAATTCTGTATGGCGTTTATAAGATAATTGTAAATTTCCACTTGCGAACGAATAGGGGCTTCATCCTCTTTACGTGCAACATACAAATTATCTTGTTCATTATTCAAAATTCTTGCTTTCACATTACCTGATAATTGGATATTGAGGATATCAATTAATTCTTTTTTGAGTACAGGGTCTAATATGGGGCAAGCGGCTTCCACTCTATGGTCTAAGTTGCGTATCATCCAGTCTGCCGACGATAAAAACACTTTTGGGTTGCCAGCATTATTGAAAACAAAAACACGTGCATGTTCTAAGTACTCATCGATAATACTAATAGCGGTGATATTTTTTTTATACACTTTGCTGCTCGTAAGGAGGCAGCAAATGCTGCGGATGATGAGTTTTACCTCTACCCCTGCTATGGCGGCTTGCTTTAATTTTTCAATAAGCACCTTGTCTACCAGGCTATTCAGTTTTATGATAACGGATGCTGGTTTTTTCTTTTTAGCCCATTCGATTTCTTTATCCAGTAAGGCCACAAAATATTTGCGCATATTTGTTGGGGCTACTGGTAATGTCTTGCATAAAGACAGTTCGCTCAGGTCTATTTTAGGTTTTTCAAGTGCTGCAAAAATCCTGTTTACATCAGCCAGAATATTTCTGTTGGAGGTGAGCAAACAATGGTCGCCATAGAATGCTGCCGTGCTTTCGTTCAGGTTTCCAGTAGAGACAAATCCATATTGCTTGGTACTCGTACCTTCTCGGCGCTTAATGATGCATAATTTGGCATGCACTTTCATATTGGGTACGCCCAAAATTACTTTTACTCCTTCCTCTTCAAGCACTGCTTTCCAAGCTAGGTTTGCTTCTTCATCAAATCGAGCACGAAGTTCGAGCATGACCGTAACCTTTTTGCCATTGCGTACCGCATTTACAAGCGTATTTACAATTTTAGAATCTTTTGCAAGACGATAAGCCGTTATTTTAATGCTTTGCACATAGGGGTCAATGGCTGCTTCGCGCAATAAATCGATAATAGAGTCGAAGGAATGATAAGGGAAATTGAGTAAAATATCTTGCTTATCGAGTACATGGGTAATGCGTATCGGTTGTTTTAATTTGGGGTGAACAACCTTTTTGGGTCTGCTTTGGATATTGTCAAAAACAGAAGCGGGGAAGTCCATAAAATCTTTGAAATTATGGATGCGTCCTCCAGGAATTAGGTTGTCTTTTTTGGTTAGCCCTAATCTTTTGGAAAGAAAATCAAGTAAGCCTAAGTCTAATGTTCGGTCAAATACAAAACGCGTTGTTTTGCCCTTTTTGCGGTTTTTGATTTGTTTTTCTAATTTTTCAATGATGGAGTTAGAGATATCATTATCAGCTTCTAACTCTGCATCGCGCGTTACTTTGATGATATAACCGCTGAAATCATCAAAGCCAAATGGCGCAAAGAGATTGGGTAGATTGAATCGGATAATATCTTCTAATAAAATGATGTCTGTTATGCCTTTTTCGGAGGGGAGAATGATGAAGCGGGGTAGTACTTTAGTTGGGATTTCTATCAGAGCATAATTGCTCAGTTTTCTGTTTTTTCTATTGCGCAATACACAGGCTAGGTAAATCGATTTGTCTCTCAAGAGTGGCATCTGCGGGATACTCTCAATCATCAGGGGCACTATTTGAGAACTTACTTTGTCGGTATAATACTGACGAATAAATACTTCTTGTTTAGCCGTTAGCTGGCTTTCATTTTTGATAAATATTTTTTGGTCCGCTAGTTCTCTGATGATTTGTTGATAGGTATTATCAAAGTCATTTTGGAGCATTATGACTGTCTGTTGGATTTCTCTTAAGATGCCTTCGGGGTTGGCTTCTAGATGTACTTTTGATGCTTTGCCTAGCTTAGCCATTTTATTGAGTGTGGCCACACGTACTCTGAAAAATTCGTCAAGATTGTTGGAGAAAATACCCAAGAAGCGCAATCTGTCATACACTTGCAC
>JAIXWS010000126.1 GCA_027491165.1 Sphingobacteriales bacterium | reverse complement strand
TATGCTTGGGCAAATCCCGATGCTGTTGTTTTTAAAGAGGTAAACCGTTTTACAGGTGAGACCTTAAACAAGATTATGGCTTCTGGGAATCCCTTAAGTTGTAATGGTGTATTTATTAAAAAGGAGATCATTTCAAAGCATCCATTTAACGAAGAAAGGGCGCTTTCGGCCTCAGAAGACTATGAACTGTGGTGTAGATTGGCTGCTAGGTATCCCCTGTACTATTCCAACAGCATCACCTCCTTGGTGATAGACCATGATATGCGCAGTGTGCGTACCATTCAAGGTGAAAAATTGATTCGTCGATTAGAACTTTTGATTCAGTTTTTAGAAGCCGACAAGCCAACAGTTACCTATTTTGGCCAGCGTTTTGACCATATAAAGATGGATGCAAATTCGTACATTGCGCTGCATTTGGCGAATGAGCCCAAATACAAATGGACTAGTATACAGTATTTATTACGATCCCTATCCGATAGCGCCAGGCTATTACAAACAAAGCGTTTTTATGCTACGCTCAAAAATATTTTGATTAAATGGTAAAAGTATTAATTACAGGTGGTGCCGGTTTTGTGCCAAGTAGTTTAGCCGATAAACTACTATTGCACCAAGATTTTCAGCTGGTCTTAGTCGATAATTTTCTTACCGGAAAGGCAGAGCATATACCTCAGCATCCTCGTTGTACCTTTATTAAATGTGATGTCAATGAATACAATGAGATTGCGGCCATCATGACTGCTTATCAATTTGATTATGTTTTTCATTATGCTGCTGTAGTAGGCGTTTTGCGTACCCTCGATCACCCAGTAATGGTTCTGAAGGATATCGATGGCATCAAGAATATTTTGGATCTCTGTAAAAATACGGGTGTCAAAAGAGTGTTTTATTCCTCCTCTTCTGAAGTATATGGCGAGCCTGTAGTATTGCCCCAGCACGAGGTTACCACGCCTTTAAACTCCAGATTGCCCTATGCAGTGGTCAAAAATATTGGAGAAGCCTATTGTCGTTCTTACCATCAGGAGTATGGTTTGGATTTTACCATTTTTAGGTTTTTTAATACTTATGGGCCCAAGCAAAGTCAGGATTTTGTCATGTCCAAATTTCTGAATGCCGCCTTAGCCAACAAGGATATCACTATTTATGGAGATGGCAGTCAATCACGCACCTTTTGTTATATTGACGACAATATAGATGCTTGTCTTGCAACTTTATTTGATGAGCAATACAAAAATGAAGTGTATAATATTGGTTCAGATGTGGTCATTAACATCAAAGAATTAGCCGAAACCATCATTGAACTAACGGGTTCAGCCTCAAAAATTGTCTATTTGCCCCCTCTTAGAGATGGAGATATGACGCGTCGACAGCCAGATAATAGCAAGATGAGGGCATTGTTAAATAGAGATTTGTTGCCTTATAAGGAAGGCATCAAAAGGATTTTAAACAACTGGGGGAAATAAGTTTATGTGTGGCATAGTAGGAGCATTTGTCAAAGATGGTATCAACATCGATTCGATGAAACGAGCAACCAATTTGCTGACTCATCGGGGACCTGATGCGGTGGGCTATTATACCTCTAGCAGCGCTCAAGTTTTTTTAGGACATCGTCGCTTGAGTATAATAGATGTGTCGCAATCTGCAAATCAGCCCATGCATTCCTCCTGTGGTAGATTTGTAATTGTATACAATGGCGAAGTGTATAATTTTGAAACATTAAAAAAGAAGCTTCCTCAATTCCCATGGAAAACCAATGGCGATACAGAAGTTGTTTTAGAACTCTTTGTCCAATTTGGGGTCGAAAGTTTTTCTTGGCTCAATGGCATTTTTGCCTTTTCAATTTATGATAGCCTAGAAGAAAAATTGTGGTTCTGTCGCGACCAACTGGGTGTTAAGCCCTTATTTATTCAAAGAACAAATGGCAAGTTGATTTTTGCCTCAGAACTAAAATCTATTATTGAGGCCAATAAAGAAGTGGGAAAAAAAGCCCATTTTTTAATCAGTAAAAAGGCAGTAGCCCACTATCTGCATCTTGGATACATACCAGAACCCTTCACGATTTATAGAGGCATTAAAAAATTTCCAGCGGCTAATTATGCTGTTTTGGATACGAAAACAAACGAATGGAATAGGTATTGCTACTGGAAGGCTACAGATTATTACCTCACTAATCCCATAATGGATGAACGGCTTGTTGTCGATCAGTATAAAGAGAAATTGTTTTCGGCAGTTGAGGGGCAAATGCTCAGTGATGTGCCGCTAGGTACATTTTTAAGTGGTGGTATTGATTCTAGCTTGGTAACGGCAGTGGCTTCAAAAATTTCCGCTAAAAAAGTCAAAACCTTTAGTATTGGATTTGAAGATGCCCAGTTTGACGAATCGCAGTTTGCTCAACAAGTTGCGAGGGAACTCCGTACAGATCATCATTTGTTTACCGTTAAATTTGACGATGTTTTAGCGCTTGTTCCCGAGTTTTTAGATCTATATGACGAGCCTTTTGCTGATTCTTCTGCATTCCCCACCATGTTGGTTTCCAAGTTGGCGAAGGAGCATGTTAGCGTTGCCTTGTCGGGTGATGGCGGCGATGAATTATACCAAGGTTATGGCATGTATGCTTGGGCCAAAAGGTTGGCTGATGTAAAAGTGCGCATAGCGCACAAGCCCATTTATTGGGCCAGTAAATTCATGAATGAACGATATCAGCGTGCGGGCAGCCTTTTTAATTTTCCCGCAACTAAAAGAATTCCCAGTCATATTTTCTCGCAAGAGCAATATTTGTTTAGCGAGCAGGAGCTCAGAAAACTACTGGTAAAAAACAAGTTTGATTTCTCAGAATTGAATCGATTGCCCAAGGCTGGCAAAGCAGAGGAGAAACAAGCTTTTTGGGACATAGAGCATTACCTCAAAGATGATTTACTCGTGAAGGTTGATCGGGCTAGCATGCATTATTCGCTCGAAACGCGTGTGCCACTACTAGATAAAAACCTTGTAGAATTTTCTCTAAATGTTCCTTTATCTTTTAAGGTAAATGATGCCTATGGAGCTAAGGCTTTGATGAAACAAACGTTGTACGAAATGCTACCTCCTGCCATATTTGATCGACCCAAAAAAGGATTTTCTATCCCTATGAACAAATGGCTGGCCAAAGAATTAAAGCCTATGCTCGATTACTATATGAGCAAACAAAAAATAGAATATGCGGGCCTAGTGGACTATCAAGTTGTTGATAAAATAATCAAGGAATACCTAGCGGGGAAAACCAATTACTATAATCGTGTATGGGCCCTATTGGTATTGCATTGGTGGTATTTCGAAAAAAATAGACAAGGCTAATGCTGCAAACATCCTCAGAATATAAAACAAAGATTTTCTTTCCCAATCTTGATGGGTTAAGGTTTTTTTGTTTCCTGAGCGTTTTTTTATATCACTCTTTTGCTACAGAATATGCTTCTATCAAAGAAACAGAATTATATTATTGGCTCAAGAATGTTCTGGCTTCTAATGGCAATTTAGGCGTCAATTTTTTCTTTGTCCTTAGTGGATTTTTAATCAGCTATTTGCTTTTAGTCGAAAAGCAAAACTTTGGTCAGATTAAGGTGGGTAATTTTTATATCAGACGCGCCTTAAGGATTTGGCCGCTCTTTTATTTTTGTGTGTTTTTTGGATTTGTATTGTTCCCTAGATTGAAGGAGATGATGGGGCAGATACCCAACGAAACGGCTCAGTTACCCTATTATCTCAGTTTCTTGAACAATTTCGATTTTATTAAAAATGGTTTGCCTGATGCCTCTGTTTTGGGTGTTTTGTGGTCGGTGGCTATCGAAGAGCAGTTCTATTTTTTTTGGCCCTTACTTATTTATCTATTCCCTGTTCAATATTACTCCCGACTCTTTGTAGCTATCGTCATCGGGTCTTTTGTTTTCCGTTATGTGCAAGCCGAGAATGGACTGATATTGGAGATGCATACACTCTCCTGCATTTCTGATTTGACTATTGGTGCC
>JAIXWS010000138.1 GCA_027491165.1 Sphingobacteriales bacterium | reverse complement strand
GGTTTGGCAGCTAAGGGATTCACCGTAACCATAATGCTGTCTATTGGCCCAAAACAACCAAAAGAATTTTTTGTACCCACATAGTATTTGGTAGTACCTGCTGCAATGGTTGAGGGTATCGGAGTCGTTGTAGTATAGCTGCCTCCAGATGCGGAAGCATACCAGACAATTGAATCGCCTAAAACATCATAAGCAGAAAGGGCAAAGGCAGTCTCATTCAAACAATAAGAAACAGGACTACTAATAATGGGCAAATCTGGCAATGGATTAACGATAACCTCAATACTCTCGCGTCTTCCTTCGCAACCCAAATTACTTTTACCACCAACATAATAGGTAGTTGTACCTATGCTTGAAGTAGAAGGTATAGGTGCAGTATAAGATGGGACACCTCCAACAGCTGTGGTATACCACAGCAGGGTATCTGTTGCAGCAGATTTTGTTGCAGAGAGTGCAGTTGATGCAGCACCCAAACAATAATTAACGGGCGTTGACACGCGCGGTCTGCCTGCACTTGGATTAACGACGACCTCAATACTATCTCTAGCACCTTCACAATTATGCATTGTTTTGGCACTTACCCAATATTTAGTTTTACCAGCAATTAATGTAGAAGGCGTGGGACTTAACTTTGAAGCTGTACCCCCTGAAGCTGAAGTATACCACAACAAGGTGTCTGTTGCATAAGTAGTGGATGCAGTTAAAGCAAGAGCACTGTCACGGACGCAATAGGTTACAGGTGAAACAACAACAGGAATATCGGCATTAGGGTAAATGATTACATTAATACTATCCCTTGGACCCTCGCAACCATAGGCTGTTTTGGCACTCACCCAATAGGTGAATGTATCAATTGCGGAAGTAACAGGAATAGGAGCATCGAGAGAAGGGGTACCGCCAGTAGCACTATTATACCACAATAAAGTATCATTAATATCTACGGGTGTAGCGGTTAGCGCAATGGCTGGTGCATTTAGACAATACTTAACAGGTGACAAGACTATTGGAGCAGATGGCTTGGGGTTTACAATAACCTCAATACTATCTCTAGGCCCTGCGCAACCCGCATTAGACTTTGCATTGACGAAGTAATAAAAAGTTCCTGCCGCAGCTGTTGACGGAACAGGTGCGGTATAAGAAGCAGCAGTACTCGTGCCACTGGTATACCACAACAAAGTATCTGTACTTACTGCTTTGGTAGCAGTAAGAATGGATGCAGTTGCACCTTGGCAATATTCAAATGGTGTGGATACAATTGGAGCTTCGGGTGTTCTTAATATCGTTACTTTAATTTCGGCGCGTGGACCTTCAACACCCGTGCTGGAAGTCTGACTTACATAATAAGATTTAACGCCCAGCACATCCGTTGCCGGAACAATTGCTGTGGTGGAACCTAAACCTCCAGTGGGAACCCTATACCATTTTAAGGATGTTCCTGTTGCTGTTAAAGGGGGGGCAACAGACCATTGACAATAGGTCAATTCGGGAACCACTGTTGGCTTGACACTCATGGCTATTTGTGTGCTATCACAAATACATTGTTCTGTCCCATTCACCGTAGTTTTCCTGACCTTAGCTGTTGTCGTTACCAAATCTGAAGCACTACAAGCGCTAGAAGGGATACTTACAAAATAGATATCCGAATCATTAGCTCCTATAGCCAAAGACTTTGTAATAGGCAAAATGGCAAAAGGAATGGTACTAGCACCACAAAACAACTCTACAGAATCTGTATTGGAGGTATAAGCTAAGGTACCAGTATTTGAGTATTTGATTTTTATCTTATTCAATCCAGTGCCCACCACCCAAATATTGGTATCCAATAATTCGTAACTATTCAATTGTATTTTGGGCTTCTTGACCGAAATAGGTGAGGAAGTAAGCGTTTTTAGAAAAATACTACTATTGGAGCACAGAACCGTATCACAGAGTAAAGCGGATATATTCCTTTTGAAATACCCTGGGATCGTCACAGAATTACAACCAAGTCCTTTGGGTGAGATATTAAATGAAAACGAAATAGCAGAGGCGGCGGCAATGCTGGTTTGTAATTTTACTTTAACCACAGTAGTACCAGCGGAACCAGATTCAACTTTAATGACACAAGAATCACAATTAACTCCTTTGACAAAAGAGCCATCATACTTCAATGCAGCAGGAAGAATATACATCATAGTATCTCCTAGTTGCGTTGGCATTCCGGTGGGTGTGGTACCTAGATTTAAGGTTGTAGAAGTGCCGCAGGAAAGAGAACCCGCTGATATGGTCATAGATGCTCCGGCGATACCGCCAGAGGTAGCTCCAGTAATGTTGAGTGCAGTGGTACTCGTCGAAACACCATTTCCTAAAGCCACTTGTCCGCAAGGCATTTTGCCAAAGGCATAAAAAAGAAAAGAATAGCCTGAAGTCAAATCACAATCTGTGGTATAATCCAATTTTATTTTTGCTTGCCTTTCTCCCCCTATAGGTGTGTAGGTGCTACTGCTGGTAGCAGTACCTAAAAGGCCCTTTATACCGATACCCGTATGTGCCGTCAAATCGATTTTAATGCCCCCACCAGGGAAAGAAGAGACTGTGGCGTTTTGATAATTTCCACTACCCAAAGGATATTCTACCTTGATAACGCTAGAAACAGTAAAACCCAAAGGTGGATAAATGACAACATAGGGCTCTTTTAAATTTGCAGTTTGCGCACTATTCACCAAAAGGAGAATGCTATCCGTGGTGCATAAATTAACCGTTCCTCCCCCACCCGGTTGACGCAAAACACTGAGCTGAACCTCACTTGGCACAGCCGAAACTTTTAGGGCTATACGATCTAATACACTGGTACAGGGATAAGTAGTTGGGTCGGATGGGTAAGCGCCACAATTCCATCCAGCAAACACTTCAAGACTATCCGACACGCAGGCAGAAAACTTAAACTCAATTTTATAATCTTTACTAGAGCCTGCCGATATACCAGTTGTACCTAACTGATACCAATAGCCGCCGCTATAAGCAATGGGTGTAAGCACAGCTCCTGTAGCAATTTCTGTAATTTTATTTACCGTAACGGCAGGATTGTAAGGTATCGCAAGCCAGCTGTAATTCGCCGCGTTCAAACCCTTATTATAAACCCTCAAGTTCCAACTTAAAGAATCTTTTATGGCAGGTACAATACCCGTTTGATCGATTAGATCTAGGTCGGGTTTTTGCGAAGAGGTGTACGAAATAGTACGTGTTTGACCTGCTGGACCACCCAATACATAAGCCATGCCAGCAGGAGTACTTTTATTGGCATAGGCATAATAATAATCGCGGATGTAAATCTTAAAGTTTATGTTTTCATTGGGCAATGTGCCGCAGACTGGCGATACATTAAAGGGTACAAAACCACCGTATGCATTGGTGACGGTTAATCCTAATGGCTGCCAAGTACCAGGATTGACAAAACTATAGCGGCTTCCAGAAATGGTGGGGGTTAAAAAATTATACACAGGGCCCGCTGCAGGCTGAAAATGAGTATGATTCCAAACATAACCGGCTGGCATAGTCGCTACAATAGAATCGACATACATTACAGGCCTAAATTCATTTTTGAATAGCTCTCCAGAAGTATTGAACCTACGTGCCAAATAATTTGAACTGCCCCCCAAGGTAGTTCCAGCGCAACCCCCAGTGATATAGGCGTTAGTGGCATTGACTAAATCGGTACCCACTAAGTACATTTCGGGTACAGTGGTATTGCAAAAAACCTTTAGGCCAGTCGGATCCCTATTAAAAAATGTCCAAGTGCCTCCAGACTGTACATCATTCTTGGGCAAATTATTATTGGTAGCTACAACAAATGAACTTACTACGGCAATACTATCTCCTGCAAAGAGTCCTCCCATACCGAGTACACAAGAAGTTAAATCATAGATGACGGATTGGGTAGAAGCGGTAGTGGCGGTGCCCGAAAAAGTACTGACAACACATGAACTGATGATAAAACCAGACCTGTAAAAAGATACGTTTGTTTTTATCGGTGTCAACTTGTTGACACCGGTGGGTGCAAGTGTTGTTTTGGGTAATGTCAATTCAACAAACAAATTATTGGACGCATCATTTTGAACGGCTGAACCAAAAATATTGATGGTATCCAAATACAAAGCCTTAGACAAATCAAACTCAGAAATTAATAGCGGATTAACGCGGGTTCTAATGGTATGATCTACCCAGCCAATACAACTATCGGCACGTTTTACCTTTGGCACATAAGTGGTAGGCCCGCTAGGACAAGGCATGGGACAAAAGGCATGTGTGCTTACACTGGCACAAATCAGATTTCCCTGACATTTACATCCCGTAATGATATTATTAATTTTCTCTAGGGTATAATTGATCGTCTTGTAGCCATTACTACCACATGTGTACACCAAATTGATGCTAAAAGAATCTAAACTATTACTACTCGATGTAAAAATGAGGGTATCCCCTGATAAGGTATAAGTAACGCTGGTAAGGCCATATCGGGGATTGCTAACAGGAGCCACTGAAAAACCCATAGGCAAAATCATTTTCCACCGATATCTTGTTCTGACAGAGCTATAGGAATCCTGATTAACACTAAAGCCTGCCTTTAAATTGATCCGAAAAGGCACTCCATTCACCACATTGGCGGGTACGTAAGATTTACCCAAGAATGCTGTTTCGTATAGATAATTGACAAGTGTTGTAGACAGTTTTACATCAGAAGTAGTGATAGCACTATTACACATTGTCCTATATCTCAAAATAGCAGCAACGCTATAATTATAATTTTGCGCACCACAACTCCTACTACATTTCAAGGCTATATCAGCAGTTAACTTTAAGGAATGGCCTGGAGGTAAATCATCAAAAAAACCATCACCATCAATATCTTCAATACCCACTCCAGAGCCATCTGGGTCGGTAGTCAAAACATTATTCAGATCTATATTAATGATACCAACAGAATAGGCAAAACTGATCGAAGTGGTGCCTATTTTAAAGTTTGAGATACTAAAAAGACTGGTATCCATATTGGCCAATACCGTTACCGAACTGGCCCAATGACCTTGTTGGATTTTGAGGTCATACATAGTTGCCGCCTTACGATTCCCCAATCCACCATTACTAAAATTCATTTCGTAAGAGTAAGGCGTACACTTGTCTACAAAACTAATTTGTGCTGCGGTGAGCGTATTAAAATTGGGAGCTCCCGTGGCGGCAATGACAGAAGCATT
This sequence comes from Sphingobacteriales bacterium, assembly GCA_027491165.1. Classification (GTDB taxonomy): domain Bacteria; phylum Bacteroidota; class Bacteroidia; order Chitinophagales; family Chitinophagaceae; genus Rurimicrobium. The sequence goes on along the minus strand of JAIXWS010000138.1, from coordinate 2,175 downwards.
GGCATAGGACCAGGCGCAAATAGTGGCATCATTTCGGCCCCAAGCAACACCATAATTTGTCGTGGCATTACATTTTAATACTTTAATCGGTTCAGAGATAATGACTGTTTCTCCATTACTCAACAAACTATCTCCTCCAAAAAGGGTGCTGCCAAATATTTTATAAAACAAGGTATCGCCACTAGTTCGAAAGGGCGTAAAATTTACGCTATTGGCAGAGATGGTATTGGAACCACTGGTGTTGATTAATCCAGCACTGGGATAAACAATAAAAAAACGAAGGGTATCGGTCACCCCATTTCCACCATTTATAATTGTTGAAAGCCGAGTGGCGGTTGTATCAATCACCGCACCCGTAAGGGTACTAGCAGGGTTAATAGAAAGGGAAGGTGAAAGAATATTATAGGTATTGAGTGTGCCCAAAACATCAGAGCTATTAAAACATCCGCCACCAGTGGTGACAAAAACACTGTCCTTTCCTGTAGTCAAGGTGCCACAATCTGCTCTTCTGTCTATTTTAAAAATCAATTCATCACCGCTAGCTATGGTACCACTAATGGTAAAAACGGGATTCCGCAAATCGGTAATGGAACTTTCAGCAATACCCAAACCAGATGCCCCCCCCGTTTTGGTCACACTACTCGCTATGTAGGAAACGGAAGCGGGAAGTGCAATTTTTACGCTGGTACCGCTACAGGCACCATTGAAAAATAATTTGACGGTTAAAGCCCCTTTACCCAGTACCCGATTGATACTTTGGGCCGAACTGGGATAGGAAATAGATACTGGTTGCGCAAGTACGGTAGTACTCAAGAAACAGCTTAATACAACAAATACCTTTCTACAAAAAGCAAAAAGCTGCTTGGAAGTAAAAAAGTTAGACTCTTTATCAAACGTCATTTAAAAAATAATTTTTGGCGAAATAAAACCACAGGTGGTTTATATAGCCTTTGTATTCAGCACAAGAAACAAAAAATAAAGCTTGACTCAAAGAATAATTCATAAAATCTTTATATAAATTATTGCTCAATGTATATAAAACTTATTGCGTATTGAAAGTAGATTAGTCCCCCAAAAGCAGCATAAAGCCAAATATGCCCTAGTGCAATAGGATTAGCTGCTGTTAAAAAAATTTCAAAACTGACAATTAAAAAAGAACAAGAAAAAAAGGAGGCTATTTTTGCGAGGATTAGATTCTTAAAAAATGATGCTTCGTTTTCAATATGCCGAATATTTTGGGGCATTAATCATAATACCTATTTTGGTAGCATTGTATATCGCCATGCTGTATTGGCGTCGGAATACCTTAAAAAAAATAGGAAGCACAGACAATGTACAGCAACAAATTCTAGGCTTTATCCCAGCTAGGGCCACTTTGAAATTTGTATTGGCGGCTTTGAGTTTATTCTTCCTAATTATCGGCACGGCAAACTTACAAAAAGGCGGCAGTACCGAAACGGTGCAAAGAAAAGGAGTAGATGTTATGGTAGCACTTGATGTCAGCAAAAGCATGTTGGCCAAAGATGTGGAGCCCGATCGATTAAGCAAAGCCAAATTATTGATCAATCGACTAACGGACAAAATGAATAGCGACCGAATTGGCTTAGTGATTTTTGCCGGTCGTAGTTACCTACAAGTTCCTTTGACCGTAGATTACAGTGCGCTGAAATTGTTATTACAAACGGTTAGTCCCGATATGGTACCCAGCCAAGGAACGGTGATCGGAGAGGCTATTCAAATGGCAAATGAATCCTTTAGCCGAAAAGAGCGTAAATTCAAATCGATGGTCATTATTTCAGACGGAGAAGACCACGACCAAGCGGCTATCGAAAAAGCAAAAGAAGCAGCAGAGGCAGGAGTAATTATACATACGATTGGGATTGGATCGCCTCAAGGTGCAACACTTTTCGACCCTAGTACCCAAGCCCCCAAATTAGACGAACAAGGCAATCCCGTCATTTCGAAACTCAATGAAGCGGCACTCAAAAATATTGCTGCTGCAGGCAATGGCACCTATACCCTACTCAGCAATACCGATGACGCCGCTCAAAAAATCATCGAAGAATTAGATGCCATGGAACAAAGAAGTATTGGTGCCGTTGTCTATGCCAACTACATTAGTTATTTCCAATATTTCCTTTTAGCGGCATTGCTCTTGTTGATCACGGAATGGAT
>JAIXWS010000111.1 GCA_027491165.1 Sphingobacteriales bacterium | reverse complement strand
TTGGTTGTTTTATCATCACGTAAACCCACATCCACTTTTACATTGAGGTCGTTTTTAAGAATACGCCCCTTCCCTATTGTGAAAGGTAATTTCAAACCTTTAACCCTATAGCCCAAACCAAATACAAATTCTTGACTTTTGGTTTCACTAACTTGATAGTCTATCAAACTCAAGCTGACCATTCGATTTCTTCTGATTTCAAACTTGGCTGTAAGATTAGTCTTAAGCGCAACATCAATAGACAATAATGGATTTAACTGATCGCTAATCGTAATATTGGGCACCTGAAAATAGGGGACATAGTTGCCAGAATTAGAATCTATAAAAGACGGGAAACCTACGCCCAGCAAATCTCTGTGTGTGAGTGCTGAGTTAAAACTATTCATGGCCAAAGAACCATTGTAGGAACTTGAAATCACTACATTATTGAATATTTTTTTGAACAATGGCAATTTGCCTAATCCATTATAAGTAATACGCCAATTAGGCTTAGGTAAAATAAATTTGAACGGATTGCTATTGAGTTTTTCCTTGTTACTATAATCTAACAAGGCAACACTGCTCGGATTTTGGCCAGAATAGGCAGCTATAAAGGCAGGTATCAATACTTCTTGCGAATAGCCCGAATATCCTTTGTAGTAACGATTGTCGATTGGATCGCGGGCGCCATTTGTATAGGGATTACTTTTACCTAAGCGCTCAGATATCGTTACGCGTCCATTCACAAATGCAGCAAAAGTGCCAGTAGTTGCAGTTGAGGGCTTAAAAAATGTATTGAGTGCATTATAACTTTGGGTAAAGGTCCCGGTTTGAAATTGGTTGAGATGGTTAAAATCGGGATTAGCACCATAAGTGGTGTCTTTAAACAACTCGCTATGGGTTTTGTTAAATGTTCGGTTTAATGTCAAGTCGATTCTCAAATCACTAATGGGCTCTACTTGTGCTGTAAGGTTAAGGGTTTGGCTGTATGACTGGGTAAACTGTGCGTTGAACAAAGTGTCTCTACTCAGAATACCCGATCTTCCTTTTTCATCTAACCAAGCCAGATTGGGTTGATAGCCAAATGCATAAGCCAAGCCAGGTTCGGCACTGCTGCTTAAACCGATATGGCGCGTTGAATCTAAAAATCCGGGCAAAGTTGTTGCACTAGTTTCCGAATAACTGATAGTAGTTCGTTTAACCATAGTCAGTAATTTCCCACCAAAACGCTCTGCTTTTGAAATGTCCGGAACAGTATTACGCTTGGCCAATCGAGCGGCTTTCTTTTCTTTTTTTCGCTTCAGTGCTTCTGCCTTATTGCGTGCTGCGAGATCTGCCTTTTGCCATTTTTTTACAGAGTCTATTTGCTGATCAGAATACCCTGTGAGGTCGATGGTTTTTAACTGAAGTGGCGGTATGAATGCTTTTTTCTTTTTGTCTTTTTTAGTTTCCGGTTCATTATCTTTTTCTTGCTGTTTAGGGTTGGCGAGCATACTCTTATCGGCACCTGAAGCAGCATTTATTTGTGCCATATCTTTGGGACCAGCGTTAATTATTCCGGGATCCATAGCACCTTTGGCCATAGATTTATTTATTGCCGAAACAGCATTTCCCTTAACCCCTTTCATCCCTGGGGGCTGATTTACTGCACGCAACCAGCGGTTTTTGGTATATAATTGGGTGAAATTTAACTCCCCATTTATTTGCTTTTGTTGTGTATTACCAATAACATTACCCAAACTACGGGCCAATTGAGATGCAGCCGTCCAAGTGTAGGTAGCGCCATAAGTCAGTTTTAAATTTGTCCAATCGGTGATGGGCAATTTGGAAAGAGGAACAGAATAACTGGCATTAAATGCTTGGGTAAAATTGGTATTTCTACCTAAACGACCTATTGCTGTATAGAGTGAATCTCTTTTGGGGGCATTGTCAATTCTCCCAAAGGGTTCATCCACACGTGAACGATTGGTTGCGTTATAGTCAAAAGACAAGGAACGTGTTAAGTCCCAGCGCAAATTGTAGGTTCTGGTCCAAATAAAATTTTTGAAAAAGGTAGGCGCAATTTTATAGTCACCCTCCCCTACTACACGCACTTGTGTTTCATTCATCACACGGTTCATATCATTCCGGAAAGCGAAATTTGAAGGCCTCGGATTGATATTAATCTCTTTGATTAATGCCAACCATTTCGATCTTGATTTAATCAGTTTTTTAAAGGGTTCAAATGATTTTCCTTTAAAAGCATAGGTATAGCCCAAACCAAAATTTTGGGTGGTATAATCATCACTTTCAATCATTGAATTTCTCTTAAACTGCTTATTGTAGGAATAACTAAAATCAAAGTTTTTGAGGCTGTACAATTTTGATTTATTCTTTTTAGGAGAACCCATAAACCTTGCATTAGCGACATTGAAACTACGGATAGAAGTAAAATCTTGTGCTGCCTTTCTGAAAGAATCTCTTTTAGCAGGGTTACTGGTTGCACTAAGCAGGTCATCCATTTTTTGATCCAAGTCATAAGGGTTATACTTGGGATTACTTACGTTTTCAGAATATCCCACAAAAAAGGGTAACTGAACGCCCCAATCCTTAGGTAATAACTTACCCATGTTGAGATTAGAGGACACATCGTATGTGTACATACTATTTTGTGAGCGCTGATTTATTTTTTGGTCGATATTGCCATAACCAGCAGTATTGGCCATACCACTCATGCGCACACTACCCAAATCTGCCATTTGCACATTTACTTTACCTGCTGCTGCATAAGCTGTACGATCGCTCAAACCGCTAACCCTTAGCTCATCAAACCACACTTCACCACATTTTGGCAATCCATCATCGCCCGGACGGCTATTGTCCTTTTTGGGATTGATGATACCCAACATTACATTCTTAGCTTCTCCAATATTAGGTTGTCCAACGATTACAATAGTACTTCCATTATCCAAGGTTTCTTGGTAGGGCACAAATGCAGGCTGACCTTTATCATTTCGGCGCGTTTTAATGGCTACTAGTTGACTTAGTGTGATATCCAATTCATTGTTTTTGGGCCAAATTGCCTCTTGTGCTGTAGCTCCTGGAGCCGTAACATTTAAAGGAAGGCGATATTCATAGTAGTTATTGGTAAAATCGCTACCAATTCTCATAAACATCTGCATGTCTCCATCTTGCAAAGAAGCCTGACCCACTTGCGCTTCGGCATGTACAAACAATCTCAATTTATCAAATTGGCGCAAATCAACACCACCTAATGTTTTGAAAACGCCTCGAGCATCACCATCTTTTAAGTTGCACACCTGCAAAGCAATGGATTGTTCATTTTGCTGAATGGTTTGTCCATTACTCACCGCCTGTTGTTGGCGCTGCACACCAGGTGGTATGACATAAGGAATGGGTGATCGCTTACTATTTTCCTCAACACTTACAGAAAGCAAATTAAATGCGGTGGAAGAATTATCTACAGGAATATTTTCGCCAGGTGTAAGTAAAGAATACATATACCTACGCCAAGTATTTCTCCCCAATTGTAATCGCGCCATACGCAGGGTTACACTATCCTCGAAACCTGTAAGGTACATCCTCATGAATCGAATCGATCGAAAATCATTGATATTACCTACCTTATTTTGAAACTCAGTAATCGGTATTTTAAACTGATACCAGGTTTCTGGTTCTTTGGTACCATTGGGCAAGGTAACACTTGGATTTTCGTATTTATTGGTAATAAAATTGGTACCCACTTGCATATTAGGGGTCAAATCAATCCTATATTGATAATAATTTTCAGCTTCATTCAAGGTGTTATCACGGTTCAAATCTTCTGATTCTGGTAGCGTAGTGGCAGCAGAAGAAAAGGCAGAATTAGGATCGGTAATCGGTGAATTTCCTTCCATATTATTGTAGCGTTTATAACGCTGCAAAATAGGGGCATCATCTAAGCCTTCTCCTCTAAAAAACAGATAATCATCATTAGAGGGGTCTGTACTAGCCTGCAAAAAGGTAGAAGAAGTACGACCAACTACAGAGGCCAAATTACTTAAGTAATTGTCAAATTTTATAGCTTCTTCATCATTATCTAATAGATCAAAACCAACATCTTGTGTTTTTCGAGAGGCGGGATCATTATCAAATGCCCTAGTAATTTGCATACTAAAACTGGGCACATATCCCCAACGGGTGGCTACGAGTTGTTTGAGATTTTTAGGAAAGGTAATGCCATTTTCAAAAGACATACTATGGTCTTTAAGCACATCTTCAGAAATGTCTCCGAGGTTAATGTACATTGCCCCACCTGGCGATGTGGAACGTTGGTTCATAAATGGATCCATCATCCATATTTCAATAAACTCAACATTGGATTGCTCAAAATCGGTATTGTCAATATAGCGTGTAATGCCCGCCCATCTATCTTTAGGATTGGTAAATTTACCCGTAAGGGGATCTATATTTCGAGTGTCATAATTATAAGGCCCTCTTTCTTGCGGATAATAGGAAATATCTAAAGTGGAAACTGCATTTTGCAAGGCATTCTGCGAAGTCTGTGGAAAAACCTCTTGCAATTGCACCATTCGAATATAGTGTTGATTCGGATCATTTTTTACATAGGCAGGAACACCACCGCTTAATGGATCTATAAGCGTTGGTTCAATCATATACCAAGCCAACTTAGCTCGATTATAGCCCGAAGCCAAAGTATCCAAAACCGCTTCTGGGAAAAGAATAGATCCGTCTTTTCCTCTCGCATTGGCAGGTGTTGCAGCAATATTCCATCCTTGAATGGGGAATTTTAAATCAAAAGAACTACGTGTCCCCTCAAAATCATCTATGTAGACAGTGCCACCCGGATCTACACCATCGATTACTTTAGAGTGACCAGGAAACAAACCAGCTACTTCACCCGAGGCGGTGATAAAAGAACTAGCTGTGGTAGAATAAATAGGGAGCTTATCTAATGCTCGCGTAAGCAAAGGGAATTCGGATTGAAAACTGGCATCCAAGCCGATATTTGTATTTTTAATAGGGTCTTCGCCAATATTCGTTTTCTGCGTAAAGGGGCGTTCTGTGAGGCGCATAAAGGTACCCCCAAGAGTCAACTTTTGATTGACAATATAGTCTAGGCGGGAGCCCAAAAAATTTTGTTGCAAAAAGCCAAAGGTTGCATTGTCTTCGTATTGAACATTAATAGGAATACCCGAATTCAAAATGCCTGAATTCAAGATTTTTAAACGCCCCAAACCATAATCAATTTGGTAGTCGGAATTCTCCACCAAGCGTTGCCCGCCAGCGGTTACTTGCACTGAACCTTGTGGGATATTAAAGCCTCCTAATGAGATTTCGCTCGAACTGGCAGATTTGTAACTACCCCTCATGATATAGCGGTTGTTTTGTTGACTTTGGAGTGCTACCGTTTTAGTAGAATCATACAGAATCTGATAAGGATATTTTCTTTGTAAAATAGGATCATTACCTAAAGAGGGTACTAAATCGCTACCAAAAGGTTCCAGCACTGGGAATATCACTTTGCCTTGTTGGGTATTAATAGTGATCCCTTCTACAAAATCAAAAACCCCATCGGGGGATGGGTCGTTTTGCTGATTAAGTCGGTCTAAATTGAGCACTGTAATAAGGGGAACGCCAGCAGAGGTCCCTTCGGGTAAATATCTTTTTTCTCCACCTCCAGGATCTTGATACAAAATATTCAAACGGAAATTATCACGAGACAAACCAAATCCTCCCAGCACATACACATTTTTCATCATCAAATCCCAGACTGGTAACTGTGGGCGATTGGAGGTTCCTTTCAATAATTTCAAATAGATGACTCTTTGATTGGTGCTATCGGGCGGTAGATCTTCAGAAAACTCCCCTACTTGATACACGCTGCCGTTATAAGTGTATCTAAAAGCAACACCTATAATATCATCAGGGTTAGCTTGTGTGTTAATAGATATATAACCGAGCTGAGGATTAAAAGAATATTCTGTTGGCGCTAATTTACGGGCTGTAGTAAATTCAAAATCTTTACCTTGAGCACTATCTCCGAATATAGACCTCATAGAGGTTGTAGCGCCACTTTGTTGGCGTGCATTGGGATATTGCTGCAAGACACTATAAAGATTGTTGGCAGCATTGTCTGGTAAACCTTGGGGAATATTACCGGGTATAAACTTTTTATTATAGGGGTCCTGTTCGCCCAAATCCATAAAGGCCAGCATGCTGCGCACCCCATTTACGGCACCCGTTCGGTTGGTTACCCAAACCTCTATTTTATTAATGGTAACTAGAGAATTGAGTACTGGGTAGGATTGAAGTGTTTTATTGTAAGTATTGCGGAAATATTGGGATAAGAGAAAATTCTTGTTTTCTTCATATCCATCAGCCTTAATTGTGAATTGTTGTGTTTGGGCCCCTCCTTGTATGGTCAGGCTATTTTGTTTTGACTTTTGCTGAGAAAGAACTGTAGTAACCCAAAGACGACCAAACTGCAATTGAGTCTTTAAACCAAATAATGATTGTCGGCCACTAAGCAATGTACTTTTGAGCGGAAAACTAATATTACCAGCCTCTATCTTTTTAATTATTTCATCTTCTTTACCTGTGTATTCCAATTTTTGAACGTTTTGGAAGTCAAAGGTGGCTTTTGTGTTATAACTAATATTCAATTTCATCTTTTCACCAATAGTGGCTAATAAGTTGATATTCATCTGGAGGTCAAAATTAAACACGCCATATTTTTGTTGACGTTGCGTCAGTGCTGGATTCTTTATGTTTTGCCAATTACCACCCAGGGTTACATCAACGTTACCTTGTGGGCGTACTTGGATACCTGTGCCGCCAAAAATCCGGTCGAACAAGCCTTCTTTATACATTACAGGCAGCTCTGGTTTTTTATTGAACATCGTTAATGCGTCCATTCTTCGACGCCAATAACTGGTCTCATCCTGTTTGGCTCTATATTTAAGATATTCTTCTTGGGTAAGAAAGGTAGGTGTACGAATATACTGGTCGCCTACTTTTTCAACGAAATAATATTTGTTCTCTTTGGCGTCGTATTCAACTTTTTTTTGCAGGTTTTTGGGGTCTTTAAGATCCATCCCAGTAGATTTTCCATCCTCAACAAAATTTTCATTGTGATCATAGAGGGGAAATTTAAGTGAATCTTTGGCAGATTTTGGGCTTTGGGCAATAGAGTTTAATGCTACACATTGCAATACAAGCAATAGCCCGAAAAAGCGTAATGTATTGACCCCCAGATTAATATGCCGTCTGCTGTTATTCAACTTGTTTTCTTGATGTTCGTGTATTGGGTAGTCGATACTTTTTAAAGATTGCGTAAAGCTTGCTTAACCAGCTCTTCTACAGGTAATTCGTGTGGGTTGGGTATTTTTTTTAAGGCGATTTCGGCAGCAGCTTTGCTGATGCCCAAATTTACTAAGGCTATTAACGCATCATTGGGCTTTGTATTGTGCGTTTCTGGAGAATTATTTGTGTTCAAGACTACACCCTTTGTATCTATTTTCCCTTTTAATTCAAGAACAATTCTCTGTGCGGTTTTGGCGCCAATTCCTTTGACCTTCTCTAATAATCCTGTATCGCCCATTACTATTGCTCTTTCCAATTCTATGGGGCTTAAAGAAGATAATATGATTCGGGCGGTACCAGCGCCCACCCCATTTACACCAATTAATTGGCGAAAAGTGGTTCTTTCTTGTTCATCAGCGAAACCATACAAAACCCATGCATCTTCACTTACTTTTACATGGGTATAGAGTCGGCATTGCTCTAAATGCTGGATAAAGTCGTAGGTACGCAAGGTTATATTCACCTCATAACAAACACCATTCACATCCAAATACAACAAAGAAGGGGATTTGTGTGCTATTTTCCCTTGTAAATACGCGTACATTTTCTAAAAAATTAATATTCGAGTGCAAATTACAAATTGATTGTTACTCTCAAAAAAAAGCGACGTAGTTTATTACGTCGCTTAATGGTTGTTATATTGGGCTCACTTTATTCCCACCAAGGATAATAACGTGATTTAAATTTGTAAAATAAGGTGATCGATAATGTTGAGTAGGAATCTGGACCAGCATTATTTCCACGTTTTTGTCCAGGACTATGAACTTTATTTTTGTCCAACTCCCAAGATTTATCAGACATTGCGGTCGCAACAACAACTTGTTCCGGGGTTAATCCATTTTTTGCATAGAGTGCAGGATCAATATAATTTTGACTGACACCATCTAAATAATCAGTCATACAATAGCGGTAAACATATTCAATACCAATTGCCATTTTAGGGCTCAAGTCCCATTTGCCTCCTATACCCAAGGGTACAGCAATTTGCCATTGAGAATAGGCTGCAGGCATGCCTGCCTCTTTAAAACCGTCACCTTCTATGTGCAAATCATACAAATCAATCCACTGACCATTTGCAGCGCCCGCTCCATTTTTGTTGATATACCTTCCTTTAGATACAAAATGATATCCCGTAATACCAGCCAACAAGTAAGGTTGGAAATGCATTTTGGCCAAACGACTTAATGGATTAACTCGTAGAGGGTTTATTTCAAACATGAAATTGCCTTCCCAAATATTAACACGAACATCAAGATTACGTTGGAATCGTTGTACCGAATCACTTTCATAATTCACTGCCTTTTTAGCTAGGTTAGCATTCATATTATCACCTGCAGATAACATACCATAATTAATACCTCCGCGCAATACGAATGCAGGATGCAGGGTGTAACGAGCATATAAACCGCCAAATGGGCGCATGTGCTTGCTATAATTGTCGTTGAAATAGTGATCTTTTACTTTGTTGGTACCAATATCACCCCAAAGGTCACTGTTACCCAAAGTCATACCCAAAGACCATCCTTTACGTTCGATAAATTCTTTGTCGAGTTGCGCTTGGGCAGAATGAGACAGCCCCATTGCTAAGACTGTTGAAAAAATAGAGCAAATAATTTTGTTCCGCATGTTGGATACTAAATTTGGCTACAAGATATAAACTTTTGCTTTTTATTATAGCGTTTGGTCAAGAAAATTCGAAAAATAATTTGTTCGAAGCTTAAATACCCTTAAAATGAGCTTTGCGCTTTTCCATAAAGGCAGCAACCCCCTCTTTCATGTCTTCTGTTTCGAAGCAGGCACCAAATTCTATAATCTCATTTTTGAAACCATCTTTATCACCATTGGCCGCTTGATTGATCAAAGCAATGGATTTCGCAATGGCAATAGGTGCTTTACTATTCATTTTTGTGGCCATTTTTTTTGCTTCGTCCAATAATGAAGCCAAAGGGAAAACGTGATTAACTAGTCCTAAACTTTTCGCTTCTTCGGCACCAATCATGTCGGCAGTCATGATTAATTCCATTGCTTTGCCCTTGCCCACAAGTTGGGTAAGTCTTTGCGTACCGCCATAACCAGGTATGAGACCTAAGTTTACTTCAGGCTGGCCAAATTTTGCATTTTCACTAGCTACTCTAACATGACAACTCATGGCCAATTCGCATCCTCCTCCCAAAGCAAAACCATTTACTGCAGCTATTATAGGCTTAGCTGCGTTTTCGATTTTGCTAAAAACCATATCTTGACCACGTTGTCCAATGGCGCTACCGGCTGGGGCATCTAAACCTGTAAATTCTGAAATGTCTGCACCAGCTACAAAAGCCTTTTCACCAGCACCTGTAAGGATAATAGACTGAACGGCATCAGTAACAAATGCATCATCAAGAACTTTACTCAAGTCGCTTATAACGTCTTTGTTTAAAGCATTCATTTTTTCTGGGCGATTAATAGTGATGAGCAATATGCCCTCTTGCAAATCGGTAAGTAATGTCATTGGCTTGATTTTTTAAGTGCTGCGAATTTAATGGGTATCGGTAAAACTTAGCAGAGTATTTTTTCAGAAAAACAAATAAGCATTAGAATGCTGGTACAAAAACTAAAAATAACCAAAGTATACTCCAGAATTTTGAGCATATTCAATACTGATCTCGTCGCCTTCTTCAAGAAGCGCAAAATCCTCTTCTTCTACCTCAATACTGAGTTTATGCAGGGAATTGAGGTAGAAATGAAAAGTATTGTTATGGGGCAAAAACGTTTTTCGCTCAATTATTACACGCTCAATTATTTTTTTTTGCTGCCGGATGTCCTTATTAATTTTACTGAGTTCGGTATTTCTTGAAAAACCCATAGCAATTAAAAAAAACACGCTTAAAATAATCAAGGTAATAAAATAATTTTCCCAAGAAAAAACAGTCTCTGTATTGAAAACTTTATTGTCGTTATGGATATTTTCCCATGCACCGGCGAATGAAATAAGCATAGAGCCAAGCAACAGTACCCTTAACAATTTTCGAAAAGTACGTTCTTGTTTTTGCGCTTTTTGCTTCAAGAAAGCGAGCTCATTTTCACTGAGCTTTTCTATATATTTTTGAGAGCTACTTTTCATGTATTGCACTGTCTACATTTCAGATGTTTCTATTCTTTCGACAGTATTAATACCTTCGAGGGCAGAAAGTTGATTACATAGGTGATCAAACTCCTCACGATCATGTACATACACCATTATGGTTCCTTCAAATAAGCCATCTTGGGTATCAATGCTAATAGAACGCATATTCATATTTAAGGAATCAGAAATGATATTCGTGATTTTTTTGATTACACCTACATCATCCAAGCCTGTAATACGTACACCACTGAGGAAAGAAATTTCTTTGTTTTTTGCCCATTTGGTTTTGACTACTCTATGGCCATAATGGGACAATAAACGGGCAGCGTTGGGGCAATCCGATCGATGGATTTTTAAACCTTCTCCAGCAGTTATAAAACCAAAAACATCATCACCTGGAATGGGTTGACAACAATTAGCCAACTTGTATAATATCTTATCTGAGCTTTCACCGAATATAACCAACTCAGCCCCTTTTGCGGGTTTTTTAAGCGTTTCGTCTTCTGAAATTTCTATTGGTTTAACCTCAATTATTTTTTCTGGAGCAATTATTCGATCGCCGACAAGCTTGAATTCTTTGAGTTCTTTTACATCAATATTGCCAATTGCGATGGCATAGTACACATCTGTTGGTGATTGCTTTTTGAAATGTATGGCCAATTCATGAGCATTAGCCGAGCTCAGCGGAACACCAAGATGTTTTAATTTTCTTTCTACAATTGCTTTGCCATCTTCCGCAATTTCTCTTTTTTGTTCCTTGAGGTAATACTTAATACGGGATTTAGCTTTGGCAGTAATCACCAAATTCAACCAATCCTCACCAGGCTTTTGCTTACTCGAAGAAATGACTTCTATTTGATCGCCACTTTTCAGTGGATGACTTAGGGGGACTAGTTTGTAATTAACTTTGGCTCCAATACATCTTGCGCCCAATTCAGAATGGATATCAAATGCAAAATCCAATGCAGTAGCACCTTTAGGCAATACACGCATATCACCTTTGGGGGTATATACATAGATTTCTTCCGAAAATAAATCCAGTTTAAAATCTTGCATAAAGTCGAGCGTATCAGAGTCTTTATGGTTACTCAACACATCCCGCAATTGTTGCAACCAAGCATCTAGTTTGCTTTCTTGGGGTTTGGGCGCTCCTTCTTTGTATTTCCAATGTGCTGCAAGCCCTTTTTCAGCTATGGCATTCATTCTTTGGGTTTTGATTTGAACCTCTACCCATCGGCCACCAGCACCCATAACTGTGGTATGCAAAGCCTCGTAGCCATTCCCTTTGGGCACACTTAACCAATCGCGCAATCTATCAGGGCTAGGCCTATAAAAATTCGTAATCATTGAATAAACCTTCCAGCAATCTTCTTTCTCCTTTTCATTTTCCGAATCTAAAATTATTCGGATAGCAAAGAGGTCATACACCTCCTCAAAACTTACGTGCTTTGTTCGAATTTTATTCCAAATAGAATTGATGGATTTTGGTCGGCCATAGATGTCAAATTTGAGCCCCATTTTGACAAGCTCTTCTTTAATGGGTTTTATAAACTCATTAATATATTTTGTTCTTTCTCTTTTTGTTTCTTTAAGGCCATTGGCAATGGTGATATAGGTTTCCGGCTGTGTATATTTCAAGGCCAAATCCTCTAGCTCAGATTTTATTTCGTACAATCCTAAACGATGCGCAAGTGGGGCATAGATATAGGTGGTTTCCGAACAAATTTTGAGTTGTTTGTCGCGAGCCATGCTTCCGAGAGTACGCATATTGTGCAAACGATCTGCGAGTTTGATGAGAATTACTCTAGGGTCTTCGGCAAGTGCCATTAATATTTTTCGAAAATTTTCGGCTTGCATAGATGTTTCAGAATTGCCATCTACTACAATCGCAATTTTGGTAAGGCCGTCAATAATTTTGGCAACGGTCGATCCGAACTCCTCTTCCATATCTTCTAGAGTGAGTTCAGTGTCTTCGACTACATCGTGCAGCAAAGCACAAATTACAGAAGTAACACCCAGACTTATTTCTTCAACAACAATTTTTGCAACGGCTAAGGGATGTAATATGTAAGGTTCTCCAGATTTTCGACGCATATCTTTATGAGCATCTGCCGAAATCTCAAAGGCTCTTCGGATACGATCTTTATCTCCCTTTTTGATTCTTTCTTTTAAGGCACGCAATAAAGCTCTGTATTCACGGAGTATCAGTTTTTTTTCTTCTTCTTCGTTAAATGGATAGGTTTCTAATACAGTATTACTCATAAAATTGCTAGCTAACAGTCAAAAATACAAATCTTAACTGCGGATAAAAAATATAATTAAGTCAATACGATGCTGCATAAATCAAAAAATATGTTTGTAGGTCTGTAAGTATCGCATAAAACTTGACCAATTATTGCTCTTAAAAATTATACCCTTCAAAAAGGCAATACAAACGGCATATTGTCCTAGAAAACAAGTAAAATTCCAACACTTGGGAAATCAATAAGGTCAATAGCCTTTTGTGCCCCAAAAAATATTATTGCCACAAATTAATCAGGATAAAAACATGAGAGACCGTCTAAAATAAATACTCAGAATTATCTTCTTATGGGTTTAAAAAAATCCACAGAAAAGAAATAAAATCCAGAATATAGATTAAAATTAAGTATGCCAGCTAGAATGCTCAGGAAATAAGACAAAAAACTAAAAACACCAATGATAAAAGCAGTTTGGCACGGTATTTGGAATGGAATGGTAGTTTCATTTTATATACGGTTTATTGGTTAAGTGGTCTCTATTCTTAGGGACCACTTTTTTTACCCATGGACAAGCCATTAAAATAGGACTAATCGATAGGGCCATGTTCTAAAAAACAGTTATTGCATAATAGACACCCAAAAGAATGAGAAACATATTCCCCAATCATAAGTCGCACAAATTGAAGCTAGAACTAGGGCTGAAAGCTTTACAATAAGCATACTGAAAAGGATATTGAACATTTTAGGAACAAGAGAAGAAAAGGTAAGGGCATCAAAATAATCATTGCTATCTGTGTACATATTAGAACAGGTAAAAAAAGGTACTATCCTAGACTAAAAAAACCACGCTATTTGCGTGGTTTTTTTTAGTCTAATAGCATTTCAATCCTTACATCTGCTTCATTTCACTTACCAAATCCTGCAATACTTTTTTGGCATCGCCAAAGAGCATAGAGGTTTTGGGGCGGAAGAATAATTCATTTTCGATGCCCGCATAACCTGGTTTCATACTCCGTTTATTAACAATAACATGATCAGCTTTTTCCACTTCAAGGATGGGCATTCCGTATATCGGACTCGAAGGGTCTTCTTTGGCAGCTGGGTTCACCACATCATTAGCACCCAAAATCAATACCACATTAGTGCTCGACATTTGGTCGTTAGCATCCTCCATTTCCAATAATTTTTCATAAGGCACATCTGCCTCGGCCAACAATACATTCATATGGCCAGGCATACGACCTGCTACAGGATGTATACCATAAGTAACCTCAACACCCTTTTCGCCCAATAATTTTTCCAGTTCGTGACAAGCATGCTGGGCTTGCGCCACCGCTAATCCGTATCCAGGAATAATGCACACTTTGGTGGCATAAGCCATTATGGTGGCGGTATCATTCAATGAAATTTCTTTAAAGGCACCTTGATCACCAGAGCCAGATATGCCCCCTGTTTTGGCTGCACCAAAAGACCCAACCAATACATTTTTTAAAGAACGATTCATAGCCTTACACATCAGCATCGTTAAAATTGTACCGGCCGAACCTACCAGAATACCCCCTGTGAGCATTACAGGATTGTCATATAAAAAGCCACCAAAAGCAGCTGCTACCCCTGTAAAAGAATTAAGTAAAGAAATCACAACCGGCATATCGGCACCGCCAATGGGCATGACAAAAAGCACCCCATAAATAGCCGATACAATCAATATTCCATAAAAAACCATTGGCTCTGTAGAATTGTCTCCAAAGAGCATTACAGACAAAGCAACTAATGCGCCCCAAAGCACAAAATTGATGTATTGTGCACCAGGTATGGTTTTGTCTTTAATTTTTCCATTTAATTTGCCCCAAGCGATAATACTACCCGCAAAAGATACGGTGCCGATAATCATTCCAAGTACAATTACGAGTAACATTCCCATTGAAGGGGTAGGATTGTGATGATATTCAATAACTGAAATCAGCATGGCGCAGGCACCACCCATACCATTGAAAAGACTCACCATTTCAGGCATGGCTGTCATTTGCACCTTTTTCGCAGCCATTGTCCCCACAACCGTTCCGATGGTCAATGCGGCAAAAATCCAGGGATAATTGCCTAGCCCATTTCCGTCAGGTCCTTGATACAAAAAGATAGTGGCAAAAATGGCGATTGTCATACCTGCAGCAGCCACAAGATTTCCTTTGCGCGCTGTATCGGGATGAGAAAGCATTTTGAGACCCATAATAAAGGTTACAGAGCCGATGAGATAACTAAGCGGAAGAATTATATTTTCCATATTTTTAAAATAGAATTGCTTGAAATAATTTGTTTGAAAACACTGTGCAGACAGGAGGATTTATTTTTTCTTTTTCTTCGAAAACATTTCCAGCATACGGTCGGTAACCACAAAACCACCCACCACATTCAGTGTACCTAAAATCACAGCCAAAAAACCCAAAATAAGCGCCAGATAGTCATCTGAAGGAGCTTGACCCATTACAATTATCGCGCCAATAATCACTACTCCATGGATTGCGTTAGCACCACTCATCAGTGGTGTATGCAATACAGAGGGTACACGGCCAATTACTTCGATGCCCAAAAAGATAGACAGAATAACAATGGTCAGCAATCGATAGCTTGCAGGGTCGGTAAAAAGATTTTGAATGACTTCCATTTTTATAAAAATTATATTGTTGTAGAATGTAATAATAAGGTACTAAGTTCAATAAGCTAAGCCAATGCAGCTACTCTTTCGTTCACAATATTTCCATTGTGCACAATACAGGTTCCTTTTACAAGATCATCTTCAAAATTAAGCTTCATGTTCCCTTCTGAGTCAATGATTAATTTTAAGAAGTTGAGTACATTTTTAGCGTATAATTTACTAGCATCTGAGGGCATTGATGCTGCCAATGCGGAATTACCTATGATGGTTATACCTTGGTGCAGCACCGTTTCTTTATCTTTTGTATAGTCTGTATTACCGCCTGTTGCCGAAGCCAAATCAATAATTACAGAACCCGAACGCATATCTTCTATCATCTCTTTAGTGATGAGTATAGGCGCCCTCATTCCAGGAATTTGGGCAGTAGTAATGACAATATCACTCTTACGGATATGCTCATGGATTTTTGCTTTTTGTTTTGCTTGGAATTCTTCAGATTGTTGCACTGCATATCCGCCAGCTTTTGAGGCATCGGCTGCTCCTTCTACCTCAATAAATTTGGCACCCAAACTACCCACCTCCTCTTTTACGGCAGGGCGTGTATCAAAGACCTCAACAACAGCCCCTAATCTTCGAGCAGTGGCAATAGCTTGCAGGCCTGCAACACCTGCACCCAGAATCATGACTTTAGCGGGAGGGATACTACCAGCAGCAGTCATAAACATCGGAAAGTAACGACTGTATTGCATTGCAGCTAAAAGTACAGCTTTATAACCCGCTATATTGGCTTGTGAGCTGAGTACATCCATACTTTGAGCTCTTGTAGTGCGCGGGATGGTGTCTAAACTAAAAACAGTTTGCTGCGCAGCTGCTAATTGCCTCATCAGGGCATGGTTGAACAATGGTTGATACACACCCATTAAAACGGCAGATGGTTTTATCGAAGCCTCAATTAAAGATGGGTTTATCGCTAAAATCAAATCGGCTCCACTTGTAATTTCGGCGGCAGATTTAATATGTGCACCTGCGTCGACATACGACTTATCCGAAAAGAAAGCCCCTTCGCCAGCTCCTGACTCTAGCCAGATACTAACTTTCATTGTTGTGAGTGCCATCACAACCTCGGGCACTAGCGAAACGCGTGTTTCAGGCAATTGTTCTTTTAAAACACCTATGATCATAATATTTGTGTTGCTGATGTTGAGCAGTGAAAGTTAGGGTCGAAAAATGGTTCAACCAAATTTTAACGAATCCAAATAAGCATTTTTAAAAATGAAAGCATTTTTTCAATACTTTTACCCTTCATAAATTCTTTAAAAGAACAAATCCCAAAAATGAAAAAAATATTATCCTCATTATTTTTTTGTGTAGCAGTTAGTTTTTCAGCATCAGCCCAATACGAAAACACCACAATTCAAGTAGGACAAAAAGCCCCCGAATTGGCATTTAATGACCCAAGTGGTAAAAAATTAGTTCTTTCAGAAATTAATAAAGGCCGCGTTATTTTATTAGATTTTTGGGCATCATGGTGCGGCCCCTGCCGCAGAGCCAATCCTGAATTGGTGAAATTATACAATGATTATAAAAACAAAGCCTTTAAAGGAGCGAAAAACGGATTTACTGTAGTAAGCGTTTCTTTGGATAAGGCAAAAGAAGCCTGGACACAGGCCATTGCCGCCGACAACCTTAGCTGGCCCTATCACATGAGCGACTTGATGGCTTGGCAATCAAAAGCCGCTGAAATTTATGGCGTACAATATGTACCACAGGCATTTTTAATAGGTGCAGATGGCAAGGTATTGCACAAATTTCAATATGGCGAAGACCAAGCTGCCGTACTCAATAAATTTTTAAAATAATATTTTTTGCAAAAAGATAGATTTTCTTACCTTTGCAGCCTTATTTATAATAATCAGTATGGCAAAATCCATACACAAAACAATTTTTTAAGCAATGAAAAAAGGAATTCACCCAGAAAATTATCGTTTGGTAGTATTTAAAGACATGTCTAACGAAACATCATTCTTGACACGTTCTACAGCTGCTAGCAAAGAGACTATCGTTTGGGAAGATGGTAATGAATACCCCGTTATTAAAGTGGAGATTTCAAACACTTCACATCCTTTCTACACGGGTAAATCAATGTTCGTTGACACTGCAGGACGTATCGAAAAATTCAAAAATCGTTACGCAAAAAAAGCTTAATACTGAATTTTCAGTCTTTATATTATCCAATAAAAATCCCGACATTCGTTGGGATTTTTTTATAAGAAAATGAACTATACTTTATTCGATTCTGAAACAAGGAATCAGCTCCTACCGTTTACCCATACTAGGCCTGTGGCCGATGTCCGTTGCGGTATCATGACCATGCGTGAGCGCTGGGAACTGCTATTAAGACAGCCTACGACTAGCCTTTGCCCAAACTACATGCAAGATGTTTTTCCGAAAGGCAATAGTGAATCGAGCACTTTTATTGACGCCTCGATTTTTGCAAATAAAGAGATAGTAGCTGCAATCGAAGCTTTAAACGATAATGAACAACTAGTATATAATACATGGGTAATTGCCGCAAAAACCAAGCATAGCTCCTTAATTAACTATGAGCATTTTGCAGACTCGATAAAAGATTTCAAACTTGTAGCTTACCCTCAAGAGCCCCAAAAACTGAACCATATCTGGGATATTTTCTTGAAGAATGAATCTGCAATAAAAGCAGATTTTCTATTGATGACCAAAGGGAAAAAATCACAAACTATTCCAGAATATGTAACTGCCATCTCGCCCGAAAATATCTTTATTGAGGAAGGCGCTGTACTGAACCCTTGCATCATCAATGCTGCTAAAGGCCCCATTTATATTGCTGCACAGGCCGAGATAATGGAGGGTTGTATGCTTCGCGGACCAATAGCTTTGGGTAAACATGCAGTTTTGAAAATGGGGGCAAAAGTATATGGCGCTACAACGATTGGAGCGGGTTGTAAAGTAGGTGGTGAAGTTAGTAATGTTGTGTTTTTTGCCAATAGCAATAAAGGTCATGACGGATTTATTGGTAATGCTGTTATTGGCGAATGGTGCAACCTAGGTGCAGATACCAATTGTAGTAATCTCAAAAACAACTATGATATCATCAAAGTATGGAGCGAGTACGACAATAAATTAGTGAACACAGGTTTACAATTTTGCGGCTTAATGATGGGTGATCATTCTAAAAGTGGGATCAATACTATGTTCAATACAGGAACTGTTGTAGGGGTAAGCAGCAATGTTTTTGGCAGCAATTTTCCAGATAAATTTGTGCCCTCATTTAGTTGGGGTGCAGCAGAGGAGACTAGCACCTATCAATTTGACAAAGCTATAGAAACGGCCAATAGAATGATGGAAAGACGGGGACTGAGCTTAAGTGAAGCAGCACAAAAAATGTATCGACACCTGTTCGATAATAGAGCTTAATATTCCATAAGATTACTCCAAAAAAAATCATTTTTATACATCTAAAAAATACTTAAAATGCGTAAAAAAATAGTGGCAGGCAACTGGAAAATGAACTTGAATTTGAAAGAAGGAAAAGATTTAATAGAGCGCATCTTGACAGAATTGCCCAACCTAAATGAGCACAATCAAGTTGTACTAGCCACACCCTATTTACATTTATCCCAAGCTATTGCTCAAACCCAACATACTGCATTTGTTTCGGTGGCAGCTCAAAACTGTCATCACGAGACATCTGGAGCCTACACAGGTGAAATAGCAGCACCAATGCTTCAAAATGCTGGTGTACAATACGTACTGATTGGCCATTCTGAAAGGAGAGCTTATAACCATGAAGACAATGCCTTATTAGCTGCCAAAACAAATGCGGCCTTGGCTAATGGATTACAGGTTATATTCTGTTGTGGAGAAGCACTTGAAATAAGAGATGCCGGAACACAAAATGATTTTGTAGGAAACCAATTAAAAGAAAGTTTGTTTCATTTGGATGCTGCTGCCATGAGCAATATCGAAATTGCGTACGAACCGATTTGGGCTATCGGAACTGGCCGTACGGCTACTGCAGAGCAAGCACAAGATATGCACCAACATATTCGTCAAGTAATCAATGCACAATTCGGTGCAGCTGTTGCCCAAAACATAAGCATTCTTTATGGGGGTAGCTGCAAAGCATCCAATGCAGTTGAACTCTTTGCTGGAGCAGATGTGGATGGTGGCCTAATAGGCGGTGCAGCCTTAATTGCCGATGACTTTTTAGGCATTATTAAAGCCATGCTTTCAGCGTAAAAAATTTTTTAAAAGAAATTTGGTAGAAATAAATTCCTGGCTATCTTTGCACTCCGAAACAGGAAATGCCGTGTTGGTCAATCGGTTAAGACGCCTCCCTTTCACGGAGGAATGACGGGTTCGACTCCCGTACATGGTACACAAAAAGAAACATCTTCAAACAGAAGATGTTTCTTTTTTTTTGCGCCTAACAGATGGCTTTCTATTAATGGCTCAATAGAGGTGTTTCGATTATGCTAAAATGTATTTGATCATTTGTCCCTCTTATACTCCATTATAGTTAAGAAGAAGCCGATTTATGCATAATCAAATGAACAAGACCTTCCCTTTTGAATGCCCATAAACCCGAATCAGCGAGCTCATTTCAGGATATGATTAAAGTAAAAGATAAGATGAGCGGTACTTTATTATGGGTTTATTGACTAGTTCTTGCCACAGAGCATAAACATTCAGATAGGGAAGCTTTAAAATTGCGCCCATACTGCCCCTACTCTTTTAATCTTCAAATCATTTATAAATCACCAATCATAAGTCAAAAATCAATTGCTTACCTTTGCGCTTATCAGAAAAAATTCAAATAAGCTTGAAATACGAAAAAGAAATTGCCCGTCGCCGGACCTTTGCCATTATCTCTCACCCGGATGCAGGTAAAACAACCCTTACCGAAAAACTGCTTTTGTTTGGCGGTGCCATACAAGTGGCTGGTGCGGTAAAAAGCAACAAAATTAAAAAGCACGCTACTTCCGACTTTATGGAAATCGAGCGCCAAAGAGGTATCTCGGTGGCTACCTCGGTAATGAGCTTTGAATACAAAGATATTTTAGTAAACCTACTCGATACTCCAGGGCATAAAGACTTTGCGGAAGATACTTATCGCACCCTTACTGCGGTGGACAGCGTAATCCTGGTGATTGATAGTGTGAATGGGGTAGAAGAACAAACCCGTCGATTAATGGAAGTCTGCCGTATGCGGGATACACCAGTAATTGTGTTCATCAACAAAATGGACCGCGATGGTAAATACCCATTCGACCTTGTGGATGAAATAGAAAAAGAATTAAACATCAGCCTACACCCACTCTCTTGGCCAATTAATATGGGTAAAGAATTCAAAGGGGTATATAATTTATACGACAAAAGTCTTTTACTCTTTACGCCCAACCAAAAATCAGACGAAGACAATTCGCTTCAAATCCCGGATATCCAAGACAAATTGCTCGATGAAAAAGTGGGCGAACGCGATGCCAACCAATTGCGTGAAGATGTGGAATTGTTGGAAGGCGTGTATGGCAATATGGACAAAGAAGATTATCGTGCAGGCAAAGTAGCGCCCGTGTTCTTTGGTTCGGCGGTGAATAATTTTGGGGTAAAGGAATTGCTTGATACCTTTATTCAAATTGCACCAGAACCTTTGGGCCGTGATACAGATACCCGTCACGTAGACCCTCAAGAAGATAAGTTCACTGGTTTTATTTTTAAAATTCACGCTAACCTCGACCCTCGTCATCGCGACCGAATCGCCTTCTTGCGGGTGGTTTCAGGAAAATTTCAACGCAATACTTTTTATAAACATAGCCGTATCGAAAAGGATGTTCGTTTTAGCAACCCTTATTCTTTTATGGCGCGCGAAAAAGAAATTATCGAAGATGCTTATCCTGGTGATGTAGTGGGTTTGTTTGACACCGGACAATTCAAAATTGGCGATACCCTTACCCAAGGTGAAGTGATGCAGTTTACCGGCATACCTACTTTCTCGCCAGAGATTTTTAAAGAATTGGTGAACAAAGACCCAATGAAGACCAAGCAATTGGAGAAAGGCATTAGCCAGCTCACCGACGAAGGTGTAGCACAGCTTTTTACCCAACACGGTGGTAATCGCAAAATTATTGGTTGTGTGGGCGAACTTCAATTTGAGGTTATTCAATATCGTTTGTTGCAAGAGTATGGCGCAGCTTGCGCCTTTATGCCTTTGAGCTTTTACAAAGCTTGCTGGATAACGGGCGACAAGAAAAAGCTGGATGATTTTGTACGTTTCAAACAACAAAACATTATGACCGACAAGGACGGCAACCTGGTGTACCTTGCACAAAGTGAGTGGTTCCTCAATACGGAGCGTCAAAATAACCCAGATATTGAATTCCATTTTACAAGCGAATTTAAAACCAAGAAAAATAATTAAACATGATGCTGAGTGCCGTTATCATTACCTACAACGAGGAGTCAAACATCGGGAGATGTTTGCAATCGCTAGTGGGTATTGCAGACGAAATCATCGTCGTTGATTCGGCCTCAACAGATAACACTTGCAGCATAGCAGAACAATACGGTGCAAAAATTATCCAACATCCATTTGTAGGTTTTGCAGCACAAAAAAATGTCGCAGCGCAAGCCGCTACGAACAATTGGGTATTGTCGCTCGATGCCGATGAGGTGCTTAGTGAAGAATTAAAATCGGCCATTATCCAAGTAAAAAACAATACAGCATTTGAAGCTTATTTTTTAAAAAGAAGCACCAATTTCTGCGGCACATTTATTCGGCACGGAAGTTGGTACCCCGATAAACAATGCCGACTTTGGGATAAAACAAAAGGTAATTGGGAAGGTACAATCCACGAAAAGTGGCGCTTGTTTGATAGGAGCAAAAAATACGGAACCCTTAGTGGTGATATACTCCATTATAGCTTCAACAGTATTTCGGATTATTTAGAGATGACGGACAGATATACTACTCTTTCGGCCGAAGAAGCTTTACAAAAAGGCAAAAACGTGAGTTTCTTGAAGTTGATATTTGGACCAAAACTAAAATTTTTCCAAGACTACATCATAAGACTCGGCTTTATGGATGGCTATGCGGGCTTTGTGGCCTATCGCTTAGCAGCAAATATGGCCTTTGTAAAATACAGTAAAATCCGCGCAGCCTTTAAAAACAAAAAATAGTGTACGCTTATTTTTATATAAAATAACCAGAACAATTTTAATCGATAGAAGTGTCAGTGGTATTTGATTAACAACATGTACACATTTTTATGAATAAAAAGCCATCCGTTTGGGTCGGAATTATAGGTTACAAATGCCCCGCATGTCACAAGGGTAAGATATTTCAACAGAGAGGCATCTTCCCCCTAAGGAGTCTGCTGAACATGCATGCTTATTGCCCTGAATGTAAACAAAAGCTAGAGGGAGAAAGCAATAATGGACCCGGTATTAATTATGCACTCACCACTATTTTGCTGTTCTTAAACATTCTTTGGTATTACCCTTTTTTTGGGATGAGCTACCAAGACAATAGTATTTTTTACTTTTTAGGCGCCAGTACTTTTGTAGTCATTTTGATGCAACCCATTTTGATGCGCTTATCCAGAGTGCTTTATTTGTATATTTTAATGGCATTTAAGGAATAGCATCTTTCATCAAACATGGATACCCCCCACTAAGGCTTATACCAGCACATCTATTGGCAACAAAAAAAACTGGGATAAAGTTGCTGCACCATGATTTTTGCACAAGCACTTTAGAATGCAAGAAGGCTCAAGGGGCCCATGCATTAAATTGGTAGATTAGTGTTGTCGCATTTATAAATCAATAGATATTGAAGCCATGATCACACAAAAGCAAGTGCTTTAATGAGGCTACTATACAGAAAAGAAAAAGAGACACAAAGAAACTTTAAGGTAGCTGTAATTCCTATACCAAAGCCTTATGAGTGGAGTTTAGCACTTGTAATGAACTCAAATCAATAAAACGAATGCTTGACAGTTGATTTAGGTCAGAGTGTCTGTAAGAAAAAATTGGGGATATTGATGCTTCATTTGTTCCATAGCCTGTTCAATTATTGTTTTAATGCTATTAAAAGTCAGAACTATTTCTTGTTCCTCTATCTCTGCTGCCTTACACAAAAATTCTAACCTCTTAAAATCATCCGCAATAGCTGCAATACCCATACTTGATACAGAAGATTTAATCTTATGTCCTAAAGAAGCTAATCGTAACCACTCTTTTTCCAGAATGGCCTGATGCATTTCATCTAAAGATTTAGGCATCATTTGGGTAAACAGAAGGAGCATTTTCTGTACAAAAAGCATATCATTCCTTCCCATCTTTAACAAGGCATCGATATTAAACAACAAAATCTTTTCTTGCATCTTGCTTAAGCGTTGTGGGTTTTAAAAATCCATTTAGCAACCTTTCGTATAAATTCATGTTCTTCGAATGGCTTTGAAACAAAATCATCCATACCGGCAGCATAACATCTAGCTTCCTCTTCTTTACATGCATTTGCTGTAAGGGCAATAATGGGTAAGCTTAATACGAATTGTTCACGAATAATTTTAGTAGCTATTAGGCCATCCATTTCAGGCATTTGAAGATCCATTAGTACAAGATCGTATGGATGAGATTGAATCATTTCAATAGCTACTTTCCCGTCTTCTGC
The DNA here is from genome assembly GCA_027491165.1 of Sphingobacteriales bacterium. Classification (GTDB taxonomy): domain Bacteria; phylum Bacteroidota; class Bacteroidia; order Chitinophagales; family Chitinophagaceae; genus Rurimicrobium. The sequence continues at coordinate 34,531 of JAIXWS010000111.1, read as the reverse complement.
TTCATCAACCAAAAGACCGTAATGGGCTAGCAATGTACTCGCCAAAAGTCGATTCATTTCATTGTCTTCGGCAAGTAGAATGCGCTTGCCTATGAGTGCATTAGAACTAATGGGCAAATCAGCTGTACTATCTGGTACGGACAACTCTCCTATGGGCAAATTGAAAATGATGCCAAAACTTGTACCTATGTTTTTTTGACTTTTTACGGTTAAAGATCCGCCCATCCGTTCTACCAAATCTTTAGAAATACTCATACCAAGCCCAGTACCGCCATATTTCCGGGTGATGGTTTCATCCTCTTGGGCAAATTTGTCAAACAAATTGACAACAAATTCTTCTGATATACCGATGCCTGTATCTTTAATTTCGATGCAAATTTGCTGCATATCGTTATCCTCTTTTAGCAATCGGCAGTCAATAGTCACCAAGCCTTTTTCAGTAAATTTGATGGCATTTCCCAAGATGTTTAAAATAACCTGATTAATACGAAATGGGTCTCCAATTAAAACGGGGGCAATTGCAGCATCAAATTTAAAATCAATTGCTAATCCTTTTTCTTCGGCCTTATAAACAAGAATTTGTTTGGTATTGAGCAATACTTCCTTTAGGTCGAAGGATATATTTTCAATGCTAAGATTGCCAGATTCGATTTTAGAAAAATCTAGTAAATCGTTGATGATAACAAGTAAATTTTGCGCAGCTGTCTGTATTGTTGTTAGAAAAAGGCTTTGTTGCTCATCCATTTTGGTTTTCGACAACAGACCGCTAATACCTATGATTGCGTTAAGAGGGGTTCTAATTTCATGACTAATATTAGCCAAAAACATTTCCTTGGCAATACCAGATTGTTCAGCATCAAATTTTGCTTTACGAAGGTCGGCCTCCAAAAATTTTTGTTCCGTAATTTCTAAGTATATCCCTATAGAGCCTTTGATTTTTCCATTGCCATCTCTAACAGGAGCACCGCTAATTAACATCCATTTCGGATTGCCTTGTTTATCCTTTAAGTTTATTTCATACGATTCTGTAATCCCAGCGTTTCTTTTTGCCAGAATTTCGGGAATATTAAAATCGGGGTTTAAATCCTGATAAATGTGTGCAATAGTTTGGCCAATGAGTTCTTCATTGGTCATGGCAATCATGCTGCAAAAACAAGAATTGGCATAGATTATTTTACCTTGTTCATCCACTTCCAATAGACCAAGGTTCATATGCTCAATGATATCTTTATACTTTTCTTCGCTCTTTTTTAATTCTAATTCAGCATTGATATTCGCTGTAATATCTTGAGCAAAACCAAGAATAATTGACTCATGATCATTAATATTTACTCGGTGATTTCTGTACAATAAATGAACATCTTTACCGTATTTGGTTTTGACTTTGACAATACCATCCTCATTGGCTTCTGGCTGAAATACCTCTTGGCCAGGGATATTAGCAAACATGCCTAAATCTGTACCCAAAAAGTCATGAGTGGTTTTGCCAACTAGGTCCTTTTTATCATACCCTAATACATCTAATGTAGTTTGATTAACATCTATCAAGCTACCCCCTATATCCTGAATGGATATCAATGCAGGACTCTTTTCAAACAATCCCCTAAACCTCATTTCGCTTTGGGCAATGCGCATTTCAATTTTCTTTCTTTCGGTAATATCCAAACCATATCCAATCATGATATCAAAATCACCATTAGCATGGTACAGTGGATAAAAAATACGCATGGAATATTGGTCATTACCTTGCTTGTCTATAAGGCACTCTTCCCATACAAGTTGTTTTTTGGCTTTTGCAGTATCTACAAACAATGCTCTTCGACTGTCAGCTATAGAGATATCTTTATTTTTACGGGTGCAATAATCATAATCTGTTTTGCCGATAATCCAATGACGCAATTCATCATCACCTATGGCCTTTAAATTGACAAAGACATAATGATGATCTTTATCGAATACTGCAATATCTGCAGGGAGATTATTGAGTATTTTTTCATAAAACTCTTTTTGCTCCTTGAGCTTGTTTTCTAATGTTTTACTTTCTGTAATGTCCATATATTTCCACATATGGCCACGATAGTTGTTATCAATAAAAATGGGGATATAGTCTCGTCTAAAAAAACGCCCATCAGCTAATTCCAAGACATCATTCAATACGGTAACACGGCCCATTAAAAGCTCATTTACCCGATCAACAAATTGCTCAGGATCTGTAAACATTGATTTACTTTGCTGGGCAGATGCCATGCAGCACATGCCAATTAAAGATGCTGCAGGTGAAGGGATAAGAAACAAACGACAAAAGGTATCATTTGCATTTACAATCCGCCGATCCTCATCTTCTACCAATAAACCTACTATTGGATCATCGATTATTTTTTCAAATCTTGAATTTGTGATTTCTAGTTGAGATTGTAATTCCTTATTGGTTTGATGGGATACTCTATCATCTTCTGCTGCATTTTCGCTACATTGATGTTGTTGAATGGCCCCCTTTTTTGGAACAAAATTCAATAACCATGCATTATGCTCCTTAACCAAATCAATGATGTAGGTTCTGCAGGATAAATCCCTTTTGAACACTACGTTAATAGATTGTCCAGGAAGTTGATCTAGCTGACTCCATTCGACAGGATTACCCATTGCATCTTGAAAAGAAATGAGCTCAAATAAATTTTGATGCGTATCCTGTTTTAAAAAAAGGCTGATTTCCGCTCCAGCGGAAAGGATCTCATGCCCTTCATTAATCAATACATGATCGGGCAAAAACTTTTTAAGTGTTGCTGTATGCAGCAAAATTGTCTCCTGATCCATTGGAAATTAAGATGAAAAGAGATTCGTTATTGAAATTAATTGGAAAATTTACCCCAATCCGTTTAGGGTACAATTTCCTTTTCTTGAATCATTTTATAAATAGTAGACTTACCAATATCCAGTTTTTCAGCCACCTTTAAGACATTACCATCGTACCTTCTTAAAAAAGATTGAACTATACTGATGGTATATTCTCTCATAGTTTTTTCTTCAGGAAACAAATTAATCTCATTAATTATTTTGGTAAACATCAAATCAGAAACTTCAATCTGTTCAGCGTTACTCATTACCAATGCAAACTGAATAATCGATTTTAATTCATGAATATTACCGGGAAAAGGATAAGCTAATAATTTCTCACATGCAGCACTAGAAAGCACTTTCGGCTCTAAGTTATTTTCTATACAATATTGATTCAAAATATGTTTGGCTAGGATTATGATATCACTACCTCTTTCTCTTAAGGGAGGAAGGGTGATGGGCATACGCATCAAAGCATAAAACAAATCTTCTCTTAGGTTTTTTGCTCGGACCTCTTCAATCAAATCTTTACTACTAGAACAAATAAAGCGAACATCGCTGGTTATCAATTTTTCTCCACCAACTTTATAAAAATACTTTTCTTCAAGGAAGTACAACAACTTGGCTTGGGTATTCATCTCTAAGTCTGAAATGTTTTGTAGAAACAAAGTTCCTCCATTGGCCTGTTCAATTTTACCCATTTTGGACGATACATACCCAGAAACATTAGTTGTTTCTTGCCCAAACAACTCCATATCTACCAAATCTTTGGGTATTGCACTAATGTCCACAGAGATAAATGGTTTGTTCGAACGAACTGAATTAAAGTGTATCGCTCGTGCAAATAATCTTTTTCCAGTACCTGATTCACCAGATAAAGCAACATTGATATTTGATTTGGATGCTTTCTCTATAAGAGCATATATCTTTTTGATTGAGTTGCTTTCGCCAAGGGCTATTTTTTGAATCTCATACTTTTGTCCCAATTCAACTTTTAGCTGCTCTAATTCCTCTTTTAAATCATGATTATCTTTTATTCGATTAATAGAATGCAACAGAAGTTCACGTGTATTTTCATCTTTCACAAAAAAGTCAGTTGCCCCTTCGTCCAATACCGATTTAATCAACACGGGATCATCTTGACTACTTATAAAAATTATGGGGATCTCAGCGTTTACCGATTTTATTTTTTTGAGTATCTGCATTCCATCGGTATCTGGCAGATTATAGTCTAGCGTAATGAGATGGGGCCTTTGATGCAAATTATCTAAACATTCCTTCCCCGAAGAAAATCTAACTATATCATAATCAAAGTCTTTTGACAAATAGTACTCTAATACCTGTAAATACCAAAGGTCATCTTCTACAATAAAAATTTTAAATTTATTCATAATAAGGAAGATTTCTAAAAATTAGAGCAATTCAAATTTACTGCAAAAAGTAATTTCAAAATTATTCTTGAAAAATTAAATACCTCAACAAAAGTCTTAATGGTTTCATGAGCGAAAGCCACTCAAAAAAGACTTAATATCCATCCGCTTTTTACCTTCTTGTTGCAAATCGAGAATGTTAACCCAGGCGTCTTTTGCGGCGATACGAAGGAATGTCTTATGATCGGTTTCGTACTTTCCGATTCCTACATTTGGTTGCTCCGCTAGCAATGTTGCTGCGTATATCTTGATATTTTTCCCCTCAAGCTCAGTAAATGCGGCAGGATAAGGAGATAGACCACGAATATGATTGATTATCGACAGGGCATTTTTACTCCAATCGATTTTCATATCTTCTTTGAAAATTTTGGGTGCGTGCCGAAGTGGCTCGCTGAGTACATCTTGGGGTAATTCCTTAATGGAATTTTCTACCAATCCTTTAAGGGTATCGACCAATAAATTCGCACCAGCCACCATCAATTTGTCATGCACCGTACCTGCATTATCTTCGGGTAGCACATCCACTTTGTGACGCAATAATATATTACCTGTGTCTATTTCGTGTTTCAACTTAAATGTAGTAACACCCGTTTCGGTGGCACCGTTTATAATCGCCCAGTTAATAGGCGCTGCTCCACGATATTGAGGTAATAATGATCCATGAACGTTAATCGTACCCATAGGGGGCATATTCCAAACCAATTCGGGCAACATCCTAAAGGCAACTACGATATGTACATCTGCATCAAGATCTTTCAAGGCTTCTATAAATTCAGGAGCTTTAAGCTTAGGAGGCTGAAGCACCAAAATGTTATTAGATACAGCATATTGTTTTACAGGTGTACTATTCAATTGCAAACCTCTACCGGCGGGCTTATCAGGTGCTGTAACTACGGCAATCACCTTCAAGCCTGCATCTACTAAAGCAGCTAAAGAGGCGACAGCAAAATCGGGGGTACCGAAAAAAACTATTTTTAATTCGGATAATGATTTCATCAAAAAAACAGATTGAAGGGGTGGTGTTTTAGGCTTCTATCAAGGCATCAGGAGTAGTGCCATTATCTTCTTCGTAGGCATCATCTTTATGCGGATTCCATTCGATAATAAAATTATTTCGACCATTGCCGATTAAAATGTTGAATTGCTTTTGCTGAATCAATTCTAACATAGCCAAAAAGGTAAAAATAGCTTGAATCCGATTTTCGAATTGTGCAAAAAGTGTTTCGAAGGGCACTTCTACTTTTTCCTTCATCCAAGCCAATAAATATACTCGTTGGCTTTCGAGGCTATAATTATACTTCACAACCACATGTTGCGGTTTATTATTGCGCTCGTTAAATTTCTTCATCGTGCGTTCGAATGAACTCATCAACTTATATAAAGAAACCGTTTGGATTTCTGTACCCTCACTATACTCTTCACTCAATGCTTCTAATTCGGCTCGGATATTTCCTCTTTTTTGATGCAATTGTCGCTCAGCCTCCATTAAAACCATTTCAACAGATGCTTCTTTATAGCGCTTGTATTCTAATATCTTATCTACCAATTCTTGCCTTGGGTCAATTTCATTCCCCTGTTCATCTTTTTCACGACGAGGCAATAGCATTTTTGACTTAATGCGCATTAAGGTCGATACAAACAAAATGAACTCGCTTGCTAATTCAATGTCTAAAATTTCGGTATGATGGATATAATCCAAAAAATCTTTGGTCAGGCTAAAGATGGGTATGTTGTAAATATCCAATTCGTCGCGCTCGATAAAAAAGAGCAGCAAATCAAATGGCCCTTCGAATTGAGGGAGCTTTATTTGGTATGTATCTGACATTGAATATTCCTATCTTTTGTGTACGTAAAATTACTGCTATACATCAATAGTTAGAGCAAATTTACCCTAAAATATTGGTGAATGAAAGCCTGTTTTATTTCTTTTTAAGCGGTAGTTTATATTCTACACCAAATTGAATGTTTTGGCGCAGTTGCAACCATCCTAATTCCTCAAATGGCTCATCTTTATCAACCTTTTGGCCCGATGAATTAATATAAGTACTTGAATAAGGAATGGCATTGTCATAAATCATGACCAAACCAACAGACATACTAAAGTGTTTGTTGAATTTGAAGGTCATTAAATTATCGGAAAGCACTGTAATATTTCCTGGATTGTCTTTGCGCACAACAAGGCCTTTAGGATCTTTGACATCTTGGGCCAAATAGTTACTATACAAATCTAAGCGCGAACGAAAAGAAACGACTTTGCTGATCTCGGTAAAATATCTGGCCGAGAAATAAGCACCCAATTCAAATCGACTTGATTGACCAAATGGCACACCGAATGCCCCTTGGGGACTAAGCTTGGTATATTTATTGTCTACCAAACTGAGTCTAGCAGCAATAGGAGAAAAGAAAATACTAAAATTATTCCCCTCGCGATACTCAAATCCTGGCGCAAAAGTTAAATATGCAGGGGAAAGAAAATCTGAGGTAGGATTATTTTGCCAATCCGGTAATGCGTAATCGTAACCTTTGGTAAACTGAGATTTAAAGTTGAATAAACCAGTGGCAAAAAACTTGGCATTCTTCGAAATCATTCGACCATATTTTGAGGTAAAGTCGATTCGATCATCTGTTTTGCGGGGTATAAATTTATTCGAATAGGTATAGTTAAGACCATAGTTGAGATCAAGGTTATTGATCCAAATATTGGGGCCACTAACATAGGTCGTAAAGCCATTAAAGATACCATTAACCGTAAATGATGCTAGTTCTCCACCCGCAGCCCAATTGTGCAATATACCTTGGTTGCCTCCTAAATTAAAGACACCCCCATATGTCCAGTACATGGTGTCTTTTTCGATAATTGCAGCAAGAGTTGGTTTTACTTTTTCGGCATCAGAAATAATTTGTGCATCAACTTTGACGGCCAGAATTGGGAGCAACAAAAAAAGGACATTTTTAATCATTATTACTTAATAAAATCGGGTTGAGTCATTAAGAATTTTTGGGCTTATACTTTGCTTTTTTTAAAAATTGCTCGGCATTTGTTTCTTTAAATATTTTTTCCAAATCCTCCGTTGGATTATGAAGCACATAAGAATGTACAATTTGTAAACCGACCCAAGTACCAATGTTTCCTGGGCTTTCTGCGGGCATACTCTGCGTGTTGGGACCATAGACCACATACCTACGCATTTTCCCCCAATTTTTTTCAAACATCAAATCATTGTCTAAAAAGAAATTATAAATCATAGCTTCGTTTTCCTTACACCAATTGAGTTGTGCAGAAGTATAGCCAATTCTATCTTCGAGCTTGGTGAAAGGAAGCATTTTCTCTACGAAATATTGTTGCTTGCCTTTTTGAATCATCATTTCTAATAGATTCTTTTCCTCATCTTCGAATGGATGAAAATCATTATAAATGGTATTGAATACCGAAGGTGCAATGGACTCTTTTCGAAAATTAATGTACATATAATCTGGCTGCCCAACAGCCGCATAAAATGGATATTGCTCACCCAAAAACATATCAAGACCAATCCCCAACACGCCTTCATAACTTACCACACCCCAATTTTGTAGACCAGAAACAAAATAGACAATATGAGGAACTTTGTAGGCAGGATAATAGTGTTTTAAATACTGAAATCCTTTACTTAAGTCTTCTTCAATAGCATTTGTATTGGGATAATGCAGTGCAACGGTATCAAATAAAGCCTTGTAATCTTTGTAGGTCAAAAAACTACGCACACCTTCTGTAATACCTTTATTGTCTTGGGTATATTGTTGTCTAATATTAAAGCCCATCAAGGTGTCTAAATAAAAGCCCAAAAAGGCAGGATATTTCTTTTGCAATTCGGCTAATCCACCCGCAAGATTATTGGTATCTAAGGCAATCAAGTCCCTATCTAATCGATTCGATTGAATAGAGATGGCAACCTTTGAGACATCTGGCAGTTTTTCTTCATTAGAATGACATGCATTACAAAGAAGCCATACCGACAATATAGCTAAGCTGTTCAAACACTTTCGTGATGCTAAAAACAATTGATTCATCATAATTGAATATAGATTAGGTACTTTTAGTGCAAAAATAAGTACTTGGCATTTGCTTTGTGGTATAATTTTTGGATTTAGTTTATCCACTGCATTATTTAACCAAACAACTTCTATGAAAAAGAAATTTTACTACACCCTAATACTCAGTAGTTTTTTTGCTAGTTCTTTTGCACAAACAGACTCGGATGCTCCAGCAATTCAAATTGACTATCCTACAGTAAGAATTGGTGGATATCTTGCCCCAACAATATCTTGGATGCGCCCATCGGCTGCAAAAGATGGTGCAAAAAGCCAAGAAAATGGAGGCGCGAAGATGGGCTTTACCTATGGATTAATGGGTGACTTTCATTTTGCCGAAAACTATGCTCTTGCCACCGGCATACAGGTCAATAGCACCGGTGGCAAAATCAACACCACTAACCCCTCTGCTATTAAAGGGGAGGTTTCCAAATCTAGTTTTGATTACACGGTTCAATATGTAGAAATCCCAATTGCCTTAAAATTAAAAACAGACCAAATAGGTAAATTTTCAATTTTTGGCCAAGCGGGCATGACAATTGGTTTTAACATCAGTAAAAAAATGACCTATGAAATGACTGTGGTCGATACAGGATCCTACTCCAAAAATTATGCCGTTGAAGAGAAAGAAAAAATCAATGGTGGAATTGGGAATATCGCACCTATTCAATTTCAAATGAATATTGGCGGAGGAGTGCAATATTCGCTTGGTCAAAAAGTAGATGCTTATGCGGCTATTTTTTTTAATAATGGTTTTGCTCCTAATGCAACAAACCCATCCAAAATCAGCAACATACCGGCATCGTTTACAGATGGCAATACAAGGCTCAATAATTTCGCACTGAGATTGGGCTTTTACTTTTAAAAAATGAAACCATAAAAGAACGACTTCAAAAATTGAGGTCGTTTTTTTATGCCCACACAAGTGCTGAAGAAAAGAAATTCAAATACAAAAATACTACCTTGCGACAACTAAAGATGAATACCCATGACCAAGAGTAAACATACTAAACCTAACCTTTCCATAGAAAGCGAAAAGGAATCCACTATTCCTGTAATTGAAAATAATTGGTTTCAAAAAATATTCTTTGGCTCATTAATCATTATGCTCGGCATCTTATGGATAAGTGGCTATGATAGCGGCGTGGGTAGTGATGAAATGGATATGAATATTTATGGGAAAGCCAATATAGCCTATTATAGCAGTGGCTTTAAGGATACTTCTTTTCTGCACCCCGACCACAAAGATGGTGTGGTTTTGCCGACTACCCTGCCCTATTATGGAAGTGGTTTCGAATATTTTGCAACGGGCCTAACCAGTATTGTGCAAGACGAATATGAATACAATACCAGACATGCCCTCAATCAATTCATCGCCATACTAGCTTTACTTTTTACGGGATTAATTGCTGCAAAAATCAGCGATTACAAAGCAGCTATTATCAGTATTTGGTTATTATTTCTGACACCTATATTTAGTGGACTCGCCATTTTCGACACAAAGGATATTCCCTTTTTGAGTGCCTATGTTGCTAGTATTTATTTTGCCATTTTATTTTTCAAAGAGTTAGCCAAACCTTCTATAAAAACGATAATCGGTTTAGCCTTTTCATTATGGTTTCTCCTCAGTATCCGTATCGGTGGTATTTTAATGTTTGGCTTTATAGGCCTTTATGCTTTTGCAGAGTATAGAAAAAATAAGGATGCACAACAAAATCTTAAAACCTGGCTGCCACGGCTTTTGGGCAGTATGACTATTGCCTTTGTTTTCATGATTTTGCTATGGCCTTTTGTGCTACAAAACCCTATCGAAAACATCATCAAAACCCTGAATGTAGTCAAAGATTTCCCACAAAAAATATTAGTCGCATTTGATGGTGAATACATAGACTCCTTGAGCTTGCCAAAAAACTACCTACCCAAAATGATGTCGGTAAGTATACCCATAGCTATTTCCATAACTTTAATATTAGGCTTTGTTGCGGCTTGTTTTAATTGGAAAAAAATTACTTACAAAAATGAAATGATGCTACTCCTCCTTAGTGGATTGGTACCCGCTGTATATGCTGTTTATTCCAACATGCCCTTGTACAATTCTTGGAGGCATTTACTGTTTATATACCCTTCGATGGTTTTGTTTTGCACTGTAGGTTTTTGTATTTTTCTTCAAAGTATTCACAAGCCCATGCTGCAAATCGGCGTTATAGCGCTATTATTAATGGGCTTGGCCAAACCCATTATTTGGTGTGTACAAAACAGCCCTTACCAATATACTTATTATAATGAGTTGACGGATGAATACGAAGGTGCTTATTTTGATTTTGACACAGACTATTGGCAAATAACAACTAAGGAAGCCATAGACTGGTTAATGAAAAATGAAAACATGGAATCATTCAAAGACACGCAAATTATTGCTACCAATGCATTTACCTTTTCTAATTATTATTTGAAAAAAAGATACCCCATGGCAAAAGTTAAATGCGAAATGCTAGGCGAAAAATCAAGTTTTGGAGCGCAAGGTACTTACCGTATTTTCAACAATTTATTTCTTGAGCCCCAGTATCTCGAAAATTGCTTTCCATCGCCTTTCAGTATCCATACGGTCAATATCGGGGCTATGCCCATAACCTATGTCGCCAAAGACAGCGCCAATTATACCTACAAAGCCTATGTAGCTTTTCAAAGTGCCGACTTTAAAGCCGCAGACTCCTTATATGATCTTTATCTAGCCCAAATAAAATATGATGGTAGTGCCAAAAACCTCACGCCACTCATGGGGATCATTGCTTACACAAAATATGCCACGGACCAATATGAGGAGGCACTAGAATTAGCACAAAAAACGCTTGTACCCTACCCGAGTGATTACATGACCAACCTCACATTGGGAGCAGTTTATATTGCTGCAAGAGAATACAAAAAAGCCATGTATTACCTAAGGGTTGCGCAAGAAATAAAACCCAATGAAGCGGCACCAAAAGCTTACATGGATGTTATTCCCAAATAAATACATCCAAAAACACCAGGCTAGTATTTGAAAATATTAAATTAGTGTTTCCCATTATTAAATTCTAATTTGTGCATGTTGCCGACATTACTAGCGGCAATTCATTTCTTTTTCTACACTTTCGAGCTCCATTTGTATTGTACATTAAAGAGCTAGTTGGCCTTGCGAATGATTTGATATTGATCATTCAAGCCCACATTAACTATGATTATCCTTGTATTCCTTATTTGCCATTGGTACTTGGCATTGTTTTGCCAAACATTCTTTTTGCATCGTTATGCGGCCCACGCTAGTTTTGAAATGAGCCCATTTTGGGAAAAATTCTTTTTTGTATTTATGTACCTCATTACGGGCTCTGCTTTTATCAGTCCTCGGGCATATGCCATTACACATCGCATGCATCATGCCTACACAGATACAGAGCTCGACCCACATTCACCTCACCATCAAAATACAGTAATGAAGATGATGTGGCGTACCCGCAATTTTGTACTGGGCATTTTTAAAAACACTATGGAAATCGACCCAAAATTTTCTAAGAATGTGCCCGATTGGCCATGGTTTGATAAAATGGCGAATAGCCAAGCCTCGCGCATTATATGGGTATTGATATACATAGCATTTTATGCGGCCTTTGCTCCTAATGCCTGGTATTTCTTATTACTTCCCTTTACAGTGGCAATGGGCCCGATACAAGGGGCCATCATCAATTGGTGTGCGCATAAATATGGCTATCGCAATTTTGAACAAAAAAACAAATCCACCAATTTACTTAAAATTGATTTACTCTTTTTGGGCGAATCATACCACCACAACCACCACAAATTTCCTGCAGCACTCAATTTAGCGATGAGCCCATTCGAGTTTGACCCGGTGTATCATATAATTCGATTCTTCGACAAGCTGGGTATCGTACGTATCCAAAAAACAAAAAATTTTGTTGCCGATATCACTAATGAAGATGCCGCTCAAACAGCTTAAAGCTGACTCACTATTTCATTCATATCAATGCCGTTATGTGTTTCTTCATAAATACATTCGGCATTTTTTATGAGTAATACTTGCGGGGATTCGTGGGGCACAGAAAATAGCTCAGCAACTTTATTGGAAATAGATCTATAATTCAATAAATCTAAATAGTAAAAATCAACAGCTTCTGGCTGTATAGATCTTTCTAAGCGGGCTTTGGCCATTGTGCTGATGCTGCATCTTGTACTATGCTTGAATATAACTACGGGTTTCGTAAAACTCAACTCTGCTATTGCATCAAGTTGCTCCTCACTATTTAAGACGTTCCAATTCATCCGCAAATTTAGGGTTAAATTCAATTGCTGTATAAATCAGCAACGTGAAGAAGTTGAACGCTATTGCAGGCAATGAATATAGTTGTTCAGATATTTAACTTTGACAAGATTGGATTAAATTTGGACCAATACCGAAAAAATAACCACTACCTTGAGCGATTGAATAAAACTGTTTCAACATGGCAAAGAGTACTAAAAATAGTTTGGGCAAAGAACAATCACTGAAACTACTAAACCAGTTGAAAGTTCGTTTTGAGCAAAATAAAACAAGACATAAAGACCTAGAATGGGGTGCAATTGAAGCAAAATTACTGGCAGCACCCGACAAGCTTTGGAGCTTAAACGAAATGGAACAAAGTGGAGGAGAACCCGATGTTATAGGTTATGACGCTACTAGCAAAGCATACATTTTTGCCGATTGCTCGGCCGAAAGCCCTATAGGACGCAGAAGTATATGCTACGACCGCGAAGGCTTGGCATCACGAAAAGAAAATAGACCCGAACATACAGCTGCAGAAATGGCTGCCGAAATGGGCATAACGCTGATGACAGAAGCCGAATATCGAGACTTACAAAAACTTGGCAATTTTGACACGAAGACATCAAGCTGGTTGCAAACACCTGCCAATATTCGAAAATTAGGTGGAGCCCTTTTTGGAGATTACCGCTACGGAACAGTATTTATTTACCATAATGGAGCACAATCCTATTATAGCTCCAGAGGCTTTCGCGGGCTGTTGAGGGTGTAGGATTTTACTACAATTAGGCTTTGTGGTTCAGGATGGCACATCAGAACATTCCAAACAGCGGGATTATCAGGCATTATTATTCATCCCAATCCCAAGAAAAATCGGTTAGCACTAAAGAAATCATACCACCACTATTGGTACTGATACGCATAGTCGATTCTGTTTCGCTACCGCCAACTCCTACATTTTGACTGCCGTTTAAAATTTCGGTTTTACCTAAAAATACTGTACCCCGAATTTTCCAACAAAAGCCTGTATAAAAAGCCAGCTCAGCCATTCCAAAAGTCCTTGCACTCCATTTGGCTGGACCATTTAAACTAACCATAAATGAAGGAGCAATACCAGCACCAAAAGAAAAGCCACTGCGCACATTCCTATTAAAAACCACATCAGTACCGGATTTATAAGCGAGACCAATTGGAATGTTGAATTGAACTATTTGGAATTCAGGCGTAAATTTCTGCCCGCCATTAAGACGCAATTCATCATATTTCAAATTCATCCAAAAACCATCTACACCAAAGGATAAGGCAAGCGTGGATTGTTCACTTAATGTAGCCAAGGGGAAATAGCGTTCGCCAGATACTCCATAAAAGCTAGCTACTCCCTTTGTTTCGATGTCTCCAACAAAATTAATAGGCACATTATTTTTGGATCCACCAGAATAAACATAATCTAGTTTGTAGCTAGTATTTAAAATCCCATAACTAAAACCGCCTTGGGTGCGATAAAAGGCATCTACATTATCGCCATTTTCTTTTTTGTCTTTATAAGCTTTTTTATATCGAGCATCGGCTCTAGCCTGGGCGTTTCGTTCGAAAAAACTATTGCTAAATTGAGCGGAGGCATGAGCATGGCCTAATAAAATTGCGGCGATTAAAATCCCATTCTTAAACATAAAAAATTATTTTATTAAATTGACTAAAAACACAGTTAACAAGCTACCTGGCCTGCTAACAAATCATCAAAAACCTGACGCTCGCGGATGAGGCTGAATTGACCATCTTTAAACATTACTTCGGCAGGCTTGAGGCGCGAGTTGAAATTACTACTCATCTCAAAACCATAGGCACCCGCATTATAAAATACCAACAAATCATCTTCACGAACTTCATTGAGCACCCTATCCCATGCAAAGGTGTCTGTCTCGCAAATATTACCCACAACGGTATAAATACGCTCGGCACCAGTGGCATTGCTTATGTTGGCAATTTTATGGTAAGAGTCGTAAAACATAGGGCGTATCAAATGATTGAAACCAGAATTAACCCCTACAAAAACAGTAGCAGTTGTTTGTTTAATGACATTGGCATTGACCACTAAATAACCGCATTCACTCACTAAATATTTTCCGGGCTCAAACCATATTTCAAGTGGCTTGCCATATTCTTTTTCAAATTCCTTGATGGCTACATTTAATTTTTGCCCTAAGGAAACAATATCGGTTTCGCGATCTTCTTCTTTATAGGGGACTTTAAATCCGCTTCCCAAATCCAAAAATTCTAGCTGATCGAAATGTTCGGCCACAGAAAACAAAACCTCTAAAGCTTGCAAAAACACATTGATGTCTTTAATCTCGCTACCCGTATGCATATGCAGACCTTGGATATGCAACTTTGTGGTTTTAACCACACGTACAATATGGCGGATTTGATGGATAGATATACCGAACTTACTATCGATATGCCCGGTGGAGATTTTATAATTACCTCCTGCTTCGATGTGTGGATTGATGCGAATGCAAATAGGATAAGAATCACCATAAAAATTACCAAACAACTCCAACATAGCAATGCTATCAATATTGATATTTACCCCCAAGTTTACTGCTTCTTTGATTTCGTCGAAGGCGACACAATTGGGCGTATATAATATTTCTTTTGGGGCAAAACCAGCCTTAAGTCCAAGTTTTACTTCATTAATACTCACGCAATCGAGGTTAGAACCCAAAGATTTGAGATGCTTAAGAATATTAATATTGGTGAGTGCCTTGCAAGCGTAAAACAATTTAGTAGGATGTGCGCTAAATGCATTTGTGAGCTTATTATACTGCTCCGTAATTTTTTCGGTATTGTACACATACAATGGCGTACCAAATGCACTTGCGGCAGCTATTAATTGCTCGTTACTCAATTTATTGTTCATAAGAGCGCAAAAATAAGCCTTGAAAGCACACGAAATGTGGATAATACCATTATTTCACCTTGTGATATGATTAAATTAAGCTAGACGAAGCGAAATATTATATCTTCGTGCACATAATAAAGTAATATTAAACTATGATGCGCCCTTTATTAAAATATTTTTTGATTACACTATTTTGCTTCTTAAGTATAAGTGATGGTTACGCACAAAGAAGAATACTAAACATGGAAGACCATGATCGTAAAGCCTATTACTTTGGCCTAACCTTTGGATTTAACCAATCACGCCATCGTATTAAGTATGCTGATGCTTTCGCCAATACAGATACTTTTATGAGTATTCAACCCGGCTGGGGATCTGGATTCAACTTGGGTATTATGGGTAACCTTCGACTCAACAGTTTTGTAGACTTGCGCCTGATACCCTCTATTTCTTTTGCAGAAAAAAGATTGAAATACAACCAACCCCAAAAGCCAGATGTAATGGAAGACAAGGGGATTGAATCTATTTATATCCACCTACCCTTACAATTAAAATTCAAGAGTGATCGCATTCATAACTTCCGTTTTTATGGGCTAGCTGGCGGCAAATTTGACTATGATATGGCGGCCAATGCCAACTCGCGAAAAAAAGATGAATTCTTAAAATTCAAACCAATGGACTTGGGTTATGAATTGGGTTTTGGATTAGAATTTTATTACCCCAATTTTATATTCTCTCCTGAAATTAAATTGAGTGAAGGCTTGATGAACCAAATCTATATTGATAGAAATTTACCACTCACCAATGCCATTGACCAAATTCGTACACGTTCTATTGTCTTCTCGATACATTTAGAAGGATAAAAACATCAATAACTTTTTTTCAAAAAGCCTCGAAGACCAATTGTCTACGAGGCTTTTTACTTATTTATTTTGGGCAAGATAACTTCTAAAATACCCACACTCCTTGATAATATCTGTATAATATTTGGTGCTTTTATAGGTTTTTAAAACCGAAAAATTAGTGGGTGGTCTATCTGCATATTCCCAATCACCACCTCCACAAGCCCAAATCATACCATAAGCAATAAAGGCTATTGCACTAAAAAGCAGCAACAGTTTTTTGGAAAAAATCTTTGCCATATCGGGAAATATTTACTGAATCTAAATCGTAAAAAATCACCTGCTGAAATTGATTAGGATAATGTTTTTTAAGGTCGGCCACCATTGGTGCAAAAGACTGTTCATCGATTTGCTCCACCTTTACTTCGTCACCGACTTGAAAATAAAAGCCATTTTTAAAAAAAGCCGAAACTGCTTTGTATCTGTTAGCAGCAATGGCTGTGAATTCTTGCTTATTTTGAAAATAACGGCCATCCATTTTATTAAGCAATTCAACTATCTGCCCATCACGAATATGAATACCCCAAGCGAAAATAGGCAAGGCAATATCTAAGCGAAGCTTATAAGCAGAGAGCTTTGTAAGATACTGTTGACTGGTCTTTTGGTCGTAAATAGAATTGACATCACTGGTTTTGATTTCACCCATATTGTAAAACATCAATACACCCTTATCCACAGGAGGCATCCCCGCTTTTTCGGGATATTTTATTTGGTGCAATCGGATGGTTGCCGATAACATAGCTAATGAAGAAAAAGTCCCACCATCTTCATGAGCATCTAATTTTTCACGTAGTTGTTGTAGGAAGTAAAAATATTTTGGAGCGGTTGCTGTTGTCCAGTCGCAATCTATCTGTAGGGCACGACATTTTATCGAAACAGACTTATTGATTTTGTTGAGCAAGTTTACCGAATTATCTACAAGCTTATAAATAGCAACGGAATCTAATTGTTCGAACACTTTATTTTTAACGAAAACTACAGGCACAATAGGATTTACAATATCCTTTTTTTCAAAAGTAACAGGCGCTACTGGCATAGCAGATTGAGTTGCCTCGTCATAAACAATATCAAAGTAGCGAACATACAATTGTTGTAGCTTATTTGCTTGCAACACTTTGAGCTCAGTACTATCTAAACGGTAATTAGGTTTCCAATAATAAAAGGAAACAAATGGCTTTAGTTTTTCGCCACCACAAGAACTCAAGAAAGTGGTGATAATGCATAAAAAAACAGCAGAACGAAGGGCATTGAAAGAACATATTTTGAGCATGAACAGAAGTATTTTTAGGTATAAGGGGGATTTATTTGAAATACAATTGCTACCAGGGCTTGGCGATAGATTCCCAAATAGAAAGATAACTTTGATAGCGCTCCACACTTACAAGGTCTTTTTCTACAGCGGCTTTTACAGCACAACCTGGTTCATTGATGTGTTTACAATTATTAAATCGGCATTGGGAGAGCAGCCTTTGCATTTCAGGAAAATAAAAGGCTAATTCATCTTGACTCATATCAATTAATCCAAACTCCTTAACCCCTGGCGTATCGATAATATTACCTCCATGGGGCAAGTCAAACATCTCGGCAAAAGTAGTAGTATGTTGTCCCTTACCACTATAGTCCGAAACAATTTCAGTGCGCAATTCTAAATCGGGAATGAGTTGGTTAATCAGCGTGCTTTTACCCACACCGCTATGTCCGCTAAACAAGGTGGTTTTATCTTTCAACATAGCTTTTAAGTTCTGCAAACTCTCTGGATGATGCGCCGAAATGGGCATAACACGATAACCAACTGCTTCGTAAATTTTTTGCCAGCGCTGTAAGTCATATTCATCTTCCTTGCTCAGCAAATCGGTTTTGTTGATGACTAAAATTGCAGGAACCCGATAGGCTTCTGCTGTTACCAAAAACCGATCGATAAAGCCCAATGATGTTTGTGGCTGGGTGATGGTTGCGATTAATAAAACCAAATCCAGATTAGAGGCTACAATATGCTTTTGATGCTTGTTATGAGGGGATACTCGTACTATATAGTTTCGGCGATCTTGCACAGTATGTATCATCGCTTGCTCCTCTTCTTTATCTTCCAAATCCATCAAGACGACATCACCCACAGCAACAGGATTAGAAGATGAAATGTTCTTATCAATCTTCATCTTTCCTTTAATGCGAGCACGATATAGCTTACCTCGCTCGTCTTTTACTTGGTACCAACTGCCGGTAGATTTATAGATAATGCCTTGCAAAATTTTATGTTCGATTGTTTATAAAAATGATGTGATTTTAAGCTATTCGTAGCGCAACAATTGGATCTAGTTTAGAAGCCTTGAGTGCGGGATAAATTCCAGATACTACCCCTACAATAGTACAAATGCTAACACCCAATAGTATCCATGCCCATGGAATAACAAAAGCCACTTCAAAATAAGAAGAAAGAGAAACACCAATAAGTAAACTGAATATAATTCCTAAAGTTCCACCCATCAAACTAATTAAAATAGACTCTAACAAAAACTGCTGTCGAATCAGTGATGAGCGAGCACCCAATGCCTTACTGATACCTATTTCGCGCGTGCGTTCTACTACCGAAACCAACATAATATTCATCAAGCCTATTATAGAACCCAATAAAGTAACGATAGCTATGGCAATGGCAGCTATACCTATTTGACCGAGCAAATTATTCACGATCTCTACAAGACTATTATTTTCTTGAACGGCAAAATTATTTTCATCGCCTAATTGAATTTTCCTAATTCCTCTAAAAAGGCCTTCGGCTTCTTCGCTAGCCAATTTTTTCATGCTCACCTCTTTTACAAACACATTAATGGCAAAGGAAGTAGCAGCGCCATAAACATTTCGTGCCGTTTGTAAGGGAAGAAAAACCATATTGTCTTGATCCATCATCATACTACCACCCTTTTCTTCGGCCACACCTACAATCCTAAATTTATGCGCACCTACTGAAACCATTTCATTAATGGCCTTTTGGGGCTTTTTAAATAATTTTTGAGCTATTGCAAAACCAATTACACAAACGTAATTACCATTTTCTTCTTCGTAATTTGAAATATTGCGGCCAGCCACCAAAGCAGTTTGGGCAATACTCAAATAATTTTGATCTACGCCCATTACACGAATATTAGGATTCGTTTTTTCTTGACCATTTGCAACAGTAGCCACCATAGTACCTAATACAGATAAACCTACTGTTGTATTGGGGAAAAGATATCTTTCTTTAAACGCTTTTGCGTCATCGTAGCTAATATTCTTAGTATCATTCGACGAAAAGCTCATTCCACGACGACTTTTTTTCGTTTTGATAATTTCACTGGTTATCTGAAAAGAATTAGCACCCAAGCTGCTAAAATTACTACTCACACCCGCTTTCATCACATCTGTGGCAGTAAGTATACCCACCAATGCGGTTATACCAAGGGTAATGATTAAAATAGTAATAATAGAGCGCAACAAATTGGCACTAATGGTGCGCAAAGCTTGGCTTATATTAAATCGGAGTTGCTGCATTATAGAATGGGGACAAAGTTACTACCTTAATCCTGTGAAAAGGACATTCTTCAAATGCACAATATTATTTACATTTGCACACTGAAAAATAGCATTTATTATGAACGATACGGTAGAAAATATTATCAGCAATACAGCACAATTGATGCGCAAAGCCATCCAACACCTTGAGCTCGAACTTTCTCGTGTGCGTGCAGGGAAAGCAAACCCACAGATACTTGATGGCATTATGGTTGAATATTATGGTAATCCAACACCATTAGGGCAAGTAGCGAACATTGCTACTCCAGATGCCAGAACCATAACGCTCCAACCTTGGGAAAAAAACATGTTTCAACCCATAGAAAGAGCCATTATCGCTTCTAATATTGGTCTTAACCCGTCTAACGATGGTAATATTATTCGCTTGTTTTTACCGCCACTAACGGAGGAACGTCGTAAAGACCTGGTAAAACGGGTAAATGGTGAAGGGGAGCAAGCTAAAGTAGCGATTCGCTCTATTCGCCGTGATGGTATCGAAGCTATTAAAAAATTACAAAAGGATGGTATGAGTGAAGATGCGGCAAAAGATGCCGAAGCGAGCATTCAAGGCATTACCGACAAAGAAATTATCGCTATTGATGCTGTTTGCAAAGACAAGGAGAAAGAAATCATGACTGTTTAATAGCCGTTTTTTTTTGAACTGAGCTACATCATTTGTTCAAATTATTATTACCAACACTGAAGTACAGGATAATCTTACAGCTCAACATCTAGCTGCTCATGGCACTCTATGGCAGTTGCCAATCAATTGGGCTGAAATGATGGCTAAGCAAATATTCATTTGTCTTGCTAAAATGCCTACAACCCCAAAAACCATTGTATGCCGAAAGTGGCGATGGATGGGCTGCTTGGAGGATCAAGTGTTTATTAGCATCAATCATTACTGCCTTACTTTGGGCAAATTTACCCCACAACAAAAACACTAGGTTTTCTCTTTGTTCAGATAATTTTTTAATGATCGCATCTGTAAAAATTTGCCAGCCAATTTTACTATGAGACATGGGCAAATGAGCTTCAACAGTTAAAGAGGCATTTAAGAGCAATACGCCTTGTTTAGCCCAGTTGTTCAGATTACCGGTAGTTGGAATATCAAAACCCAAATCTGATTTTATTTCTTTAAAAATATTCACCAAAGAGGGCGGTGGAGCTATCCCATTTGCAACGGAAAAACAAAGTCCGTGGGCTTGTAAGGGATTGTGATAAGGGTCTTGGCCTAGAATAACCACTTTTACTTGGGGAAAAGGGCAAAGCGAAAATGCATTAAAAATATCAGTTGATTTAGGATAAACTACTTTTCCCTGATCCATTTCTGCCTTTAAAAATTGGCCTATTGCGGCATAATAATCTTTACCCATCTCATCACCCAATTCCCGTTCCCAAGAGGCTTCTAAACTAAGGTCTAGCATAAAAAGATTCCATTTATTTATCTGATTGCTTTAATCTCAGAATACAAAAACTGCCACAAACTGTTACTTTCTCTTTGAATTTAAGTAACTCTTGCTTCATAGTTTGACTCAACAAAAAAGTATAGTCTCCACTCGCACTTGGGGAAAATGAAAAGGAAATAACATTGGTACTTTTTAAGGGCTCTTGCTCTTTATGCAATACAGCTTCCTTATTGGGGCCATATAAGTCGAGGTACATACGCTTGCTGCGTGTATTACCCATGAACACAATTTGATAATAAATCCCAGCCTGCAATCGAACAAGAATAGGAAAATCTTCTCGAGACTCCATACTGAGCATAGCGTCATTCAACACCTCAAAACCTTGCTTGGATAAATTTTGCTTGAGTTCTGCAGCCTGCAACAATATGGTGGCGTCCTTACAACCTATTCTCGGAGCGGCATTTTGTGCCTTTAAGGGACAAACAGCAACAAATGAAAATACCAAAAACAGCAATAAAAAACGCATGAGCAGATCGTTATTTTATAAGACAGGATAAGACACGCTTACCCTCAAGATAACCATCTAGCTGGTCGGTAACAGAGAGAGAACCAACACCGCTGGGTGTACCTGTAAAAATAAGATCGCCTATGTTCAATGTAAAAAACTGGGAGGTATAGGCAATTAATTGATCAATACTAAACAACATATCACTAGTATCACCTATTTGCTTTGTTTCGTTGTTTATTTTGAGTTCAAAGTTTATTTTTTGCATATCGGCTTCCTCATCAATTGGCATAAATGCACCCACCGCTGCAGAACCATCAAACGATTTTGCAATTTCCCAAGGGAGTCCTTTTTCTTTTTGTTTTTGTTGAATATCTCGGGCGGTAAAATCAATACCCAGGCTCATTGCATTATAATATTTACGAGCAAACTTTTCTTGTATGTACTTTCCATTTTTGGACATCCTGATTACCAATTCACATTCGTATTGCAGATCGTTAGTAAATTCAGGATAATAAAGTGATTTCCCATCAACAAGCAGAGCCGTCTTTGGTTTCAAAAAAATTACTGGCTCGGTAGGTATATTATTATTCAGCTCTTTGGCGTGTTCTGCATAATTGCGACCAATACATATAATCTTCATAAACGGAAGGCAAGTTTCAAAGCACAAAAATACTCTATGGAAATGACTTAATGGGGTAAAAATGTTATTTGCAACACTTTTTTTGTGTGGCCATTGATTTTGAACCGTTCATCGAGTCGCAAACCCGAAATCCACACTATTTTTCTATTGGATTCCACAATCCAAATTTTACTTTTTAAATGAAGTGGTATTTTTTGGTCTATAAAAAACCTGCTTAACTTTTTCTTTTTAAGACCCATACCCAGGGGATAAAAATAATCAGCCGTTTTCCATTTTCGGAGTATTAACGGAAAAGCAATTGCATCTGCATCGATAAAGGCAGTGTTGGCATCAGGATTTAAAAAATCTTGAGGATCTATGAGCTTAACGGAAAATTGACCTTCAGTAGTTTCTATTAAGGCTTGCTCACTTTGAATTAAAATCAATTCAGAATCACAACTAGCATTGCTGGTAATAATGAGGAAATTTCTGTCTTTTACTACTTTGTGGGTAGCGGAGGAAATAAATCGCCCAGACGCACTGTTCATTAAACTTATAATCTCGGGTATTTGCGCTGCACTAAAATGATAGGTCTTGAAAATTTCATAACAAATAGCTTCAAAACCAACTTGTTTTTTGAGCTTTAAAATTGAAATATACTCGTCAAGACCACGCTTCTCTATCAACTTTTTTTGCTCTAGCTTAATCGCTTCATTGTAGATTATCTCGACTTGTTTTATTCTTTGAGTAGTTTTATAAAGCCTATCTACGAGGTTGGGGAAAAGTTCATTTAAAGCGGGAATGATGTTATGCCGCACTGCATTACGCAAATATTGGGTGCCAGCATTGGATTCATCTTCACGAAAAGGCACTTTATAGACGCGCACAAATTGGTCGATTTCTTGTCTTGTAGCAAACAAAAATGGACGAATAACATTTTCATTGCGAACGGGAATACCATGCAATCCGCTTATGCCAGTGCCCTTACATAGATTGATCAACAATGTTTCCGCATTGTCATTTGCGTGGTGGGCAGTAGCAATAGCAGTGTATTTATTTTCTATACATAATGATTGAAACCAACTGTAGCGCAAGATACGTGCCGTTTCCTGGAGGCCCATTTTAAGCTCCAGCATTTTATTTTTGGTATCAAATCGTACCAGGTGCTGTCTAACATTTTGTTGTCTAGCCCAATCCCTAACCAATTGTTCATCCAGATTAGAAGCTTCATCTCGAAGTTGATAATTGCAATGGGCTATTGCAATAGAATAGCCTTGTTGTTGCAAGATTGTAGCCAAGGCCATTGAGTCTTTTCCGCCACTCAGAGCCACTAATATTAGCTCGTTTTTATTGGGAAATCGATTGGCCTTCCAATGCAATTCGAATTTTTTCAAAAAATCGTCCATAGTAAATTCTATTGATTAAGGCCCTTTACCTGTCTTCCAAATCTTCATAAGCGCCCATAAGTTCATTATAACTATGTTGGTCTTTCGCTTCCTTGGCCATAATCATACCCACCTGGTAGGTTTCGAGCGCCTCATTATTGCGGTTTACCCTTTCCAGCAACTTGCCCAAATGATAATAAGTGGCCACGTACTTAGGGTCAATTTGTCTGTTTTTTTCGAAGCAATTTAGGGCCAACAATTCTTCTCCTATTTTGATATACTCCAAAGCCAAGGCATGGTTGAGAAATAAATCATTGGGGCTTGACTGCAAAAATGTTTTTATTTTTTCAATTCTCTCGTTCATAACTAGATAAAAAAAAAGGGCAACTCAAAAAGAGAGTTGCCCCAATAATATTAAATAGGATTTATTGTGCAACTAATTCACCATTAAATACTAAGTTCTCTGTTCTTATACCATTAACATAATCTTCAACATTCATGATGATTGTACGTTTGGGAGACACAGAAGTTGGGGCTTTTATAGTAACATTGACGATAGAGGTCATTGCTGCAGTTACCACATCATTAATGATAACGGTGTTGGTTTTATTATCGAGAATACCGGTATAGATAGCATCTGATCTTCTACGGCGAACTACAGATAATTTCATTGAACCACTAGCAGTATATACATCTACTGTGTCTTTATGAAAAGGTTGACCGTTACGAGGGTTGGTAAGCCCAGCATAGGTACCAATATATCTGTCAGTAATTTTATTTTGACATTCTGGACCATCGAAGCCAGTCGGGCAATTACAAAAGTCTGCTGCACAAGTACCTCCATTTTTACAAACCAAGGTATCGCAACTATTTTTAGGCGCGCAAGACGACAAAAACAAAGCTGCAGAAAGGGTAAAAATAGAAGCGGTCGATAAAATAATCTTCTTCAAAAATTGCATACTTTTTATGTTATTTAGCTCTAAAATTATAAAAGACAAGTGATTTTACAAATGTTTTCTTAAAAATAATTTTTAGTGCAGCTTTTACAATACACTAATTTGCACCAAGAGTGCTAAAATGCTTGCCAACCTTGAGCTACTAGTTTATGCTTATTACCTTGTTGGGTAATCAGGTTTGTGCCATCTTCGGGCTTAGTGATATAACCAATAACACTGATTTTTTCACTCAGGACAATTTTTTCGTAGTCGGACTGGGGAATAGTAAACAACAGCTCATAATCTTCGCCACCATTGAGGGCACAAGATGTACCGCTGAGTCCAAATTCCATGGCCATTTCTTTGGTTTGGTTGTGAATAGGAAGTTTTTCGTCGTAGATAACACAACCCACATTGCTTTGTCGGCATATGTGCAAAATATCGGAACTTAAACCATCGCTAATATCCATCATTGAGGTGGGCACGATTTTGTTTTCTTGTAACCATTCCACCACATCTACCCTAGCCTCAGGTTTCAATATTTTACCAATCACGTGTTCTTTTTGCTGCAGGTCTGGCTGAATTTTGGGATTCTCTAAAAATATCCTTTTTTCTCGCTCCAATAATTGAAGTCCGATATAAGCTGCACCAAGGTCGCCTGTAGCGCAAATAAGATCATTAACCTGTGCTTTGTCGCGTGTAACATAATGACTATTAGTTACCTCACCAACAGCCGTGACGCTAATAATAAAGCCTTTAGGTGAGGTGCAAGTATCGCCACCCACCAAATCCACATTGTATTTATCGCAAGCAGCATAAACGCCTTCATAAAATTCGTCTAATGCTTCTACCGAGAAACGATTGGAAAAGGCAACACTCATTGTGATATGCGATGGAGTGGCCATCATAGCACATAGATCCGAAACATTAACAGCTACTGCTTTATAGCCAAGGTGTTTGAGGGGTGTATACATTAAATCGAAGTGAATGCCCTCGATAAGCATATCCGTTGTGATGACAGTTTGCTTACCAAAGTGATCAATGACAGCAGCATCATCACCTACACTCAGCATGGTACTAGCTTGGCGGGTTTCGTTGTTTTGGGTGAGGTGTTGAATCAACCCAAATTCGCCCAGACTTTCTATTTCGGTACGTTCCATTTTTTTATTTCTTTTTGCTAACCATTAAAATAAGTGCATACACTATAACGCCAAATTGCATAGCTAAACCCAGCAGCATCAGTACTTTCAAGTTTTCCCAGTGTTGGATTTTAGCCATAGCGCCAATTAATACCAATGCAGAACTTAGCAACAACAACAATACTATCCACTTTATTGTACTCATTTTATCTTCATTATTTATTCGAGCGGCAAAATTAGGTTTAATCTCTTGCTTTTAGGCATTAAAAAAACCACTCGAAAACGAGTGGCTTTTGTCATATTGAAAAAATTACTTGCTGTAATAATCACTGTATTTTATTACGGGCACGTCAAATACACCTTCAGTGATATCCAGTCCACCAGGACCTTTGAAGCTGAATTTACCTTTTACCCTAGTATCTGTAGATTCTGTAATTTCTATGGTACCTGTTTCAGCAGCCACTCCTGTTGTTGTTCCCACAGCAGTATAAATCGCATTGTTTGGATTAGCAGCCGTTTTGTCGATGGTATATATCCCTTTATCTTTTGAAGTTGTCGATAAAAATATACCGTCAGGTGCAGTTGTTATCGTTTTATAGCCAACAATTGAAAAAGATTTTATAGAAGCCACTTCGGTAAGATAGGCATTGGATATAGATGCCGTATAAGAAGATCCGTTAACTTTAGCTGAAAAGGTACCCGTTGGTATCACTTTTGGCTTATAATTTTCTTCATTAAAAGGATTTTTACCTTTCTGCAAATCTCCCGAGTTGTATTCTCCCTTGCTGCAAGACACCAAGGAGACACTAGCCATCAGGGCAAATCCAAGACCTAAAAATATTTTTTTCATAGTATCAATTAAAGACTTCGTAAAGATATAAATTTTATTATCTGCTGCAATTTTTTCTCTAAAAAAAATTACAAGTCTAGTTTTAATTTCAACTCAGCAAACTGTTTATCATCAATTTCAGATGGGGCATCAATCATCACATCGCGCCCAGCATTATTCTTGGGGAAGGCAATGAAATCGCGGATACTTTCTTGACCACCCAGTAGTGCGCATAAACGGTCGAAACCCAAAGCGATACCACCATGTGGCGGAGCGCCGTATTCAAAAGCGCCTAGTAAAAACCCAAATTTTTCTTGTGCTTCTTCGGTACTCATGCCTAAAGCAGCAAACATTTTTTCTTGCAATTCGCGCTGATAAATACGGATAGAGCCGCCGCCGATTTCTGTACCATTCAACACCAAATCGTATGCATTGGCTTTAATGTCGTTATAAGGATGCTTATAATATTCTGCAGCATTGGCAATTTTAGGGTCGTTGTTGATCATCACTTCTATTTGCTCAGGCTTAGGTGAGGTAAAGGGATGGTGACGCGCTACCCAACGATTGCCCTCTTCGTCATATTCAAAGAGGGGAAAGTCAATAACCCAAAGCGGTTTATACTCATCGGGATGGCGCATGCCTAATTTATTGCCCATTTCTAGGCGCAATTCACTAATGGCTTTGCGGGTGCGCAATTCATTTCCTGCTAACAATAGAATTAAATCTCCTGCTTGTGCCCCACAAAAAGTTGCAATATTTTTTAGTTTTTCTTCATCAAAAAATTTGTCCACACTGCTTTTGAAAGTACCATCAGCATTGCATTTGATCAACAATAAACCTGTCATTCCTATTTGCGGACGCTTTACCCATTCCGTCAATTCGTCGGTTTGTTTGCGGGTATACTCGCTGGCATTAGGCACACAAATAGCCAATACAGATTCCGCCTCGTTGGTTACTTTAAAATCAACACCCTGTAAAGCTTCGCAATAAATTCCATGGGCATTTGCAGCCACAGATGCGGTGACAAAGGGTGTTTTTAAGTTTAGGATTTTCATCTCAAAACGAATATCGGGCTTGTCATTGCCATAATGCCACATGGCATCATCAAAAGTCATTCGTGGGAAAGACCCTTCAATTTGTTTGCCTTTCAAATCTTCGAACACAAATTTAAATAGCCCTTCAAAATTTTCTAAAATATCCTCTTGTTTCACAAAGGCCATTTCACAATCGATTTGGGTAAATTCGGGTTGTCTGTCGGCGCGCAAATCCTCATCTCTAAAGCATTTTACAATTTGATAATAACGGTCGTAACCGCTTACCATCAATAATTGCTTGAAGGTTTGAGGACTTTGGGGCAAAGCATAAAACTGACCCTCATTCATGCGGCTAGGCACCACAAAATCGCGGGCCCCTTCAGGAGTAGATTTAATTAAAAAGGGCGTTTCAATATCCCAAAAACCCTTACTATCCAGGTAGTTGCGCACAGCACGATTTACCTTGTACCGCAACTCCATATTACGGCGCAACGTGGGGCGGCGCAGGTCGAGAAAGCGATATTTCATGCGCAGTTCATCTCCACCATCTGTATTTTCTTCGATGGTAAAAGGTGGGGTGGCAGATTTGTTGAGAATATTAAAAGCATCCACCTCAATTTCGATATCGCCAGTTGGAATTTTGCTGTTTTTATTGCTGCGCTCAATGACTTTACCTTCTACCTGCAATACAAACTCTCTACCCAATGGCGTTGAATCAAATTGTGCATTGAATTTTTCTCCAAAAACCAATTGGGTAATGCCATAGCGGTCGCGCAGATCAACAAAAGTGATGCTCCCAAATTTGCGAACAGTTTGTACCCAGCCACTAAGGGTTACGGGCTCATTTATATGATTGCTGCGGAGCTCGCCGCAATGATGTGTACGATACATAAAATAGACTTGAAAGGGGCTGCAAGATAAGGCAGTTACTGAATAATTAATAATGAAAAACGAATAATGCTTTGCGCTTGCAGAGGGGGCTTGAAACCGAATGGCACCCTCAGTCGCTACCTATGTTGAAAGGGACTTCGTCAAGCTCCTTTAACCACCAATAAAAAATGCGTTCCAACGAAAGAAACGCATTTTAAAATGTAGTAGCTATACAAATAATGAGGCAAGGTTTTACAAGTGCATTCTATCTTTTTTAGCTAAAAGTTCTTCAACGGTTTCGCGATACAATTCATCGGGCACACAACAATCAACGGGACAAACTGCTGCACACTGTGGCTCTTCATGAAAACCTTGACATTCTGTACACTTATCATGAACGATGAAATAGACATCATTAGAAACGGGATCGTTTTTTTGGGTGGCTTCGATGCTGCTACCGTCTGTAAGGGTAAACATTCCTTTCACACCCGTACCATCGGCCATTGCCCATTCTACACCACCTTCGTAAATGGCGTTATTAGGACATTCGGGTTCACAAGCGCCGCAATTAATACATTCGTCAGTTATTTTTATAGCCATTGCTAAATAATAGTTTGATTTTGTTGGCGCAAAGTTACAATTTCGCAGTTAGAAAAAAAGAGCGGATGAAAAACGTACAAGAGAAAATTGATTATTTGGTGTTGCTTGGCGAGTATATGCAGGGCCAAAGTGAGGATTGGGAAAGCGCCAAAGAGATGGCTGTACAAGGCAATCAATGGTTTACAGCAGCACAAATAGACATCGCTGTTAAAAATATTGTAACTAATTTCTTACAGGCAGATAAACTAAATCAATGGATGTCTAATTATCCTGCTGTCGGCGAGGCTAAAATTGTGGGCATCACCATGGCAGGTAATATTCCTTTGGTTGGTTTTCATGACTTTTTATGTGGCTACCTCTCAGGGCATCGTTTACGTTTAAAATTATCCAGCAAAGACAGTGTTTTGCTAAGGCATTTGCTACAACAATTAAGTGAATGGGATGACGAAGTGCTGCAACAAATTCAATTGACCGACAATTTACGCCAATGCGATGCTTATATTGCCACAGGCACTAATAATACTGCCCGATATTTTGAGCAATATTTCGAAAAATATCCGCATATCATTCGCAAAAATCGCACGTCGGTGGCTGTACTCGATGGCAGCGAAAGCAAAGAAGCATTAGCCGCTCTGGCCGAGGATGTTTTTCTATATTTCGGATTGGGCTGCCGCAATGTAAGCCAGATATGTATACCCAAGGGCTATGATTTTCAGCTACTTTTCGAAGCATTTGAACCTTATAGGGATTATATCAACCACAATAAATACCGTAACAATTACGATTATTATCTGGCCATTTATCTACTGAATAAAGTGCCTTACCTCAGTAATGATTGCGTACTCATGGTGGAGAATGATGTTCCCTTTTCGGCCGTAGCCGTTTTGCATTACCGATATTATGAAGACAAAATGGCCTTGATGAAGGAATTAAAACAAAGCCAAGACATACAATGTGTAGTGGCCAATGGCGCGATTCCTTTTGGGGCGGCACAAATTCCTTCTTTAAGCGATTTTGCAGATGGTCTAGACACAATGGCTTTTTTGACAAACCTTTAAAAACAACAATTAACTGATACATGGAATTTTTTACTTTGGCCCTGTTGGCTATAACCATTGGTGTTTCGTATTGGGCATTCAACGATGGACAATTAATGGATAAACTGTTGTTGTATCCCAAACGCATGAGCAGCCCAGCCGAGTTTTACCGCTTTTTGAGCAATGGTTTTGTGCATGCCGACTGGCAACACCTTATTTTCAATATGGTGACGCTTTATTTTATTGGTAGTTATGTGGAGCAGTATTTTGCCTTATTGGGCAACCGAAATTTATATCTCTTTTTATATCTTTTCGGTGTGGTGGCCTCAGCTATTCCCTCCTTTATCAAGCATCGCAATGATCCTTATTACCGTTCATTGGGGGCATCAGGAGGCACATCAGCTGTTTTATTTTCAATGGTTTACACAAGCCCTTGGCTAAAAATTACCTTCTTTTTTGTGCCGATGTGGTCTATCCTATTTGCTGTATTGTATGTTGTCTATTCTATTTATATGTCCCAACAACGTCGCGATAACATTAACCATGATGCCCATTTGTGGGGTGCTGTATTTGGCTTTGTATTTACATATGCCTTCGACCCTTCGCATGGTGCCTATTTTATGCAACAAATAATGCATCCGCCCTTTTAAATGATGCCCTATTCCAGCTTTTTGATGAAAAAGATGCGTTTTTCGAAAAAATAATTAAAAAATTTTGTTCATTTTAGAATAAAGCAATTACCTTTGCAATCCATTTGAAATTTTAGATCAAAGAAAGATAATGCCAACTATACAACAATTAGTAAGAAAAGGTCGCGAGCAAATACGTGCGAAATCTAAATCTCGTGCATTGGATGCTTGTCCACAACGTCGTGGTGTTTG
The DNA here is from genome assembly GCA_027491165.1 of Sphingobacteriales bacterium. Classification (GTDB taxonomy): domain Bacteria; phylum Bacteroidota; class Bacteroidia; order Chitinophagales; family Chitinophagaceae; genus Rurimicrobium. Next base: position 3,308 of record JAIXWS010000111.1, on the reverse strand, counting down.
TACTCGTGTATATACTACTACTCCAAAGAAACCAAACTCGGCTCTTCGTAAAGTAGCGAAAGTACGTTTGACGAACAAAATTGAGGTTATTGCCTACATCCCAGGTGAAGGTCACAATCTTCAAGAGCATAGCATCGTATTGATTCGTGGTGGTCGTGTTAAGGATTTACCAGGGGTACGTTACCATATTGTACGTGGTGCATTGGATACTGCGGGTGTAAAAGACCGTAAACAAAGCCGCTCTAAATACGGTACTAAGAAAGAAAAAGCTAAGAAAAAATAATTTAATTACACTATTTAATATCATTAATAGAACATGAGGAAGGCACAAGCCAAAAAGATCCCTTTAGCTCCGGATCCTAAATTCAACGATAAAAACGTAACTCGTTTTGTAAATTGCCTTATGTGGGGTGGAAACAAAACAGTTGTTTTGAGTGCATTTTATAATGCATTAGATAAAGTATCTTCTATCACTAGCGAAGATGGATACGAAGTGTGGAAGCGCGCTTTGGTAAATGTAACACCTGCAGTAGAGGTTCGTAGCCGTCGTATTGGTGGTGCCACTTTCCAAATTCCTTCGGAAGTGCGCCCTGACCGCAAAATATCTTTGAGCATGAAATGGTTAATCCGTTTCTCTCGCGAGCGTAATGGTAAAACTATTGCTGATAAATTAGCAAATGAAATCGTTGCCGCTTCAAAAGGTGAAGGTGGAGCAGTGAAGAAAAAAGAAGATACACATCGTATGGCAGAAGCCAACAAGGCCTTCTCTCATTTCAAAGTATAATTTTAAAGATAAGCTTTAATACCTTAAACGCTTCGTTACTGTCACAGTTTCGAAGCGTTTTTTTTATTAGGTATGATTCTAAAATAATACAGATAAAGCCTAGCTTGTACACTAGGCTTTATTCATTTGTAAAGGCTGTTATGATGTAGAAATGATTTTCTTTTTTCATTTTCCCAGGGTTTGAACCCTAGGCTACATTTGCAAAATGGCGCAATCAAAAATCATAGATCCTCAATAAAAAATCCTTTTTACTTCTTCACAAACCTGGCTGTGCCCAATTGGTCTTGTTGGTTGTAAAGGTTGATGGTATAAACACCTGCTGGCCAATCGGCAACAGGAATAACAAGCTCGGGCTGAGCATCTAAATAACCGCGCTGCAATACGATACGGCCACTAGCATCAAAGATGTGTAGCGTAATACCTGCGGGCAAATTACTAATGTGCAGCTCATCTGTTGTGGGGTTAGGAAAAACCTTTACCGAAGTGTAGCCTGGCTCTTTTATGCCCAAAGCCCCTTTATTATTCGTACGAAAGGTATCAGCATCTACCGAAGCCGTGATAGCAAAAGGCCCCGATGCAGGATAATAATAATCGCTAGCGATTAAATTGCCCGCATTAATAACCGTAGTGGGCGATGGAAAACTACCTGCTGTTGCCGAAAATTTACCCTCCAAACCTTTGAAACAATTAGGAGGCAAAGGCGCACCCGTATTGAGTTGCATTTGGGCACGCACTTGGCTACCGCTTGTGCCAAAAGGCAGGCCGTACCATTTGGCTACGGCCCAATTGGGCATCGTAAAATCTGTACCCGCCTCTGCAACTATTAAGCGCGTAGTATCGCTATTGCCCCACCAGCAACCCTCGCTGTGGAATTTAATTGGTTTTCCATTATAGCCTAAAAAGATCTCGGGAATTCGTGTTCCATCTAATTTTGGATTATAAATTCGGGTGTTTTTTATACTAATATTAGGAACGCCAATTGAATCAAATGGAAGTGAAGAAGGTATCAAATTTGCAAATATGGCGCCAGCTTTATTATTCTTGGATTTATTGTTAATAATCGTGACATTTTCTATAGTAACCATACATCCCTTATCACCAAAAAAAATCGTACTATTAGAATCACAATTATTATTTGATATCAATGCATTTCCTAAAATATCTAGTTTCTTTTTTAAGGCTGCATTTCCATTGGACCCCATAAGTGCAATTGCACTTCCAAAATTTCCATAATTACCATAAATTTTGACATTGTCTTTTATAAATAGTGTATTCCCTCCATAAACTCCTCCAACTCCTCGATCTGTTTTGTTATTATAAATTTTCACATTTTCATCAATTATTCCATCATATAAAATGCATCCACCATGTCCATAACCATAGTTATTTCGGATTATGGTACTGCCAGTTAAGTGTAAAAAACCATCATAATTATAAATTCCCATACCTTGGCTACCCCCTGGAGGAGGAATATATTTTCCACCTTGAACAATTACATCTCTTATTTTGCCAAGGCATCTATCAAATACCGATCCATTGCCCATTGCATCAATGATAGTGGTATCAGCACCTGCAATTGTACCTTGATACACTACCGAATAATTGCCCTTTAGCCGGCTTTCCTTAAAGGTATGCGCACTGAGTATCATACTGTCGCCATCGATAGTGGTGGCCAATGCCGCAGTTACGGTACTGTAAGTGCCTTTTAGGATACCCGTTTTAGAAAACACGCGTACCGATTGGGCTTGGGAAATTGAAAATTGAAAATTGAAAATTGAAAATAGGAGTATTGTATATAGACTTTTCATAAAAAAAAGAGATTTAATTCGAAAGGAACGAAGCAATAGTATAAGATTGCTTCGTTCCTCGCAATGACGAGATTAAAAGGTGATTAGTGTTTCACAATTTTAAATTGTTGCAAATCTACTTTGCCTTTGGCTATGTTTACAAAGTACATTCCTGCTGCTAAGTTTTGCCCTTGTAGCAGACGCAGTGCAGCATTAAGCTCGGCAACTGTACCCTCTTTGGTCAGCAGCATTTTGCCTTCGGCACTGCTAAAGCGAACGGTGTAGCGTTCTGTGGCATCGCCAGCGTTGATGAGAAATAGCTCTTTATCGCTAAAGGGGTTTGGCGATATACTTAATGCTTTTATTTCTTCGTTAATAACATTATCGCCCGCTTTTTTAAACAAAGGACCAGGTAGCGAAAAGGGATACCAATCTACCATTTTTTGAGAGAGGAAAATACTTATATCAGGGTATATTGGATCTACAACGTTTCCATAATTAAGAGTGGATGGCACATAAATTGCTGGAGTAGAAACGGCTGGACCAGGAAAGGTTGCATATTCAGCATATTTAGCCAAAAAAGGCATACCACCTGCATAGTCCCAAATATCCACCTCGTTATGGCTTTGGAAGAGTGCAAATAGTTTAGCGCCTTCGTTGTTTTTGCTAAAATTAATTTTAGGGTAAGCTAAGCAATCATCACCTTTGGGCTCATTGGAAGCATAATTCATATCAAC